>NZ_JBCEBN010000003.1:0-330703 GCF_049472575.1 Frondihabitans sp. 4ASC-45 | reverse complement strand
CCCCCCCCCCCCCGACTCCGGATAACACCCGCCCACTCGCACCTGTCGCGCACCCACGGGGCCCCGCCCCAAAACCGGAGCCGCGATCTGGCAGAATGGTCCGGCGCCTCCGGGCGTGGTCCGCCTTGGTGTAATGGCAGCACGACAGCCTTTGGAGCTGTTAGGTCTAGGTTCGAGTCCTGGAGGCGGAGCTTCGGGCTGGTCAGCGATGTGGCCGCCTCCGAGTCTTCTAGCCCCCGAGCGAGAGAACCCGACCCAGGGCCGGGATGACGCGGGTGAGGGTGCGGTCGTGACCGGCGGGATCCGGATCCGAGACGGCCTCGGCGAGCACGATGACGTCGTAGCCGAGGTCGGCGGCAGACCTGGCCGTCGATTCGACCCCGAAGGTTGTCGCGATGCCGACGATGACGACCTCGGTTACGGCCGCGGCCGTCAGGTGCTCATGAAGCTTCGTGTTCGCGAAGGCGCTCCACGCGGCCCTGTGGATGATCAGCTCGTCTTCCTGCGCATGAATTCCCACTGCGAGCTCGGTGTCGGTGCTCGGCCACGTTCGCCCTTGCGATCCGTACTGGGTTATGCCCGGCGGTGTTCCGGTCGAGATCGCGAAGACCACCGGTCGACCCGCCTCTCGGAAGCCGCTGATCGCTCGCCCCACGTCGACGATGAGCCGGTCGGCGGGTTGCGAGCGTGCGTTCGCCACCGTGCCGACCTGCATATCGACGACGACGAGGGCAGCACCGGAAGAGATGATCTCGCTCATGTTCGCCATCGTGTCGTGGTCTCTACTTTCGTTCGTCGGGCTGGTCACGGCGCTTTGATGCCGTCGAAGGTGATGTCGAGTCGACTCGGACCGCGCAGAAGGGGGTTGCGGCGATAGGGCGGCGGGTCTTCGACGAGGCGCACGTTCTCGAGTCGCGAGAAGAGCTCGGCCAGAGCGATCTGGGTCTCGAGGCGGGCGAGGGGCGCTCCGAAGCACGCGTGGATGCCGGCACCGAATCCGAGGTGGTCACGATTCTCCCGCTCGGGGTCGAACCGATCGGGATCGGCGAAGTGTCGGGGATCGCGGTTGGCGGCGGCCCAGGCAATCCAGACGGGGGACCCTTTCGTGATCGTCACGTCGCCGATACGCACATCCTCGAGAGCGATGTACTTCGGTGTGACCTGGGCGGGAGGTTCCAACCGAAGCAGCTCTTCGAAGACGAGGGGCATCGTGCTCGGGTCCGCGCGGAGCCGGTCGAGGGCCTCCGGGTGCCGCAGCAGAGTGAGCGCGCCGTTGGCGATCATGTTGACCGTGGTCTCGTGCCCTCCAATTAGCAGCATGATGGTGGTGCTGATCATCTCGCTGGTCGACATGGCCCCATCCGGGCCGGTGTCGTTGACAAGTCCCGACAGGAGATCGCCCTGGGGTGTTCCGCGACGGACCTCGGCAAGCTGGGCGAGGTAGGCCCCGAGTTCACTGGTGGCCCGTGACGCCTCCGCCTGCAGCCTTTCAGCCTCTTCGGGTGTCGTGGCCTCAGGAGGCGCGATGATCGCCATGCTCCAGGCATGGAAGCGCGGCTCGTCTTCATGGGGAACGCCGAGCACGTCGCAGATCATCATGACCGGAAGCGGGTAGGCGAAGGCCTCGACGAGATCGAGGGTGCCGGATGCGGGGAACGCATCGATGAGCGTGGTCGCCGTCTGCGTGATGTCGTCGCGGAGCGAGTCGATGTAGCCGGCGTGGTGAGGAGGGCCGAAGTGTCGCATGGTCTGACGGCGCAGGCGGTCGTGTTCCGGGGGATCCTGCATGACGAACGCGGATGTGAGGCCGGGGGCGGCCCCCTCGGTGTCGTCTCGGCCGGCGAGCGGGTTGGAGCTGATCCGCGGATCATGGACGACCTCGAGGATCTCGTCGTAGCCCGTGACGAGGAACGCCCCGTCGTCGAGGCGCTGAACCGGCGCGGCATCACGAAGGCGGGCATAGACCGGATACGGGTCGGCGCGGTTGTCGTGGTCGAGGAATTCGTTCCACACCGTTGTGGCGGTGGGGGAGGCGCCTGTGATGGGGCAGCCGGGGCGGGGTTCGGGAGAAGTGCTCACAGTGTGGTCCTTTCATCGGACTTCGCGGGGATGGTGGTTGGGCGACTAGCCCGGGAATGCGGGCGCACGCTTCGGTCGCTACCGGGCAGGCTGTCGACGGTTCGGCCCGTCGGCGGGAATGCGGCGCCGTGGTCGATCTCACGTCGGTAGTGCTCGAGCCACTTGACCTGGTCGAGGGCGGTGGCACCGACCATGCGGTCGCCGACGCCGTAGACGGCGACGAACGAACGCTTTTCGGTGGATCCTTGAGCGATGACCACGCTGTCTGCGGCCTCGGGCATGCCGACGGACTTGATCACGTGGCCGAACTGGTTCGACCAGAACACCGGCACCTCGTCGTGGTGGACGTTCGCACCCGTCAGCATGTTTCCGGCGGTGACGGTGGCCTGGCCCACGGCGTTGCCCCAGTGCTCCACCGACATTCGGCGGCCATCGCCCGACGGGTGCGGGAAGGCGGCGATGTCGCCGGCCACGAAGACCCCGTCGAGTACGGTGCCGTCGCTGTCGAGCGCCCGGCAGGTGGCGTCGCAGTCGACCCCGAGCGGGCCGACCGACAGGCCCGACTCGCTGAGCCACTCGGTGTTCCGAAGGGCGCCGATCGCGACTACCACCAGATCGACGTCGAGGGTCGTCCCGTCCGAGAGCGTGGCGGCCGCGACCGCCCCCCTCTCGTCCGAGTGAAGTCGGGAGACGGTGACAAGCGACCGCAGGTCGACGCCGTGCTCGCGCTGCACCTCGGCGAGCACGCCCGCGACGGTGTCGCCGAGCGCTCGGGCGAGCGGCGCCGGGCCTCGATCGACGAGGGTGACCGGGAGGTCGAGGCGACGGCAGGCCGACGCGATCTCGGAGCCGGTGAAGCCTCCACCGACGATGAGCACTCGCCGCGGTCCGGCGGCGAGGCGGGAGCGGAGCCGTGCCGCGTCGGCCGAAGTGCGGAGGGTGAAGACTCCGTCGAGAGCCGCCTCGTCGGCCACCGGCCACGGTCGGGCTCGGGTTCCGGTGGCGATGAGCACCCTGTCGTAGGGCACGCGTGAGCCGTCGGCGAGGAGAACGGCACGGGCGTCGACATCGAGGCCGGTGGCTGGCACGCCGAGGCGCCATTCCACGTCGAGGCCGGAGGCCTGCGGAAGGCGGGTGCCCGAAGCCGACGCCGTACCGAGCAGCACCTGTTTCGACAGGGGCGGACGGTCGTAGGGCTCGTCCGGCTCGTCGCCGATGAGTGTGATAGGGCCGAGGAACCCGTCCGACCTCAAGGCTTCCGCCGCCGTCAGGCCGGCCAGCGATGCGCCCACGACGACCACGCGATCGGTCTCGGTCAGCGCCGAGGGGCCCAATGCCGAGGAGGCCGGGGCCGAGGGGTTCACTGCCTTGGGCACGGCCCTGCGGTGCTCTCCGTCGAGGCGAATGGCCTGCACCGGGCAGGCGGCCGCGGACTGCCTAATGCGGGCCCGGAACTCCTCGGCGGGGTTGGGGTCGTAGACGAGGGCCTCGTCGCCCTCGAACCGGAACACATCAGGTGCCAGGAAGGCGCACTGCGCGTAGCTCTGGCATTTGGTCATATCAACGGCGATTCGCATGGTTCTTCTCCTTCTCGAGACGTGAGTGGTGCCGTAAGGGTCAGTCGAAGACGACGACGACCTTGTCGGCGGCGCCCGGTGTCGCAGCGAGGGTCAACGCCTGCTCGACATCGCCGAACGGGATGACGTCGCTGACGATCACCGCGTACTTCTCCCAGTTCGCGACGATGTCGCGCGTGACCTCGAAAATTTCGGTCGGGTAGCCCATCGACAGCACGATGGTCAGCTCGCTTCCAAGGAGCTGGCCGAGGTCCAGCTCGACGGGGTTCTTATGCACACCCACGATGCCGACGGTCGCTCCGTGCGTGGCGGCGGCGGTGACCGCGCCGAAGACGGGAGCGGCGCCGGCGGCATCGAGGTAGATGTCGGAGGCGGCCTTGCGAACGCCGCGACGCGTCTCGCCTTCGCCGTGGATCTCGACGAGCCGCTCGGTGACGTTCTCGGTGCGGGAGTCGATGACATCGTCGACTCCGATTTCACGGGCGAGCTCGAGTCGTTCGGGGATGACATCGACGACGACGATCGACCCGGCACCGGCGGCCATGTAGCTGATGGCTGCGCCGAGCCCGATGGGCCCGGCACCGAAGATGACGATTTTGTCGCCTGGCTTCGGCGCCGTCCGGTTGACGGCATGCCGTGCGACGGCCATCGGCTCGTTGAGCGCGGCGACCTCCCACGGGATGTGGTCGGGGACGACCGCGAGGCTGCGCCCGACCTCGGCATCTTCGATCAGCAGGTAGTCGCTCAGACCGCCGGTCGAGCCGCCGCTGCCGATGATTCCCGTCGGGGCGGCCATCGGGTTGACGACGACGTGGTCGCCGACCCGGAGGTCTGTGACCTCGGCACCGAGCTCCACGATCTCGCCGGCGGGCTCGTGGCCGAGGGGCGTGTGGCCCTCCCGGCCGGGCAGTCCGCCGAGCGAGACGTAGAACGAGTCGGAACCGCAGATGCCGCAGGCCCGCACCTTCACGAGCGCGTCGCGCGGGCCGACCTCGGGGGTCGGTACGTCGAGCACGGCTGTCGTTCCAGGGCCGGTGACATAGGTCGACTTCATAGTCGCGGGTCGGGCGGGGGTGGGGGGCTTCGAGCTGGACATCCGGTTCTCCTTGAGGGGCTGAGGTGATGCCTCAAGCCTCCCGGCGGGGACCCGTTCACGAATCGTTCGACTGCACCGATTCGGCCTACTGCGTTCGCAGTAGAAGCGGACTACGGCGTGAGCCCACCGCGGTACGCGAACGCCACCAGCTGCGCCCGATCGCGCGCCCCGACCTTCGCCATCGCCCGGTTCGCATGCGTCTTCACAGTGAACGGCGACAGGAACCGTTCGGCGGCGATCGCGTCGACGTCGAGCCCGGTCATCATGCTGAGCACCACGTCGCGCTCGCGCGGGGTCAACGCGTCGAAGCGCGCCGTCATATCCGCGTCGACGACCGTAGCCGGCTCGTCTTTCACCCGGCCGATCAGCATCGCGGCCGCGGCGGGCGAGAGCGCTCCGCCACCCGCGGCCACTTCCTCGATCGCTGCGATGAGCTCTTTCGGTCCTGCGGCCTTGCTCAGAAAGGCGTTGGCACCGGCGCGGAGAGCCGCGAGCACGTTGGAGTCCTGCTCGAAAGTGGTCAACATGACCACCCGGACCTCCTCTGCTGACCAGCGCTGTCGGATCCTTCGCGTCGCCTCGACACCGTCGATCCCCGGCATGCGGATGTCCATCAGCACCACGTCGACCGGCTGCGACGCGAGGGCTTCGACGGCGCCGAGTCCGTCAGAGGCCTCCGCGACGATCTCGAACGGGTCATGACGGCCGAGGATCCCACGGAGCCCGATCCGGATCATCTCCTGGTCGTCGACGAGGAGGAGGCGGATCATGCGACACGTCCATTCTTCAAGGGCAGGTGGGCGGTCAGTACGAATTCGGTGTCGGTGGAGGTCACTGTCATCGTTCCGGCGCCCGCGGCGACCCGTTCGCGCATTCCGACGAGGCCGAGGCCGGTGCTCGGCTCGGACGGTTCGAGGCGCTGGCCGTTGCGCACGCGCACGACCAGCCTCAGGCCCTCGGCGGCGCACGTGACGCTCACCGCACCTCGCCCGTGTTTCTGGGCGTTCGTCAGGGCCTCCTGCAGGATCCGATAGACCGTCAGCTGCGTCGCCGCATCCACGCTGTCCGCTGGCACCTCGAGCTCGGCGTGGAGGTCCATCCCGATGTGCCGATACGACTCGAACAGCGTCGGAAGCGAGTCGAGATCGGGAACGGGATCGGCTCCGCCCTGCTCGTCATCGGAGCGGAGGAGCACGAGCATCCGCTGCGTTTCGGCAAGGACGTTGCGCACCCCGGTGCGCGCCCGATCGAGCGCCTCGGTCACGTCGGGAGGTGTGTCGACCAGGGCCATCTCGACAACGCCGAGGTTCATGCTGACGACGGCGACCTCGTGGCCGACGACGTCGTGGAGGTCGCGGGCGATGCGGAGGCGCTCTTCGGCCACTCGCCGTGTCGCCTCGAGCTCCCGCGTGGCCAGCGCGTCTTCGGCCCGCCGCTCGAGCGAGTCGCGGTAGAGCCGCTGCGCGCGCAAGCCGGCGCCGATTGCCGACCCTGCAGCCAACGAGACGAGGGTCGCGAAGACGCTGGTGACCGGATCACCGAGGTCACCGGCGATGATCGTGCCGGCGAGGGTGGGAACGACCACGAGTGCCGCAGCCCGGATGGGTCGCCCGAAGCGGAGGGTGACGATGAAGACCAGAAAGACGGTGATGCTCCACTCGACCAGAGGCCCCCATGATCCAAGGGCGACCACGAGGCATCCGAATGAGTTCACGGCCAGGCCGACGAAGGGTCGTTTCGTCGCGATGAGGAGGCCCGCGAGCGTGACCGCGAGCCCCCAGATCGCTCCGATTTCCGCTGAGTCGGCGATCATCCGGATCAGCTCGACGGCGAGGCTGAGTCCGATGAGCCCGGCGACCACGGCAGGGAGTACATCGAGTCGTGAGATCCCGTTCCGCGTGACCCGCGGCAGGAGCGGCTGACGAGACGAGGGCATGGGTTGATTCTCGCCCACGACAGGTCGCACCCGAGGCGGAACTCTCACCGACGGATCGACCGCGACACGGACTGCTCGTCGCGGAGCGCGTGTGCGGCCTCGAGGACGTCGTGAGCGGCCTGCTTCTGCTCGGCCACTCGGCCGGATACCGACGCGCTTCGCTTTTTCAGAATGGTCTTCTTCAGCGGAATGGGCAGGAAGCAGTGGGCGAAGGCGACCGCGGCGAGGATGTAATAGGTGAGGCCGCCGCCGTCGAGGTAGGCGAAGACCGCTCCGCCCATGTAGGCGACGCCGACGAGGCCGGCGATGATCGCCACGGTGCGCGCCACCCGCTTCGGCGAACGCTGCAGGCGATCCACTTCGGTGACGGCGTCGAGGTGTTCTGCCTCGAGCGCATCGAGTGCAGCTCGGTCGGCGATGGCGCGATCGCGGCGGAGGAAGAAGGTGGCGGTGCGTCGGTCGAGGATCGTCGGGACCTGATCCTGAAGGGTCCAGCCGAAGACCTCGAGGGCGGTGAGTCGCTCTTCCGCCTCGGAGCGGGCGACGGTGACGGTCTGGAAGTCCCAGACGGTAGGGGCCGGTGCAACGGTCTGGTCGGCGGGGGGCGTCGTGATGGTCATGGGAAACTCCTTGATCGTCCGGGGTAGCAGCTCGTGCTGCACCTCAAGAATCGCGAAAGCGGGTGCCTGTGACGTCGTCGATTCGGGCCGGGCCGTGTACTGCGTTCGCAGTAGCTCGCGGGCTTGATGCCGAATGTATTTCTCTTTTTGAGAATAACTGCTACGGTGGAACCAGTTCTTATCACGGAGAGAAAAACTGGAGGAAGCCATGACAGTCACGTTCAGCACCCGAATCGGGCCCGGTTACGTCACCACACCGACCTTCCGCGCACACACCTTCTGGGCCGGCGAGCAGCACATCGAGGTCATCAACGACAACGACGGCAAGGGCAGCCTCACCGAGATGGCACGCATCGACGGAGCCGACGGGAACGACCTCATCAGCCTCGCCATGTGGGCCGACGCGGCCCACCAGCGCAATGCCCGTACCATCCTCGTCATGCCGTACCTGCCGGGAGCCCGTCAGGATCACGCCGACGCCCTCCCGTTCGGAGCCAAGGTCTACGCCGACCTCATCAACTCGATGACACTCGACCAGGTCATCTGCCTCGATCCGCACTCGCCTGTCATGCCCTCGCTCATCGACAACATCAGCGTCCTCACCTCCGAGCACATCGTCCGCAAGAACATCGTCGGCCGCGCCGACAGCGACACCGCCGCCCAGCGCTACCAGGGCATCATCGCCCCCGACAAGGGCGCCGTCGCCCGAGCCACAGCCGTCGCCAATGCCTGCCACATCCCGGTGTACCTCGCGGAAAAGCACCGCGACCCCGTGACCCGTCAGCTCTCCGGCTTCTCCTGCGAGCCCCTTCCCGAGACGGGTCGCTTCCTCGTCGTCGACGACATCTGCGACGGCGGCGGAACCTTCATGGGCTTGGCGTCAGCAACCGGGCTCCCGGCCGAGCGACTCGGCCTCTACGTCAGCCACGGCGTCTACACCGACCGGGCGGCCGAGCTCGTGAACTACTTCGGCGAGATCTGGACCACCAACTCCTACGCAGCCGACCCGAGGCCGACCGGCATGGCCGACGACGACACCCGCGCCGCGGCTTTCCGCACCATCGACGTCGATGCCTACCTCACCCGCGCCATCGCGGCTCCCGAGCCCCACCTGGCAGAGGCTTAAGGCACCGCGAAGACGCGTCGGGCACAACTCCGGCAGCAGACAAGACCGTCCCATAGCTCTCACCACTTCACACAGAACGGACATCATGACCACGACAGCCGCATCCGCAGCCAGCCGCCTCGGCACCCCGACGAAGCCCAGCGTCATCGCGGGCCTTCTCGCCACCGACGGCTACAAGCACTCCCACCGCCAGGTCTACCCCCAGGGCACCAACACCATCCTGATCAACTGGACCAACCGTTCCGGCAAGCTGCTGCCCGGCGCGACCCACGCTGTGCACTTCGGCCTGCAGGCATTCCTGCAGAACTACCTCATCGAGATGTGGGCGCCGTTCTTCGCCGCCACCGAAGACGAGGTCGCCGACGAGTTCGAGCGGGTGCTGCTGTCGTACTTCGGCCCCAACAACATCGGCTCCGACCACGTTCGGGCCCTGCACCGCCTCGGCTACCTGCCCCTGCACGTGAAGGGTCTCCCCGAGGGGACGCTCGCACCGTTCGGCGTCCCCACCGTGCTGGTCGAAAACACCCACCCCGAGTTCTTCTGGCTGCCGAACTACATCGAGACGGCGCTTTCCGCGTCGATCTGGCACCCGTCCACCACCGCGACCGTCGCCACCATCTACCGCGAACTGCTCGAAGGCTGGGCGGAGAAGACCGGCGGCGACCTCGACGCCATCGACTTCCAGGCTCACGACTTCTCGATGCGCGGCCAGACCAGCCTCGAATCGGCCGCCGCGTCCGGTGCCGGCCACCTGCTGTCGTTCCTCGGCACCGACTCGATGCCGTCGCTCGACTTCATCGACCGGTACTACCCCGGCGACAACGGCTGGGTCGGAGCATCCGTGCCCGCCACGGAGCACTCCGTCATGTGCATCCGCGGAGAGCAGGGCGAATTTGACACGTTCAACGCGATCCTCGACGCCTTCCCCACCGGCATCGTCTCCGCAGTCGCCGACGGCTACGACTTCTTCGGCGTCCTCACCGAGATCCTCCCGCAGCTCAAGGGCCGCATTCTGGCCCGCGACGGCAAGCTCGTCATCCGCCCCGACTCCGGCGACCCCGTCGACATCATCACCGGCACCTACATCGTCGACGACTCGAACCACGCCGACTACGAGGCGAAGAAGGCCGCTGGCGCCCTCACCCCCGAAGAGCTCGGCGCGATCGAGATCCTCGGCGACCTGTTCGGCTGGGAGCTCAACGACAAGAACTACAAGCGGCTCAACCAGCACATCGGTCTCATCTACGGCGACAGCATCACCCTCGACCGAGCCCAGCGGACCTTCGAGCGTCTCGCTGCGAAGGGCTGGGAGTCCACCAGCGTCGTCCTCGGCATCGGGTCGTTCACCTACCAGTACCTCACCCGTGACAATCTCGGATCAGCCGTGAAGGCCACCTGGGCAGACGTCGACGGGCAAAGCGTCGACATCCAGAAGGATCCGAAGACCGGCGCCGGCAAGAAGAGCGCGAAGGGTCGCCTCGCGGTCATCCGCGACGATACCGGAGAGCTCGAACTCATCCAGCAGGCCACCCCGGAGGACGAGGCACGCTCGCTCATCCAGACCGTGTGGCTGGACGGCGAGTTCATCAACCCGGTGTCGTTCGCCGACGTTCGGGCCAACCTGAAGGTTGCGCGCGCCGACCGCGCAGCACGTGCTGACCACCGGGCCGAGTGAGCATGGCCGAACGCCAGCAGCCCCTCATCGCCATCGACGTAGTCCCCATTGGCTACGACCAATCCACGCAGAAGCTGCGCTACGGAACCGCCACTCGTCGATTCGAGCCCTTCGCCGGGGAGCAGGCGCTTCCCGGCGTCCTCCTCGGCCCCGATGAAACACTTGATGAAGCAGCCCGTCGCGCTCTCGCCGACAAGGGCGGCTTCCGTCCCGGAAAGGTCACCCACCTCACCCAGGTCGGCACGTTCGACGGCCCCGGGCGGGATCCCCGCGACAAGGCCATCAGTGTTGCGTTCCTCGCCGTCATCGCACCGCACCCGTCGCGCCTGATCACCTGGCGCGACTGGGGCGATGATGACGGCATGCCGTTCGACCACGACCGAATCCTCGAGGCGGCGAAAGACGTCGCCCGCACCAGGCTCTGGGTCGACCAGGCCTTCACCCGTGCGGTCACCGGCGAGACGTTCAGCACCCGCGACGCCTCCACCATCGCCGCGACTCTGACCGGCACAGCGCCGCACGCGGGTAACTTGCACCGTCAGCTCTCCGGCCTCGACGGGCTGACCGCTACCGGCAAGGGCGAATCCACCGTCGCCGGCGGACGAAGGGCGACCACCTGGGCCTGGGGGTCGACTCCCGGTTGAGCCGCCCCGCACCCTCGTCAGTCCCGTCTGTGCCGCGGGATCCTCGGCTCGCCCCACAGACGAACCGTCCTCGCGACGGGCTCGTTACCCTGGTACTCGACCTCGTGCCCCGGCACGTCGAACCAAGGAGCACCCATGCAGCCACTCGCCGTCATCGTCCTCGCCGCAGGCCAGGGCACCCGCATGAAGTCGTCGACGCCCAAGGTGCTCCACCGTCTCGCCGGCCTGCCACTCATCCACCACGTGCTCGAGACGGCCCGTTCGCTTGAGCCGGAGCACCTCATGGTCGTCGTCCGGCACGACCGTGACACGGTCGCCGCGAGCGTGCTCGAGGCCGCACCGAGCGCCGTTCTCATCGATCAGGACGACACCCCCGGCACCGGTCGAGCCGTCGAGCAGGCCGTCGAGGCGCTCCCCGCCGACTTCACCGGCGACGTCGTCGTGGTGAGCGCCGACGTGCCGTTCCTCGACGACGACGACCTCCTCGCCCTTCTCGAGCTGCACCGCTCCGACGAGGCCGACGCGACCCTGCTGAGTGCGATCCTCGAGGATCCCACGGGCTACGGCCGCGTGATCCGCTCCTCCGGCCGGGTGCAGAAGATCGTCGAGCACAAAGACGCCTCGGCTGACGAGCGCGACGTGACCGAGATCAACTCTGGCACCTACGTGTTCACGGTCGAGGCGCTCCGCAAGCACCTCCCGTTCGTGACCGCCGCGAACGCGCAGAACGAGAAGTACCTCACCGACGTCGTCGGGCTGCTGACGATCAACCGGGGTCACGTGTCGGCCAAGCCCGTGGCCGAGGCCTGGCGCGTCGAGGGCATCAACGACCGCGTGCAGCTCGCCGCCGCGGCCCGGCGCCTCAACGACACGATCGTCACGCATTGGCAGCGCGAGGGCGTCTCGATCCTCGACCCGCAGACCACCTGGATCGACCGTGACGTCAGCCTCGCCGCCGACGTCGAGATCCTGCCCGGAACGCAGTTGAAGGGCGCCACCGTCGTCGAGACCGGCGCCATCGTCGGCCCCGACACGACGCTCGTCGACACCGAGGTCGGGGCGGGCGCCGTCGTCAAGCGCACCGACGCCACCCTCGCCGTGATCGGTGCCGGTGCGAGCGTCGGCCCCTTCGCGTTCCTGCGCCCAGGCACGATCCTCGGCGCCGACGGCAAGATCGGCACCTTCGTCGAGACGAAGAACTCGACCATCGGCGAGGGCAGCAAGGTTCCGCACCTCAGCTACGTCGGCGACACCGAGGTCGGCGTCGGCGCGAACATCGGGGCCGGCACGATCACGGCCAACTACGACGGCGTGAACAAGCACCGCACGGTGGTCGGGTCGCACGTGCGCACCGGGTCGCACAACGTCTTCGTCGCGCCCGTTAGGATTGGCGACGGAGCGTACACAGGCGCCGGAACGGTCGTCCGCAAAGACGTGCCGGCCGGATGCTTGGCTATCACCGTCGCTCCGCAGCGAACCATGAGCGGGTGGGTCGAGGCCAAGCGCCCCGGCACCGACGCGGCGAAGGCGGCAGCCGACGCGGCGGCGACCAGCGAGACGGCGAGCTGACCGAGCACCCAGAACCACCAATCGACGACTGCGCCGCCCTGCGGCCGGTGTCGGGGCCCCCGGGCCAGAGAGCGAGTGACGTGTCGGGAATCAAGATCACCGGCGAAAACCGTCTCGTCCTTGTGACGGGGCGTGCGCACCCGCAGCTGGCGATCGACATCGCGCAGGAGCTCGGCACCGAGCTGACGCACACCGACGCACGCACCTTCGCGTCGAGTGAGATCTATGCGCGATACGACGACAGCGTCCGCGGCTCTGACGCGTTCGTGATCCAGTCGCACACCCGGCCGATCAACGAGTGGCTCATGGAGCAGCTCATCATGGTCGATGCGCTCAAGCGGGCCTCGGCCAAGCGGATCACGGTCGTCGCTCCCTATTACCCCTACGCCCGCCAAGACAAGAAGGGTCGCGGTCGCGAGCCGATCTCGGCCCGCCTCGTGGCCGACCTGTTCAAGGCCGCCGGCGCGCACCGCATCATGAGCGTCGACCTGCACGCGCCGCAGATCCAGGGCTTCTTCGACGGTCCGGTCGACCACCTCTTCGCCATGCCCGTGCTGCTGAAGCACTTCCAGGAGCGCCTCGACCCTTCGACGCTGACCGTCGTCTCACCCGACATGGGGCGCGTCAAGGTGGCCGACATCTGGAGCGAGAAGCTCGGAGCGCCGCTGGCGATCATCCACAAGCGTCGTGACCCCCGCGTCATGAACGAGGTCTCGGTGCACGAGATCGTCGGTGAGGTCAGCGGTCGTGTCTGCCTGCTGGTCGACGACCTCATCGACACGGGTCGCACGATCGCCAAGGCCGCCGAGGCGCTGAAGAAGGCCGGAGCCCTCGGGGTCATCGTGGCCGCCACGCACGCCGTCTTCTCCGACCCGGCTCCCGAGATCCTCTCGAACGAGTTCATCGACTCGGTCGTCGTCACCGACACCCTTCCGATCACCGAGCACCAGATGTTCGACAGCCTCACGATCCTGCCGATCGCTCCGCTCATCGCCCGTGCGATCCACGAGGTGTTCGACAACGGGTCGGTCACGTCGATGTTCGACGGCGCCGCCTGAGGTGACACCGCTGTCGCGACTGCTCGTCCTCGACTTCGACGGCACCGTCTGCCTCGGCGACGAACCCGTGCTCAGCTACGCGCGGCACATCGACGAGGCCCTGCCCGAGACCGAGCGCGTCGTCGAATCGACGATCCGCGCGTTCCTGGCCGGCCCCGACGCGGTTGTCCATGAGAACGACGACGAGAGTGCAGGATCCGCGGCTCGCCACCTCGCCACTTTGGTCGACGCCGCCGACGGCTACGCGGCTGCGGCCTCTCTCGCGCGCTCCCGCGGCGTCGCCGCCGCTTCGCTCAGCCGCGCGTACGAGGCCAGCCGCCGCGAGCTGGCCGGCGGCCTCCTCGAGACCTGGGCTCCGGCCGGCCTCGCCGACTTCCTCACCGGCCTGAGGAGCGCCGGCGTCACCGTCGTCCTCGTCACCAATGCCACGGCGACCGGCGTAGCCGGGCAGCTGGCGCACCTGGGGCTCGACGGCGTCTTCGACGAGATCGTGACCGATGCCGGTAAACCGGGTGGGATGCCTCGGATCCTTACGTCTCTGCGGGAGAAGCACGGCCTGGCCGCGTACCCCGAGCGTCTGCTCAGCGTGGGCGACATCTGGCGCAACGACCTCGAGCCGGCCGCCGATCAGAAATCCCCTACGGCCCTGATCGAGAGGTTTGCGGCTGACGAAGCGAAGCCCACTTTCCGGGCCCCGACCTTCGAGGGGCTCTACGACGACATCGCGGCCTGGGCCTCGCGCGCCTGATCGGCGGGTGCCGGGCTCGGCGTCACCACGAAGGTGCGGCCGGGGTGGTCGGCTGAGAGGTGGGCTCCGGGTCGTCCGAGCACCTGCTCGCGGAGGGTGCCGGTGGCTGGCTCCAGGGGCATGCGGCCGCGGCGACGGAGCTCGGGCACGACGAGTTCGGCGAAGTCGACGCAGTCGGCGGTGCCGAACAGCGGTTCGAGCAGGAAGCCGTCGAGGCCGGTCTCGTCCATGATGCGTTCGAGAGCGTCGGCGACCTCGATCGGATCGCCGACAAGCTGGAGGCCGCGCGTCCCCTTGCCCTTGAGATCGTCCAGAATCTCGCGGACGGTCGGGGGAGCCGTGCCGTCGGTGGGCAGGAAGCGGTCGATGTTGCTCTGGGCGATCTGTCCGATCTGCCCGCCGTCGTCGCGCAGCTGGGTCAGATCGCGATCGGGGTCGAGCGAGAGCAGATCGATGCCGGTGTTGCCGGCGTAGAGCACGGCGACGACCTCGTCGGTCTGCATCGCGTCGAATTCGGCCCGGAGGGCATGCGCCTCCTCGCTCGTCGGGGCGACTGTCACCGAGAGCCCGACCATCGTCACGATGGAGTCCGGGTCGCGGCCGTGCTCGGCGGCGCGGGCGCGGATGTCGGCGACGTTCGCCTTGGTGTGCGGGCCGGTCGTGTATTGGACGAAAACCGCTTCGGCATTGCGGGCGGCGTAGGCACGACCGCGCTGCGATGTGCCGGCCTGGAACAGCGTCGGCGTCCGCTGCGGCGACGGTGCGACGGTGAAGTAGCCGTTCGAGCGGAAGTGTTGGCCTTCGAACGAGATGCGGTGGATCTTCGAGCGGTCGGCGAGGATCTCGGCGTCTTTGTCGGCGCGGAAGCCGTCGTCTTCCCAGGAGCCCTCCCAGAGAGTCATGGCCAGGTCGACGTACTCGTCGGCCTGGTCGTAGCGGTCGTCGTGCTTGACCATCTCGGTGTGGCCGAACAGCGCGGCGACGGCGTTCGCCGAGCCGCCCGTGACGATGTTCCAGCCGATGCGGCCGCCGGTGAGGTGGTCGAGCGTGGCGAAACGCCTGGCGGTCTGCAGGGGGTGGTCGAGCCCCGTCGCCGAAGTGACCACGAAGCCGAGCCGGGTGGTCTCGCGAGCCAGGGTCGGGATCAGCAGCGACGGATCCATGCCCGGAAAGTTGATTCCGCCCCGCGCCGCCATCTCGGGCAGGTCGCCGTCGATGGTCGGGTATCCGAAGCCATCGGCGAAGAACAGGAAGTCGAATCCCGCCTGGTCGAGGATCTTCGCCATGCCGATCCACAGATCGAGCTCGTGGTACCGGACGGAGTCGCTTCGAGGGTGCGACCAGCTGCGCGTTCCGCCGACCTGTGTGCCGGCGACTTCGAACACGCCGAGATGCATCTGCTTCATGGCGCCAGTGAACCAAATGGTTCACTCGGGGTCTAGGTGCGAAACAGGCTGTTTACGAAGCAGGCGCGAAGTCGTAACACGGCGGGCCGGATCCTGGGCTCCGTTGGGGCAACGACCGTCACACCACGCGCTCGCAGAGGGCCCGGTGCGCACTGTCGGCCACCCGGCCCACGAGCGCGTCGTCGCCGAGGCTGAGCAGCGACGCCTGGAGCCCCCGCCAGAGCGCCACGGTCTCGTGGCCGAGCTCGAGAGCCTGGTCGGGTGACGCGCCGGCGTCTTCGAACGCGCCGGCGACGTGACCGACCCACTCGGTGCCGATCAACCCCAGCAGGGTGGCGAAGCGGTCGCGCTCGAACCCGGCGAGGCCGAAGATCTCGAAGAAGAGCCGGTGGAAAGCCCGGTTCCGAGGATCCGCGATGGTCGCCCACGCGCCCCCGAGACGTTCCGTGAGCGGCAGGGCGTCATCATCGAGAAACGTGATCACCTCGGCCATGGTCGGAAACCGCGACTCGGCTCCGTGCAGCGCCTCGACGATGAGCTCTTCTCGCGATCCGAAGTAGTAGAGCAGCATGCGGTTGTTCGAGCCCACCGCCGTGGCGAGTGCCCGCAGGGTGATCTGGGCGATGCCGTTCTCGACGACGTGATCGACGATGCGGTCGAGCAGTTCGTCGCGGCGACCGGGTGCGCCCGTGGCCCGAGTGGCTCCGTCGACGTCGTCCATGCCGTCGACGCTATCGGTTGGCCGGGAGTGCGA
Source organism: Frondihabitans sp. 4ASC-45 (assembly GCF_049472575.1). Classification (NCBI taxonomy): domain Bacteria; kingdom Bacillati; phylum Actinomycetota; class Actinomycetes; order Micrococcales; family Microbacteriaceae; genus Frondihabitans; species Frondihabitans sp. 4ASC-45. Next base: position 314,415 of record NZ_JBCEBN010000003.1, on the reverse strand, counting down.
CGACGGCAATCCGACCGAAATGCCGATGAAACATCGGCGGTCTAGCGTTCCGAGGATCACCGATCGATGCCGCGGCCACAGACCCGCCCCAGCCGCGAACGATCCCTTCTGAGCCACCGAGCCCCTTGGAGTGCCATGAGCATCTTCTCTGCCCCGCCCGTGCTGAAAAAGGACTACGACCGTCGCGGGTTCCTGCGCCTCGGGGGAAGCGTCGGCCTCGTGGTCGGCACCACAGCCCTCCTCGCCGCCTGCTCGACCGATTCCGGTTCGAGCCCGAAATCGTCCGGTGCCGCTGCTGCCGGAAGCCTCGGCACAATTGCCGTGCAGCTGTCGTGGATCAAGAACATCGAGTTCGCGGGCGAGTACTTCGCGACCGAGAAGGGCTACTACACGAAGGCCGGTTTCGACGCGGTCACGCTTCTCGCCGGCGGCGGTCAGACCGGCGCCGAAGAGGCCCTCCTCGCCGGACAGGCGCTTGTCGGCCTGTCGTCGCCGTCGATCACCGCCCCCTCGATCAACAAGGGCGCGACCCTCAAGATCATCGGCACGACCTTCCAGAAGAACCCGTTCTGCCTGCTGTCGCTCGACGAGAAGACCCCGATCAAGACTGTCGCCGACCTCAAGGGCAAGAAGATCGGCGTGCAGTCCGGAGGCAACCAGACCATCTTCGAGGGCTTCTTGAAGGCCAACGGCCTGACCACCTCCGACGTGACGATGGTCACCACGCAGTACGACATCGCCCCGCTCGAGGCCGGCAAGTACGACGCGCACATGTCGTACATCACCAACGAGCCGATCCTGGCCGAGGCCGACGGCTTCACCCCGGTCGTGCTGGGCTTCGCCGACAACGGTCTCCCGTTTGTCGCCGAGACCTTCACCACCACCCAGGATGCGATCGACAACAAGCGCGACACCCTCAAGGCCTTCCTCAAGGCCGAGGTGCAGGGCTGGACCGACGCCGCCAAGGATCCCGCTCAGAGCGCCAAGTACGCCGCCGAGAAGTACGGCAAGGATCAGGATCTCGACGTGGCCGAGCAGATGAAGGAGGCCGAGGCGCAGAACACCCTAATCCTGACCGACGACGTCAACAAGAACGGCCTCTTCACGATGACCGACGAGCTCGTGGCCGAGAACATCGCGTCGCTCAAGGCCATGGGAACAGACATCACGGCCGAGAAGCTGTTCGACCTGACCCTGATCAACGAGGTCTACAAAGAAAACCCTGAGCTGATCACGACCTTCACGATCCCGACCGCCTGATCGCCATGTCTTTCGCGCCCAGTACTCAGCTCTCGCTCGCCACGAACGACCCCGCCGGTTCGCCGGAACTCGCCACCGGCATCAACATCCAGGGTCTCACCAAGACGTTCCAGCTCGGCCGGAAGTCCGTCCAGGCCCTGTCCGAGATCAACCTGGGCACGAAGAAAGACGCCTTCCTGACCCTCCTCGGTCCGTCGGGATGCGGAAAATCGACGATTCTCCGCATCCTGGCGGGCCTGGAGACCCCGAGCTCCGGCGCCGTGGTCGTCAACGGCAAATCCGCCGCCGAGATCCAGAAGAGCCACGAGACCGGCATCGCCTTCCAAGACAGCGCGCTGCTGCCGTGGCGGAGCGTGACGGCCAACATCCGGCTTCCGCTCGAGGTCGCCGGCATCACCCCGCCCGCAGGGCTCGTCGACGACCTCATCGACCTGGTCGGGCTCAAGGGTTTCGAGAACGCCAAGCCCGCCCAGCTCTCGGGCGGCATGCGCCAACGTGTATCGATCGCGCGCTGCCTCGCCGTGCAGCCGACGATCATGCTGCTCGACGAGCCGTTCGGTGCACTCGACGACATGACGCGCCAGCGGATGAACGTCGAGCTGCTTCGCATCTGGACCGAGAAGCCCGCGACCACGCTCATGGTCACCCACGGCATCTCGGAGGCCGTCTTCCTCTCCGACGTCGTCGCCGTCATGAGCGCTCGGCCCGGCCGCATCGCGGAGGTCGTCGAGATCGACCTGCCGCGCCCGCGCCTGCCCGAACTGACCCGCACTCCCGAGTTCCACGCCTACGTCGATCGCATCTCCGAGATCCTCTTCGGCTCGCACGGGGCGGCCGTCGATGACTGACCTCAAGCAGGCGTTCGAGCGCGAGCTGTCGCAGAGCATCGCCCTCGACGTCGAGACGAGCCGCGGCCCCGCCCGCCGCTCGATGCTCGGCTCCTTCCGTTCGATGCCGCCCTGGGTCGGCTCCGTCGTCGGCATCGTCGTGATCCTGGTGGTCTGGCAGATCGTCGCCGTCACCGTGTTCTCCGTCACGGGCAGCGTGCCGCAGCCGGGCCTCGTCGCCGCCCAGCTCCTCCACGACCTCACCGACCCGATCTACTGGAACGCGATCGCCCAGACGGCCGCGACTGCCGGCTGGGGATTCCTGTGGGGCAACCTCATCGCCTTCGTGCTGGCCGTGCTCGTGCTCGTCTTCCCGTGGTTCGAGGGCATGTCGACGCAGCTCGCGGTCGTCACCTCGTGCATCCCGTTGACGGCGATCGCGCCCATCGTGACGCTTCTGATGCCCGCAGGATCCCGCACCACGTCGATCTTCCTGGCCGCCCTGAGCGTCATCTTCACCACTGTGGTCGGCACCATCCTCGGCCTCAACGCCGCGACCCAGACCCAACTCGATGTCGTCCGCGCCTACGGCGGCTCGCGCCTGACGCAGCTTGTGAAGGTGCGCTTCATCGCGGCCCTGCCGAGCATCATGGCGGCGCTCAAGCTGGCAGCGCCGGCAGCGCTTCTCGGCGCCGTGCTGGGGGAGTACTTCCTCCTCGGGGTCGACTCGGGCATCGGGATCCTTCTTCTGGCCGCGCAGGCGACCGCTGCCAGCGTCAAGCTCTGGGCGATCGCTCTGATCTGCGGTGGCGTCGCCGGGCTCGCGTACTTCGTGATCGGCCGGATCGGTCGCCTCGTCACACCGTGGTCGGCGGGCGACAGCCGCGCCGGGCAGGGGTTCTGATGGCCACCGCGATCCGCCTCTCGCGGACTGAGAGCCGAGCGCCGTCGCAGACCGGAGCCACCGTGCGGTTCGTCGCGCGTCGGATCGGCCGCACGGTCGTGACGATTCTCGCGTCAGCCGTGATCCTCGGCCTCCTCTGGCAGTTCGCGATCATCGGACTGCACGCGAACGCCTTCATCGCGAAGAAGCCGCTCGACGTGTACAACTACCTGTTCGTCGACTCGTCGCTGTCGCAGACCACCGCGGCCGAGAACCGCGAGGTGCTGTTCGGTCTGCTCGGCACGACGCTGCTGCATGCCCTGGTCGGCTTCGTCTTCGGGGTGGGCGCGTCGATCGTCATCGCGATCGTGTTCACCCTCATTCGCCCGATCGAGTTCATGTTCATGCCGATCGCCATGCTGCTGCGCACCGTTCCGCTGCTCGCCATGGCCCCCGTCATCTACCTGATCTTCGGCAACGGGCTCGTGACGGCAGCCTTCATCGGCGGAGTCGTCGTGTTCTTCCCGCTGCTGGTCAACCTGACGCTCGGCTTCCGGTCGGTCAGCGCCCAGTCGGTCGACCTGATTCGCGTCTACGGCGGGAGCCGCTGGACGATCATGCGAAAGATCGCCATTCCGACGGCGCTGCCGCACTTCTTCGCCTCGATGCGGATCGCCGTGCCCGGGGCCATCACGGGGGCGATGCTCTACGAGTGGCTCTTCACCTACGAGGGCCTCGGAGCCGCCATCACCAGCGCCAAGTCGAGCTCCGACTACGGCATGATCTGGGCGATTGTGGTGCTCATCACCGTCGTGTCGATCCTCTTCTACACGATCGCGACGTTCATCGAGACGGCCGTTCTCGCCAAGTGGGGCCCCGATGCCGGAAAAGCCGTCTCAAAGTGACCCGCACCATCCCCGTACCGAATCCAGGAGTACCCGCATGAGCGACACCCCCGTCCGCGACCTCACGGCCCTGCCGAAGGCGCACCTGCACATCCACCACGAAGCCGCCATCCGGGCGACGACGCTTGCCGAGATGGGGGCCGCCGAAGGCGTCGACGTCTCCGTGCCCGCCGAGTTCGACGACTTCAGCGCATTCAGCCAGACCTACCGCGGCATGCTGCAGGTGCTCTCGATCAAAGAGAACCTGTTCCGCCTGATCGACGAGTCGATCGAGGACTGCGCTCGCGAGGGAATCGTCTACGCCGAGTTCGGTGCGAGCCCGCACTTCTACGTCGACACCTTCGGCTCGACCGAGCTCGCCCTCGACGCCATGATCGCCCGAGCCCGCGAGGCCGGCGAGCGCTGGGGCGTCGAGGTCGGCTATATGGTCACCGTCGACCGCACCGAGAGCGTCGAGACCGCGACGGCCTACGCGAAGATCGCCGCTGCCTACGCCGGTCGCGGGGTCGTCTCGCTCGGCCTCGCCAACGACGAGCGGGGTCACCCGGCCGAGCAGTTCCACGAGGCGTTCGCCATCGCCAAGGAGGCCGGGCTGCTCTCGACGCCGCACGCGGGCGAGCTGGCAGGGCCGGAGCAGGTCGAGAAAGCGGTCGATGCCCTTCAGGCCGACCGGATCCTGCACGGGGTGACCGCGATTCAGAGCGACGCCCTGACGGCACGGCTGGCCGCCGAGGGTATCTGCCTCGACGTCTGTCCGACCTCGAACCTGCTGCTCGGCGTGATCCCCGAGATCGACGCGCACCCGCTCAAGCAGCTGCTCGACGCGGGTGTGCGTTGCTCGATCAATGCCGACGACCCGGTGCTCTTCGGCCCCGGTCTCCTGTCGGAATACGAGCTGTGCCGGTCGGTGCTCCGGCTCACCGACGAAGAGATCGCGGCGTGCGCACTCAGCTCGATCGAGTGCAGTGGCGCCTCCGACGCCGTCAAACAGAAGGCAGTCGCCGGGATCGCGGCGTGGCTGGCCTGATGCGTCGCCTCGTCATCGAGGGCGCGCACGTGGCCACGGTCGACGCGGTCGATCGGGAGTTCGTCGGCGGACACGTCGTGGTCGACGGCTCGCGCATCATCGCGGTCGGCGACGGGCCGGCGCCGCCCTGGGTGTTCGCAGACGGGGTCGAGGTCGAAAGCGTCGACGGCAGCGGGCATCTGCTGACGCCCGGCCTCGTCAACACGCACCACCACCTCTACCAGTGGCTCACCCGCGGCATCGCGCAAGACTCGATCCTCTTCGACTGGCTCGTCGCGCTCTACCCGACCTGGGCGCGCATCGACGAAGACCTCGTCGAGGCGGGTGCCGAAGCGGCCCTCGCCGTGCTCGCGAAGTCGGGCTGCACCCTCGCGGCGGATCACCACTACGTCTTCCCCCGAGGATCCGGCGACATCGTCGGGGGCATCGTCCGTGCTGCCGCTCGAGTCGGAATCCGACTCCACGGAACGCGCGGCTCGATGGACCTCGGGCGTTCGGCCGGTGGGCTCCCGCCCGACTTCGCCGTGGAGACCACGGCCGTAGCCCTCGACGCGTCGGCTCTCGCGGTCGAGCGGTACCACGACGCCTCGGCCGACTCGATGGTGCAGATCGCTCTCGCGCCCTGCTCGCCGTTCTCGGTCACCAGCGAGCTGCTCACCGAGGCGGCGACTCTCGGCCGCTCCCTCGGCGTGCGCCTCCACACGCACGGCTCGGAGACGGTCGAGGAGGACGCGTTCTGCCAGGAGCGCTTCGGCAAGACCCCGACCCAATATCTGGAGGATCTCGGTTGGCTCGGCGACGACGTCTGGATGGCGCACAGCGTGCACCTCGACGACCACGCCATCGCCCGCTTCGGCGCGACCGCCACCGGCAGCGCCCACTGCCCGTCGTCGAACGCCCGGCTCGCGGCCGGCATCGCGCCCATCCCGCAGCTGCTCCGCGCCGGGGCGCCGGTCGGCCTCGGCGTCGACGGCTCCGCCTCGAATGAGTCGGGCCAGCTCGGCACCGAGATCCGCCAGGCCGTGCTCATGAATCGCCTTCGTGCCGGCGCTGATGGGTTCAGCGTCCGTGACGGGCTGCGGATCGCGACCGTGGGCGGTGCCCGCGTGCTCGGGCGCGACGCCGATCTCGGGTCAATCGAGGTCGGCAAGCTGGCCGATCTCGCGCTCTGGGACCTCCGCGGCGTCGAATTCGCCGGCCTCGTCGACCCGGTCGCGTCTCTCGGCCTCGCGTCGATGCCGCCGTTGGCAGGGCTCTTCGTCGGTGGGCGCCGGGTCGTCGACGACGGCCGTCTGACCACGATCAACGAGGTCGGCGTCGCTCGAGCCGCAGCCCGGGCGAGCGCCGACCTCCTCGGCCGCGTCTAGCCGTCTCGCCGGCTTGGCCCTAGTGGGTCGAAGGTTCGGTCTCGATCTCGGAGCGGTCGCCCGACCACAGCGTGTGGAACACCTTGTCGCTGTCGGTGCGCTTGTAGGTGTGCGCTCCGAAGAAGTCGCGCTGACCCTGGATCAGCGCGGCCGGGAGGCGCTCCGACGCGAGCGAGTCGTAGTAGGCGAGGGCCGACGAGAAGCCGGGCACCGGGATCCCCGAGAGGGCTGCCTTCGCGACGATCCGGCGCCAGGCGTCTTCGCCGTCGGCGACGGCCTTCGCGAAGTACTCGTCTTCGAGAAGGGTGGCAATGGTCGAGTCGTTCTCGTACGCGTCGACGATGCGGTTCAAGAACTGCGCGCGGATGATGCAGCCGCCGCGCCAGATCTTGGCGACGGCGCCCTTGTCGATGCTCCAGCCATACTCCTTGGCGCCCGCGATGATGGCGTCGAAGCCCTGGGCATAGGCGACCATCTTCGAGGCGTACAGGGCCTTCTGAACGTCGTCTTCGAAGTTGTCGCCCGGATCCTGAATCTCGGGTCGGTTCTTCAGTGTCTTCTGAACGGCAGCGCGCTGGTCGGGCTTCGACGAGACCGCTCGGGCGAAGACGGCTTCGGCGATACCGCCGACCGGCACGCCGAGGCCGACCGAATTCTGCACCGTCCAGACGCCGGTGCCCTTCGAGCCCGCCTGGTCGACGATGAGGTCGACGAGCGGCTTGCCGGTCTTCTCGTCGACCTGCTTCAGCACCTCGGCGGTGATCTCGATGAGGTACGACTCGAGCTCGCCCTTGTTCCACTCCTCGAACACCTTTGCGATCGCGGCGGGCTCGTGGCCGCCAACGCGGCGAAGGAGGTCGTACGACTCGGCGATGAGCTGCATGTCGGCGTACTCGATGCCGTTGTGGATCATCTTGACGAAGTGCCCGGCGCCGTCGGTGCCGATGTGGGTGACGCACGGTTCGCCCTCGGCGACCGCGGCGATGGACTTCAGGATCGGGCCCAGCGTCTCCCAGGCCTCCGCGCTGCCTCCCGGCATGATCGACGGACCCTTGAGAGCGCCCTCTTCGCCACCCGAGATGCCGGTGCCGACGAAGTTCAGCTTCTTCTCTTTGAGGTCGTGCTCGCGACGGATGGTGTCGTGGAAGTTGGCGTTGCCGCCGTCGACGATGATGTCGCCCTCCTCGAACAGGTCGGCGAGCTGCGAGATGACCGCGTCGGTGCCCTTGCCGGCCTGCACCATGATGATCGCGGTGCGCGGCTTCGACAGTGAATCGACGAACTCCTCGATCGTCTTCGACGCGATGAAGCCGGCGTCGCCGTGCTCCTCCATCAGCGTGTCGGTGCGCTCGGGGGAGCGGTTGTACACCGCGACGGTGTTGCCCTCGCGGCTGGCCAGGTTGCGCGCAAGATTCGATCCCATGACGGCGAGCCCGACCACTCCGATGTTCGCCTGTGCGGTCTTTCCGTGTTCGGCCACGGTGCCTCCTTCGAATGTAAGTGAGGTCAATCTATCCACCACCTCCGACACGTATCCAGGGTCTGTCAGGCCCACTCTGGTGCCGGAGAGAGTGCCGTGTAGACTCTTCCCTTGAACTTCGGCGAGGGGTGCACGGCACCCGTTATCGACGCGGTGGGCGGATTATGGGCGCAGGCTCCGGTCTTTCCTCACGCACGGTTTCACCAACTGCGTTCGAGTTGAATCCACGGGCCACAGATCGCCGACTTCGGCGAGGCCCACAATCTTCCAAGGAGACACACAATGGCTGACGACAGCAACAAGCTTTCCGTCGAGCGTCGCTCGAGCTTCGGCAAGGGAGCGGCTCGCAAGATCCGCGCCGCCGACAAGATCCCCGCCGTGATCTACGGTCACGGCACCGAGCCCGTGCACATCTCGATGCCCGGTCACGAGACCATGCTGATCACCCGTCGTGCGAACTCGGTCCTCGAGCTCGACATCGAGGGCACCCAGCAGCTCGCACTCGTCAAAGACATCCAGCGCGACCCGGTGCGCCAGATCATCGAGCACATCGACCTCATCGTCGTCCGTGCCGGCGAGCGCGTCGAGGTCGAGATCCCCGTTCACATCGAGGGCGAGTCGGCTCCCGGCACGATCCACGTGGTCGAGGCCAACACCCTGCTCCTCGACGTCGAGGCGACGCACATCCCGCAGAGCGTCGTCGTCTCCATCGAGGGCCTCGAAGAGGGCACCCAGATCCTCGCCTCCGACGTCGAGCTCCCCTCGGGCGCCAAGCTCGTTCTCGACGGCGAGTCCCTCGTCGTCAACGTCACCGTGCCGCAGCTCGACCTCGTGTCCGACGCCGACTCGACCGACGAGGCCGCCGAGGGCGACGTGCCGTCGATCGAAGACGAAGAGCGCTCCGAGTAACACCCCGAACAACAGCGCGATAGCGGATCGGCGAGGAGCAGCGCTCTGGACGACAACAGATGGCTCGTGGTCGGGCTCGGTAACCCCGGGCCCGACTACGCCTCGACCAGACACAACGTGGGCCAGATGGTCCTCGCTCTCCTCGCCGATCGGTTGCAGTCCGGTTTCAAGAGCCACAAGACGCAGGCCGTGGTCGCCGAGGGGCGCAGCTTCCCCGGCGGCCCGCGCTTCGTCCTCGCGAAGCCGACCACGTTCATGAACGTTTCGGGTCCGCCCGTCGCCGCACTCCTCCGGTACTACGACCTCGACGTGTCGCGGCTCATCGTCGTGCATGACGAACTCGACATCCCCTTCGACACCCTCAAGATCAAGCAGGCCGGCGGCCACGGCGGCCACAACGGTCTGCGCGACATCATCGCGGCCTGCGGGTCGAACGACTTCACCCGGGTGCGGGTCGGCATCGGCCGTCCCCCCGGGCGTCAACCCGCGGCCGACTTCGTTCTGCACGATTTCTCGAGCACCGAGCGCAAGACGCTCCCCAATCTCCTCGACGATGCGGCCGACGCCGTCGAGATGATCGCGGCCGACGGCCTGACCGTGGCGCAGCTGAAGTTCCACACCGCCTGACTCCGGCCTGCCGGTACGCGCGAGGGCCGTCGCCGGACGGGGGACACCCGATGTCCCCCGGACTGGGTGTGTCCGCCGTATGGGGGACCGGCTTAGGTTCTACCCAGAACAGAACGGTTCGGCAACTGCCCGACGGTCGTCACGGGTAGCCCAAACACCCCGTGAGCCGACCTGTTCCGCAGGCGGCACCCGAGCCGTCGAGAGTCGGGGGACTCAAGGACTCCGCAGCGGACACCCCGATCGTCGGCATCACCGACGACGTCCGCGGCAGGATCGCGCACGGATGCGCAGAAAAGGCAGTGCAATGAGCCAGACCACCACGATCACCGCCACCCGCGGCACCGCGATGAACAGGATCGTCTCCGGGACGATCGCGGGTGCCGTCGGCATCGTCCTGCTCCTCGGCGGAGCGGGTACGTTCGCTCTCTGGAACAGTTCGACCGGAGCCGAGGCGGGCACGATCTCGTCCGGCACGCTCGCACTCGCGCCCATCGCCGGATCGGCGGGCACCTGGACCGACACCACGAACGGGCGCAACACGGGAACAACCGCCGCGAACATCGTGATGGTGCCCGGCAACTCCTACTCCTACACGCGCCAGTTCTCCGTGAAGGCCACCGGAACCGATCTGAAGGCGGTGCTGACGTACGACGAGGCCAGCATCAAGGGCACGTCCGAGCTCATCCAGGCGACGACGCGCTCGCTCGACGTCTCCTCGTCGTCGGCGAACGTCAGCCGCGTCGGCAGCTCCAACACCTTCACCGTGACTCCGGCGGCCGGCACATCGACCGTGTCTGTCGTCTTCTCGATCGCGCTTCCGCAGACGGCTGAGACCGGGCAGAACGGCACCGTCGACCTGACCGGGCTCAAGTTCACCCTCACCCAGACGGCCATCGGGTCGTAGCCGCGACGACGGGAACGCAACCATGCGAGAAATCGCGACAGGACGGCACGCCGCGCCTCGGCGACGTCGGACGCTCGCCCTGCTCGCCCTCGGCGTGGCCATGGCAGTCCTACTCTGCTTCGTCGGCACCCGCGGCACGCTCGCCCTGTGGAAGGCCGATGCGGCGATCCGCGCCGGCACGATCAAGAGCGGTACGGCCTCCCTCGACGTGTCGATCCTGCCCGCGATGTACCTGACCGCTCTCGGCCCCGGAGGCTCCACGACGGGCGCGTTCACCGTGCAGAACACGGGGTCGGTTCCCATGGACATCCGGGTGTCGACGACGTCCACCCATGTGGCCTACGCCGGGTCGACCCCCGACGCGACCGTCCTCGGATCCTTGACGATGCACCTCTCGAGCGTTGCTAAGGCATCCGATTGCAAGGCCGGCCTGTCGGGCGCCTCCGGGCCGATCGCGACGTTCGACACCGGAACCGGCTACTACCGACTGCCCGTCACGACGACCAGGGCCACTGCGTGCCTCGAGGTGTCGCTCGCGGCCGACGCGCCGCAGTCCGTCTCGGGTGCCGTCGTCGACTTCGTCGTCACCGTGTCGGGCAAGCAGGTCGTGTCGTGAAGCGCAGGATCCGACTACCCGCCGGGCGGGCGGCTCTCGTCGCAGCCCTGGTCGCGGCCATGATCGCCGGTACCTCGTCGACGGCTTTCGCCCTGTGGTCGACATCTCGGATCACCCAGTCCAGTGCCACGATCGGCTCGCTCGTGGGGGGCCTCTCGGGGACCGACGCAATGACGACGACGTTCTCGTCGACGGCCACATCGTTCACCGCGCCGCTCACCCTGACGAACAACGGCACCATCGCGGGCACGTACTCCACATCGACCGTCGCCGCGCAGAGCCGAACGCTCGCGCAGAACATCACGGTGGTCGCCTGGCAGGTGGCCGCCGCTGCGGACTGCACTGCGTCGGCTGACGCCCCGTCCTCGTCGCTCTCGGGAACCTGGGCCTCGATGCCGAGCCTCACGGGATCCCTGCCCGCCAAGCAGTCCGCCGTCTGGTGTCTCCGCAGCGCGCCCACGTCGAGTGCACCCGCGTCGTCGACGACGAACCCGGTGATCTCGATGGTCCTCGCGTCGGGCAGCTGGCGGTCGCCGACGGTGGCGGGCGGCTTCTACGTCGACACGGCCAAGGCCGCGGCCGCCGTGGCGACGGCGACCTGCACCGACCAGTCGGGAGGCAATAACGTCGTCATCGCGTGGGACGCCTCGAGCAGATCGCCCGACACCTTCTACGACCTCGAGATCGGCGGCACACGCGTCGGCGACCCGACCCAGGGGTACTCGGCATCGACGACCCTGTCGGCCAGTCGAATCTCGACCACGGTCGCGCCCGACGGAACGGCCCGGGTCGACGTGGTCGTCCTCGACGCGAACGGGAATGCGACGGCGACGATCCAGGCGTCCAGCACGGTGACGCTCGCAACGACGTCGGCGGGCAGGACACTCCGGTGCGGCGCGTGAGCGGCATCGTGCGCGCCGTGGCGGTGGGCTTCGGTCTCGGGGTGATGCTGCTCGTGGCAGGTCTCGGAGTCATCCTCGTCGTCGTGCCGAAGGCGACCGGCTCGACGCCGCTCACCGTCCTCACGTCGTCGATGGAGCCGACGCTCCCGCCCGGCACCCTCGTGGTCGTCCGCCCCGAAGACCCGTCAAGGATCCGAGTCGGCGACATCGCGACCTACCAGCTCGCCTCGGGGAGGCCCGAGGTGGTGACGCACCGCGTGCGCGCCGTCACCACCACGTCCACCGGCGAACGGCTCTTCACCTTCCGCGGAGACGCGAACGACGTCGCCGACGCCCCGGTCGCCGCCATTCAGCTCCGTGGCGTCGCCTGGTATTCGGTGCCGTTGCTCGGCCGGGCCAACACCCTCGTCAACGGCCACGACCGACCGTGGATCATGCCCGGGATCGCCGGCGTCCTCCTCGTCTACGGGCTCGCGATGGTCGCTCTCGGAGTCCGCGCGGCGCGGAGGCGTCGACGGGGCCCGGCTGCGGGCCGCCGATCGGCCCATGGCCGGAGACGGCTCACTGCCGCGTCGTAGCCCACTTCGCCCTGCGCGGACTCCCGGGCCGGTGTCGGAGGCGGCACGTAGACTCGAACCCGTGATACTCCAGGGTTTGATTCCTGCGCTTTCGCGCGCCTCGACGTTCGACTCTGCCCTGAAGCAGGCGACGAGATCGAGCGACTTCTCTCTCGTCGACGGCCTCCGCGTGCCTCTGCTGGCCGGGCTCCTCGACCGTCGTGCCGAAGGGTCGGGTGCGGCGCAGGCGCTTCTCGTGATCACCGCCACCGGGCGCGAGTCGGAGGCGGTCCGCACGTCGCTGACCAGCTACCTGCCCGACGCCGAGGTGATCGAGTTCCCCGCATGGGAGACCCTTCCCCACGAGCGGCTCAGCCCGAGCGCCGAGACGGTCGGCAAGCGCATCCACGCACTGCGGCGCCTGGTCGAGTGGCAAGCCGCGTTCGCGTCGGATCCTTCGTCTGTCGCCCCGCTCGTGGTCGTCGCGGGCGTGCGCGCCGCGCTCCAGCCGATCTCCGACAACCTCACCGACATCGATGCCGTGCGGCTCACCGTGGGGGAGCGCGGCTACGACCTCTCGGCGATCGCTGTGCGCCTGGTCGACCTCGCCTACGCCCGCGTCGACATGGTCACGCGTCGTGGCGAGTTCGCCGTGCGCGGCGGCATCCTCGACGTGTTCCCGCCGATGGCCGAGCACCCCGTCCGCGTCGACTTCTTCGGCGACGAGATCGACCAGATCCGCCTGTTCGCGGTCGCCGACCAGCGCAGCCTCGACACCGAAGCGAAGACGGTCGAGTTGCCGCCGAGTCGCGAGATGCTGCTCACCGAGTCGGTCCGCCAGCGGGCCCGCGAGATGCAGCACGAGTTCCCGAGCCTCGCGCAGATGCTCGAGAAGATCGGGCAGGGCATCCCCGTCGACGGAATGGAGTCGCTGGCCCCGGCGCTCGTGCACCGTCTCGTGCCGCTCACGCACTACCTGCCGCCGTCGGCGGCCATCGCCGTGCTCTCACCGGAGCGCGTCGTGTCGCGGGCCAAGAGCCTCGCCGACACCAACCGCGAGTTCCTCCAGGCAGCCTGGAGTGCCGCCACGGCCGGCGCCGAGGCACCCATCGACCTCGACTCGGGCGACTTCCTCACCGTCGGCGACCTGCGCCTCCAGGCCGGCGACCGCACCTGGTGGTCGCTGTCCGGGTTCGACTCCGGCGTCGTGCTGAGCGACGAGGAGCGGATCGAGTCGGCCGGTGACTACGTGCGGATCGACGCCGAGACCGTCCCCAGCTTCTCCGGCAACGCCGAGGGTGCCGTCGAGCACGTCGCCGAGCTCGCGGCCGCCGGCTGGAGCATCGTCGTCACCGCCCGAGGCGTGGGCCTCGTCGACCGTGCCCGCGACGTCCTCGCCGAGCGCGGGGTCGCGGCACGTATCGTCGAGGCGCTTGGCGACGACCTCGAGCCGGGGGTCGTGCATCTCGTCACCGGCGGTGTCGAGGCCGGCTTCCAGGTGCCCGAGGCGAAGCTCGCCGTGCTCGGCGAGGCCGACTTCTTCGGTCGGGCCGCCGGCTACGACGGGCGTCAGGTCAAGAAGCTCGCCTCGCGTCGAAAGAACGTCGTCGACCCCCTGCAACTCAAGACGGGTGACATCGTCGTGCACTCCACGCACGGCATCGGCCGGTTCCTCGAGCTCACCAGCCGCGAGGTCTCGTCGGGCGGCCGCAACGCCGTCAAACACAGCCGCGAGTACCTCGTGCTCGAATACGCGCCGTCGAAGCGCGGGCAAACCGGCGATCGTCTCTACGTGCCGACCGACCAGCTCGACCTGCTGAGCCGCTACGTCGGTGGCGAAGCGCCGAAGCTCTCGAAGATGGGCGGCAGCGACTGGTCTCAGGCGAAGGGCAAAGCGCGCAAGGCCGTTCGCGACATCGCCGTCGAGCTGGTCAAGCTCTACTCGGCGCGAATGGCCTCGCGCGGTCACGCCTTCGGCCCCGACACTCCCTGGCAGCGCGAGCTCGAAGAGGCCTTCCCGTTCGCCGAGACGCCGGATCAGCTGACCACGATCGACGAGATCAAGGCCGACATGGAGCGCCCCATTCCGATGGATCGCCTCATCTCGGGCGACGTCGGCTACGGCAAGACCGAGGTCGCTATCCGTGCCGCCTTCAAAGCCATCCAAGACGGCAAGCAGGTCGCCATGCTCGTGCCAACGACACTCCTCGTCAAGCAGCACATGGAGACCTTCTCCGAGCGATTCGCCGGGTTCCCGGTGCACCTCCGAGCGTTGAGCCGGTTCCAGACGGCCAAAGAGTCGAAAGAGACGATCAAGGGCATCGGCGACGGGACGGTCGACATCGTCATCGGCACGCACCGCATTCTCACCGAGGGGCTCTCGTTCAAAGACCTCGGGCTCGTGATCATCGACGAAGAGCAGCGCTTCGGCGTCGAGCACAAAGACCAGCTCAAAAAGCTGAAGACGAACGTCGACATCCTCGCGATGAGCGCCACACCGATCCCGCGCACGCTCGAGATGGCCGTCACCGGCATCCGCGAGATGTCGACGCTGGCCACTCCACCCGAAGACCGTCACCCGATCCTCACCTTCGTCGGCCCCAACAGCGAACGTCAGATTGGCGCCGCGATCCGTCGCGAGCTCCTCCGCGAGGGGCAGATTTTCTTCGTGCACAACCGTGTCTCGTCGATCAACCGGGTCGCCGCCCAGCTCGCCGAACTCGTGCCCGAGGCCCGGGTGGCCATCGCGCACGGGCAGATGCCCGAGTCGGCGCTCGAACAGGTGATGGTCGACTTCTGGGAGCGCAAGTTCGACGTGCTCGTCTCGACGACGATCATCGAGACCGGCCTCGACATCGCCAATGCCAACACGCTCATCATCGATCGCGCCGATCGCTACGGTCTGTCGCAGCTGCACCAGCTGCGCGGCCGCGTCGGCCGCGGCCGTGAGCGCGGCTACGCGTACTTCCTCTACGACGCCGACAAGCCGCTCTCCGAGACGGCTCAGGATCGCCTCGAGACCATCGCCGCGAACAACGAGCTCGGCGCAGGTATGCAGGTGGCACTGAAAGACCTCGAGATCCGCGGTGCGGGAAACCTGCTCGGCGGCGAGCAGTCCGGTCACATCGCTGGCGTCGGCTTCGACCTCTACCTCCGCATGATCGGCGAAGCGGTCAACGCCTTCCGCGGCGACGTCGCGGAGGGGCAGACCGAGTTGAGGCTCGAGTTGCCCGTCGACGCCCACATTCCCGAAGACTACGTCGAGAGCGAGCGCCTCCGTCTCGAGGCGTACCAGAAGCTCTCGACGGCGTCGTCGCCGACCTCGTCTGACGAGCAGATCGACTCGGTGCTCGAAGAGCTGACCGACCGCTACGGAGAACCGCCCGCCGAGGTCCTCGCCCTGATCGAGGTGTCGAGGCTTCGCAGGATGGCCCAGAAGACCGGCCTCAGCGAGGTCGTCGCGATGGGAACCAACATGCGCGTTGCGGCCATGGAACTCGCCGACAGCGTGCAGCTCCGGCTCGCCCGGCTGTTCCCGGGCGCGCGCTACTTCGCCCAGACGAAGTCGGTCAGCGTGCCGATGCCGCGCAAGAACGGCGAGGCCCTCCCCGACGCCGAGCTGATCACCTGGGTCGAGCAGCTGCTGACGAGCGTCTACGGGGCCGAGCCCGCGCGGCCGACTGACAGCGCGGCGGCACCGAGCTAAGCGAGTTGCCTTGCGCGGGCGCGATCCCGCTTGCGGTGCGCTCGCGCCAGCATACTCACGAGCGCGCCGGCGATCACGATCGACAGCCCCGACCCGACGAGCACCGCGAGCGTGCCCTCGTCAACGATCTCCTCGCTTCGCGCGAACGCCAGCTCGTTCATCAGGAGCGACACCGTGAATCCGATGCCGCCGAGCATCGCGACGGTGATGAGCTCGGTCGTGCTCAGAATCTGCCCGCGCCTCGCCGGGTCGGGATCGCGGAACACTCTCGAGGCAAGACCGCCGGCGAGGGTGATACCGATCAGCTTGCCGACGGGAAGCGCGACGACGATCGCCCAGAATACCGGGCTCAGCTCGCCGAGACCCACGCTCGGGACGGCCACGGCGGCCGCAGCGAACGCGAAGACGGGCAGCACGATGCCATTCACGAAGGGCTCGAGCGCGTGCACGGCCTTGCGCGCGGGCCCCAGCGGCAGCACGAGGCCGACGGCGACGGCTGCAATGGTCGCGTGGACCCCGGAGCTCAGGACGAGGTACCAGGTGACCACTGCCAGAACGGTGACGAGGGCGACTGCCGCGACCCCGAGGGATCCTTGTCGTCGTCCGAGCAGCCGGCCGGCCGCGAAGGTGGCGACGACGCCGAGAACTCCCAGGCCGAGGTAGAGCGGGCTGCTGTCGTGGGTGAAGAAGACGGCGATGATGAGGATTGCGACCAGGTCGTCGAGTACGGCGAGCGCGAGGAGGAAGACGCGGATGCGCCCCGGCAGACCCCGGCCGAACACGGCGAGCACGCCCAGCGCGAAGGCGATGTCGGTGGCCGTGGGCACGGGCCAGCCGGAGGCGTACGACGAACCGGCCGTGAAGATGAGGTAGACGGCGGCGGGCGCCGCGACTCCGCCGATGGCCGCGATGGCCGGGACGATCGCCTTCGAGAGCGAGTTGAGCTGTCCCTTGACGAGCTCGTGCTTGAGGTCGACCGCGACGACGAAGAAGAAGAGGGCCAGGAGGCCGTCAGAGATCCAGTGCCCGATCGACAGGTCGAGCCCGATGAGCGGAATCGACAGGTGGTGGTCTTTGAGGGCGAGGAGGCCGGGCCCGGTCGACAGATTGGCGAGGACGAGGCCGAGAACGGCGGCGGCGAGAAGAAGAACGGCGGAGGCGCGCTCAGAGCGGAGCAGGTTCGGCATGGGTTCCTGTCGGGAGGGTCGGGCAGAGAAGTGTCGACCAGACTTCCCGACTCACCAATGCCCATTCTATCGTTGAGCACCGACAGGCGCAGAAAGCAGGCATCACGTGACGTCTTCCCCGGCATCGGCCGCCCTCTCCGCCCTCGAGGCGACGGTCGGTGCTTTGCTCGATCCGCCCGGGTGCGAGTGGAATCGCGCGCAGACGCACGAGTCGCTCGTCACCTACCTGGTCGAAGAGACCTCCGAGCTCGTCGAGGCGATCGAAGACGGGAAACCGGCCGACATTCGCGAGGAGCTCGGCGACGTCCTTTACCAGGTCGTTCTGCACGCGGCGATCGCCGAGCGGAACGGTTCCGGATTCGACCTCGCCGCGGTCGTGACGGAGGTCGACGCGAAGATCCGACGGCGTCATCCGCACGTGTTCGGCGACGACCGGGCCGACGGCGTCGACGACATCGTGAGGCTCTGGTCGGCGGCGAAGGCCCGAGAGAAGGCGGCTCGGAGCAGCCGGTTCGAGGGCGTGCCCGCGGGACTGCCGGCTCTGGCGAGAGCGCAGAAGATCGCGGCGCGCGCGGAGTCGTTGGCCGTCTCAGAACCGAGCGCAGGATCCGACGGCTCGCTTCTCGACGCCGACAGCGAGGCCGCGTGGGGCTCGGCCCTCTTAGCGGAGGTGGATCGGGCGTCGGCCCGCGGATGGGATGCCGAGCGAGCTCTTCGCGGCGCCGTGCGCCGACGCGAGGCTGCCCTTCGGGTTGCCGAGGTGGAGCAGGAAGAAGAGAAGAGACGGCGGGGCACCCCACAACCCGAATAGAGGGGACCCCGCCCGAGCAGGTGATCAGCCATGCTCGACCGCGCTTGTTCAGCGCGATGGAATAACCCTACACCACAGTAAAATGTCACCTGGTCACTTTCAGTATTTCACCAGGCGGACCCCTGCCGTCCACCCTCTGTTATGGTGAGCGTTGGTCGCTGGGGTCGCGCAGGGTGGCTCATCGCGGCGACGGTACGAAAGACGAGTGTGATGCCGAGAAAGCCCGACCCGACACGCAAGCCGGAGCTCTTGGGCCAGATCCTCGAACACCTCGCCGGGCGGACTCTCGCCACCGTCTCGTTCCGCACACTCGCCGAAGCGTTGGGCGTAAGCACCTACGTTTTCGTCTACCACTTCGGCAATCGCGCGCAGCTCGTCGACGAGATCGTACGAGCCATCGTGGCGCGCCAGGACGACCTCCTCGCGGTCGACCCCACCACCCTCGACGAGCAGGGTTGGCTCGACTTCATGGAGTCGGCGTGGCAGAAAGTGTCGACGCCCTACAACCTCCAACTCCAGCGTCTCGAATACGAGGCCGCCATGCTCGAGATGATCGACGGCGCCGAGCCGGGCGTCGCACGCTCGGCAGTCGCCAAATGGCAGGGTTTTACGCGGAAGTGGTGCGTTTCGCAGGGGGTGCCCGAGGCTGTGGCTATGGTCGAGGCGCGGCTGTTCACCGACACCGTCTATGGCCTGCAGTACGACGCCCTGGCGACGGGAGCGACGGAGGAGGTCGCCGACGTTTTTCGTCGTCACGTTGCGACTTTCGCCGAGCGGATGCGAGTGGCAGCCACCCCCGCCACTGTCTGAGGCGTGGGATCGACGCAGGGCCTACGCGAAGTCTGTTGGAACGAAGTGGCGGGGCCCCGCCTAGGGAGCGGGGCGCCGCCGGCCGGACCAGCTCGTCACCGCAGGGAAGGGACGAGCTGCCGGGCAGGCAAGGCGCGCAACCCGATTCGCGCCTGCCGGTCTTGGGGGGTGGTCGGTGTGAAACGGTTGGCCACCCGATCGGGTGCTTCGAGAATACATGAAATGTCACATCTCGACAACCAGAATGGAGCGCAGAAGCGCTCGTCGGACTCTGAAAGACTGATCGCATGGCCTCCTCCGTCACTCCGCCGCGCGGAATGCGCGACTTCCTCCCCGCCGACAAGCGTCGCCGCGACCTGATCCTCGACCGCATCCGGTCGACCTATCGATCCTTTGGCTTCGACGAGATCGAGACGCCCGTGGCGGAGGAGAGCGACCGCCTTCACGCCGGGCTGGGGGGCGATAACGAGAAGCTCGCCTTCGCCATCATGAAGCGCGGCATCACGCCCGAGAAGCTCGCCGCGGCCTCCGAGCCGCTCGAGCTCGCCGACCTCGGCCTCCGCTTCGACCTGACCGTGCCGCTCGCGCGTTTTTACGCGACGCACCGCGCGACTCTCCCCGGGGTGTTCCGCGCGATTCAGATCGCGCCCGTCTGGCGAGCCGAGAGACCGCAGAAAGGGCGCTACCGACAGTTCGTCCAGTGCGACATCGACATCATCGGAGAGCCGGGCCCGATGGCCGAGATCGAGCTGCTCAGTGCCACGTCGGCCGTGCTCGACGGGCTCGGGCTGGCGGGCACGACTATCCGGATCAACGACCGCCGGATCCTCGTCGCCCTTCTCTCGCACTGGGGCGTTCCCGTCGACCGGTTCGACCACGCGCTCGTGATCGTCGACAAGCTCGACAAGGTCGGCGTCGACGGTGTCGTCACCGAGCTCGCCTCGATCGGGGTCCCGGTCGACGGTCTGGCCGAGGCTCTGGGCGAGCTCTCCGGCGCCACCTGGGAATCGGTCGCCGATGCTGACTGGCTCGACGCGGCCGCGTTCGCCGATCTGGTCTCGCTCCGAGACGCTCTGCCCGGCGCCCGCCTCGAGTTCGACCCCACGCTCGTGCGGGGAATGGGCTACTACACCGGAACGATTTTCGAGGTGGCGCACCCCGACTTCGGCTACTCGCTCGGCGGCGGCGGTCGCTACGACGGCATGATCGGTCGGTTCCTGGGCGTGGACGTGCCTGCGGCCGGATTCTCGCTCGGCTTTGAGCGTCTGGTTGATCTCGTCGAGCTTTCGGGTGAAGGATCCGGCGACGGCGTCGTCCTCCTCTACGACGCGGGCGCTGAACCGGCCGCTCTCGTGCGTCTGCAGCACGAGCTCGCCGCTCACGGAACCCGCGTCCGCCTCGACCGCAAGGCGAAGAACCTCAAGAACCAGCTCGCCGGCCTGAAGGAACAGGGCTTCGAGTCGTTCGCCACGGTCTCCGACAGCACCGCGACGGCCGCCGATCTCTCCTTCCGCTCCCTGTCGTAGAAGAGGCATCGGGCAGCCTGTGGAGAACCCCCTCCGGCGTTAAGGCGCCCTACTAGGATTGGGCGCGGGCTTCGAGCCTGAGCGAAAACAGACGATCCTAAGGAGTTATCCGTGGCAGCAATCGACGCAGTAGGCGCTCGCGAAATCCTCGACTCGCGAGGCAACCCGACCGTCGAGGTCGAAGTTCTGCTCGACGACGGTGTCGTCGCGCGCGCGGCAGTGCCCTCCGGCGCATCGACCGGCGCATTCGAGGCCTACGAGCTTCGCGACGGCGACAAGGGTCGCTACCAGGGCAAGGGTGTTCTCAAGGCCGTCGCCGCCGTCATCGACGAGATCGGCCCCGAGATCGAAGGTCTCGACGCCACCGATCAGCGCGTCATCGACAAGGCCATGATCGACCTCGACGGCACCGACAACAAGAAGCGCCTCGGCGCGAACGCGATCCTCGGCGTGTCACTCGCCGTCGCCCGCGCCGCCGCCGACTCGGCCGACCTGCCACTGTTCCGCTACCTCGGTGGCCCGAACGCGCACACGCTGCCCGTGCCGATGATGAACGTCATCAACGGTGGCTCCCACGCCGACAGCAACGTCGACATCCAGGAGTTCATGATCCTGCCGATCGGTGCATCCAGCTTCTCCGAGGCCCTCCGCTGGGGTACCGAGACGTACCACGTGCTCAAGAGCGAGCTGAAGTCGCAGGGCCTCTCGACCGGCCTCGGTGATGAGGGTGGCTTCGCCCCCAACCTCTCCAGCAACCGTGCCGCTCTCGACCTCCTCGTCGAGGCGATCACCAAGGCCGGCTTCACCCCCGGCAAAGACATCGCACTCGGCCTCGACGTCGCCTCCAGCGAGTTCTTCTCGAACGGCTCGTACTCCTTCGAGGGTGCATCGAAGTCGGCCGAAGAGATGTCGGCCTACTACGAAGAGCTCGTCGCGTCCTACCCCCTCGTCACCATCGAAGACCCTCTCGACGAAGACGACTGGGAGGGCTGGGCGCACCTCACGTCCGTCATCGGCTCGAAGACGCAGATCGTCGGCGACGACCTCTTCGTCACCAACCCGACGCGCCTCGCCAAGGGCATCGAGAACGGCGCCGCCAACGCGTTGCTCGTCAAGGTCAACCAGATCGGCACGCTCACCGAGACGCTCGACGCCGTGGCCCTCGCACAGCGCAGCGGCTACAAGACCGTGATGTCGCACCGCTCCGGCGAGACCGAAGACACGACGATCTCCGACCTCGCCGTCGCCACCGATGGCGGTCAGATCAAGACCGGCGCCCCGGCTCGCTCCGAGCGCGTCGCGAAGTACAACCAGCTGCTCCGCATCGAAGAGGAGCTCGGCGAGGCCGCGGTATACGCCGGCGCCTCGGCGTTCCCGCGCTTCACCGCGTAGCGACTGCTGCAGGAGGCCCGTCTCGCGCTTCGGTGCGGGGCGGGCTTTTGCGTGCGTGCGCTCGGCGACGCGCTTTGGCAAAAGCGACGCGGATCGGCCAAAACGACGCGGCGAGCCAGGTCGAATTGGCCGAACCGCGTCACTTCGTCAGCTCGGCGGGGCTGAACTTCTCGCGGCGCCGGCCCCCTGCCGAATTCGAAGGAGAAACTGCCGGGCGACCCCCTCGGATCCTTGATTTCTCGTCGCCGGAGGCGGGAATCTCCTTCGAATTCGGGCGGCACGCGCGCGCTGGCCCAGAGGCGGCCGGGCGTCGCCTAGGGTCGAGGCATGGCTAGCTCACCCTCCGACCGCGAAGGCGGAACGACCCGACGCGTGCCGGTGACCCTGCCGGCGATGGAGACGGCGGCCGGCGGCTGGCTGCGTGGCATGCGCGTCTCGGGGTTCAGCCTGCTGATGCTCGTGATCATCGTGCTGTTCGTGATCATCCTCGCGCCGAGCCTGAAGACGCTGATCCAGCAGCAGCAGCAGATCACGTCGCTGCAGTCCGACGTCGATGCGCAGAAGCAGAACGTCGACGATCTCAAAGACACGGTCGCCCGGTGGAACGACCCCGCCTACATCGAGGCCCAGGCCCGCGATCGCCTGTTGTACGTCTATCCGGGCGAGTACAGCTACCTCGTGATGGACGATGCGGCGACGAAGTCCGAGACAGCCGCGAAGACCGAGGCCGGAACGAAGATCACCAAAGACATCCAGAACCCGCAGGTCGACTGGGTCGGGGCGATGACCGCGTCTGTTCTCGACGCGGGCCTGACCGACGAGCCCGCGGCGAAGCTCGTGTCGCCCGACCTGAAGGGCGCCAAGTAGGCGCACGGGCCGGGTATTCTGATCACTCCATGACCACGCCACCCTTCGCCCCCGTCACCGAGCACGACATCTTCGTCGTCTCTCAGCAGCTCGGTCGCCCGGCGCGCAACGTGATCGGCATCGCCGCGCGCTGCGTCTGCGGCAATCCGACCGTGGTCTCGACCAAGCCCCGCCTGGCCGACGGAACGCCTTTTCCGACCCTGTACTACCTGTGCCACCCGGGTGCCACGGCCGCGATTTCGACTCTCGAGGCGACCGGCGTCATGGCCGAATACACCGAGCTGCTCGCCGACAGCGCCGACCTGCAGCAGAGCTATCGTGCGGCTCATGAGGCGTACCTCGCCGATCGCGAGGGCATCGAGCACGTCGACGAGATCGATCACGTGACAGCCGGCGGCATGCCCGAGCGCGTCAAGTGCCTCCACGCCCTGGCCGGTCACGCCCTCGCCGCCGGGCCCGGCGTCAACCCGTTCGGTGACCTCGCGCTCGAACGAGCGACCTGGAGCCCCGACGTGTGCACCTGCCCCGACTACTCCGCCGACGGCGCAGAGCGCCCCGACGCGACCGACGCGACCGCAGGATCCGAGGGCTGACCAGAGTGCGCCGGCTCGGAGCGTTCGCGGCCGCCGTGGCTGTCGTCTCCGCGCTGGTGATCCCCGGCGTCCTTCTCCCGGCCACCGCAGCGTCTGCCGACTCGATCCGCGATCGGGAGTACTGGCTCAGCGACTACGGCATCGAGCAGGCGTGGAACACCACCCGCGGCCAGGGCGTCACGGTGGCCGTGATCGATTCGGGAGTGGACGGCTCGGTCGCTGAGTTGCAGGGCGCCGTCGTCGGTGGCGCGGACTTCTCGGGGAGCGGATCGTCGAACGGGCAGACGCCGATCGGCGACGACTCCGCGCACGGCACCCTGGTCGCTTCGCTCATCGCCGGCAGGGGCGCCGGTTCGGGTTCCGGAGTGATCGGCGTCGCGCCCGAGGCGAAGATCCTCTCGATCTCGGTCGGTTTCGGCGCCAAGGCGAACAATGCCGACGAGCAGATCGCCACGGCCGTGCGCTGGGCGGTCGACCACGGGGCCAAGGTCATCAACATGTCGCTGACCCGCAACACCCTCGACTGGCCCACGAGCTGGGACGACGCTTTTCTCTACGCCATGAAGAAGGGTGCGGTGGTCATCGCCGCCGCCGGAAACCGGGGGAGCGGAACCGACGAGGTGGGTGCCCCGGCGACGATGCCGGGAGTGCTGACCGTGGCCGGCGTCGATCAGTCGAAGAACGCGAGTTTCGACGCGTCGAGCCAGGGGATCACGATCGGGGTCGCGGCACCGAGCGAAGGGCTCGTCGGTGTGGGGCCGGGCGGGCAATACCTGCTGTGGTCCGGCACGAGTGGCGCCGCCCCGCTGGTCTCGGGCATCGCCGCCCTCGTCTTCGCCAGCCACCCCGGAATCTCGGCCGACGACGTGATCCAGCGGATCGTCTCGACGGCCACGCCCAAGGGGTCGCCGTCGCCCGGCCCGATCTACGGCCACGGTCTGGTCGACGCCGACGCGGCCGTCACCAGGAGCGTGTCGAGCGTCTCGACGAACCCCGTCGGCGACCTCGCAGAGTGGATCCGGCTCCACCGCCGGGCCGAAGCCTCGCCGCAGCCGACCTCATCGCCCGAGCCCTCCGCGCCGGTGACCGCGAGCCCGACGACCGCGGTGGCGAATAGAGACGGAAGCGCTGGATTCCTCCCGAGTGTCGAGACCTGGAGATCTGCGGGGATCCCCCTCGCGGTTTATTCTGGTCTCGGGGTCAGTGTGCTGGTCGTCGTCATCGGGGCCGTTCGCCATTTCAGTCGTCTGCGAAGCAGGCGCTAGCCTGTTTCCCGTCCACACCTATCTAGGAGTTCATCCCTCGTGCCCAAAATCCTGATCGTCGGCGGCGGCTACGCCGGTTTCTACACCGCCTGGAAGCTCGAGAAGTGGCTGCGAAAGGGCGAGGCCGAGGTCACCGTGGTCGACCCGCTGCCCTACATGACCTACCAGCCGTTCCTTCCCGAGGTCGCAGCCGGTTCGATCGAGCCGCGTCATGCCATCGTGTCGCTGCGACGCCACCTGACTCGCACCAACGTCGTCACGGCCAAGGTGACGAAGGTCGACCACGCGACGAAGACCGCGACGATCACCCCCGAGGTCGGCCCCGAGTGGACGGAAGAGTACGACCAGATCGTCATGACCGCTGGTGCCGTCTCGCGCACGTTCCCGATTCCGGGTGTCGCCGACGAGGCCATCGGCCTCAAGACGATCGAGGAGGCCGAGGCCATCCGCGACAAGCTCCTCACCAACTTCCAGAAGGCCGCGAACCTCGACGCCGGCCCCGAGCGCGACCGCCTGCTCACCACCGTCGTCGTCGGTGGCGGCTTCGCCGGCATCGAGATCTTCGCCGAGCTGCGCAGTTTCGCGACCGACCTGCTCAAGAACTACCCGAACCTCACCATCGACGACACCCACTTTCACCTCATTGAGGCGATGGGTCGCATCATGCCCGAGGTCGCCCTCGAGACGAGCCACTGGGTGCTCAAGAACCTCGCCGAGCGCCAGGCCATCGTCCACCTCGACACGCAGCTGCAGTCGGCCGTCGGCGGCAAGGTCGAGCTGTCGACCGGTGAGTCGTTCGAGTCCGACCTCATCATCTGGACGGCCGGCGTCATGGCCAACCCGGTGGTTCGCAACACCGACTTCCCGATCGAGGCCCGCGGCCGCATCTCGGTGCAGCCCGACCTCCGCGTCGTGACCGAAGACGGCACCGTCGTGCCCGACGCCTGGGCCTGCGGCGACGTCGCGGCGACGCCCGACCTCACCGGCGGCGGCGTCGGCGGCTTCTGCGTGCCGAACGCCCAGCACGCCGTTCGCATGGGCAAGCAGCTCGCGAAGAACCTCACGGCCGACCTCCGTGGCGAAAACACGAAAGACTACCGCCACGACAACCTCGGAGCCGTCGCCGGTCTCGGTATCGGTATCGGTGTGTTCCAGAGCGGCAAGTTCGCCCTCAAGGGATTCCCGGCGTGGATGGCGCACCGCGGCTACCACGGCATGGCCATGCCGTCGTGGGAGCGCAAGATTCGCGTCGTGACCGGTTGGGCCAACAACTTCGTGCTCGGCCGCGACATCGCGTCGCTCGACAACGTCACGAGGCCGCGCGCCGCCTTCGAGGAGTTTGCCTCGCGCCCGAAGCCCGCGGCTCCGGCCGACGGGCCCGCAGCAGCTCCCGCCCCCGAAATCGGCAAGGTTGCCGGCCAGCCCGGCCCCGCGTACGCCACTCCCGCCGACGGTGAGACGAAGGCTGAGCCGGTGGCTGCGGAGTCGAAGCCCGCCGCTAAGAAGGCTCCGGCGCGCAAGCCGGCTGCCAAGAAGGCGCCGGCTGAGAAGGCCCCCGCCGCCGAATAGCTCGTCGTTAGTCGTGATGCCCCCGTCCTGCGGGGGCATCACGCGTTTCGCGGCCCGTTCAGTACGCTTGACGGGCACGCCCCCGTAGCCCAATCGGCAGAGGCAGGCGACTTAAAATCGCTTCAGTCAGGGTTCGAGTCCCTGCGGGGGCACTCGCTCGTCAGATGTCGTCGCCGGGCTCGACGAAGCGCACCCAGGCCCAGGCGCCCACGGCAAGGGTCGCGAATGCCGCGGAGGCGATCACGAGCGGCAGCATCGGGAACGTCTCGTCAGGGCCGCCGAGATAGACGACGGAGGCCATGGCGACGCCGATCACGGCGAACCCGACCAGCGTCGGCCGCGACCAGGCGTAGAGAGCGCGGCCGGGTAGGGCTCCGAGCGGAACCAGCAAGACGATCAAGGATCCAAGACCCGCCAGACACATCGTCGCCAGCGCCTCCCGCGTGATCTCGGCGGCGAACGCAGTGCTCGAGGCCGGCATGAGCCCGTGCGCGATCCATGCGAGGAACGACAGACCGGCCAAGGATCCCAGTTGGGCCGTGGCGAGGACACCGCCCGTTCGGACGTCGTCTCGCCGTTCGTCGTCCCGCCCGGTGTCGCGGCCGCGTGCATCGACCGTGCTCGCTTCGAGAACGCGCCCACCCGCGTCGGCGAGGCCCGCAGCGAGGAGCACTCCGAGGGCGAGCGGCGGGTCGATGCCCAGCACCCGGGTTGCCACACACGCCGCCACGGCTCCGACGAGCAGGCGGGGCGAAACGGAGAGGGAGAGGCGCAGCCCGAGACGACGCCCGAGGAGCCAGGTGGGGAGCACGACGCCGAGACCGTTGATCAGGGCGATTCCGACGGCGATCGCCACGACGAGCCGGATGTAGCGCACCTGGTCGTCGACGCCCGCGGCGAGGGCGACGAGCACGGCGCCGACCGCGAGGGCCAGGACGACCCCTGCGGTCGGCGAGAGGACCGACCGCTCGTCGCGGTCGGAGAGCGAGCGGTTGCGGCCCGCGAGTCGGTGGGCTCGTCCGGCGAGCCGACCGCCCAGCGCCGAGGCAGCAAGGCGCAGGGGTGCGACGACCAGGAGGAGGAAGACGAGGCCGATAACGAGGGCCCACATCCACGACCAGCCGCCGAGACCCTGCGACAGCGTCGGGAGGGTGCCGCCGAAACCGGTCGGGCCCGACCACGACGAACTATCGATGACGCCGGGGGTCGAGGCGGAACCCGAGCCGAGGGATCCTGAGCCGCTTCCTGAACCGCCGCCTGAACCACTGCCGCCGGTGCCTCCGCCTGATCCGGTCGACCCACCGGAACCGGACGAGCCACCGCTGGGCGACCCGCCGCCCGGGGTACCGGGGCTGGTCGGCGTGCCCGTCGGGGGAGCGGCAGACGGCTCCGTCGAGTCGGATGGCGTCGTGGGCTGGGCGGACGGAGTCGCCGACGGAGTCGAGGGCGTGGCCGATGGCGACGACGGGGCGAATGTGACCAGGACGGCCGCACTGGGCGCACCGTAGTTGCCGGCGGTGTCGCGCTGAGCAGCCTGGACCCGGCGGTCTCCGGACGGGAGGAGGAGGCCCTCCGAACTGCAGCTCCATGCGCCGTTCTTCACGACGGCGGTGCAGACGGGATTGCTGTCGACGTAGGTGGTGACGGTGGAACCGCTTTCGCCGGTGCCGTCGAAGACCACGGGTTGCCGGCTGATGGTGGAGCCCTGCGCGGGGTGGACGATCGTCGGCGCAGCCGGGGCATCGCGATCGATCGTGACGGTGACCGCGGCGGAGGCGGACGAAACAGGAACCGCCGGCACGCGCGACGACGACTGCGTCGCCTGAACGCTGTAGCGACCGGACGGTGTCGTCGCGGCCGAGAGCACGGTGCTCCACTGCCCCGCGTCGCTGACGATCGCTGTCGCCGCAGCCTTGCCGTCGGTCGTCACCGTAACTCGAGCGCCGGGATAGCCCGTCCCCTGGACGCGGGCTCCGATGTCGACTCCCGACCCGGTCGTCAGCACCGGGGCGGCGAGCACCGAGAACGGAGCCGACTGGACGTCGCCGAGCGCGGTGTCGGTGAGGTCACGCACGGTGAGAGTCTGGCCGGCGCCTGACACGAGAACGACTTCACACGACCAGCGCCCGTCGGCAGTGGCTGTCGAGGTGCAGAGCGACGATGCGGGGTGGACGGGGTCGAGCACGCGCAGATGTGCCGAGGGCGTGGCTGTTCCTGACACCGTCACCCGGGCGCGCGGGGAGTCGGCGACCGAGATCGTCGGGGCGACGGGCGGGGCCGGTGTGCCGATGCCCTGCGAGGGTGTCGGCGTCGCGCTCGTCGGCGCCGCCTCGGCTGCGGACGGAGCGACCGAGAGACCCGAGACGATCAGAACGAGGGCTAGTGCTGCCATGCAGATCGCTGCGGGTACCCGCCCACGACGAACTCGCCCGCTGGCCATGGCCACGGAGCGTCGGGAGCTGGGGGTCGTGTTGGTGAGCACTGCCCCCAGTAAGCCAAGTTGCGGGGTACAAGTCAATCGTTCGAACGGCGGAGTACGTGAAATCTCCGTGAATTGTTACAAGTGCCCACAGGCACAAGGCCAAGGATCCGTCGAAACCGCCGCTGGGCGTGAGTTGCCTCCGAGAATGCCCCCCGCGCATGGAGCCCCCATTCAGCCCGTTTATAGTGATCCCCGGATCGACAAGGAGTATCTCAACCATGGATTCCGCCCTCATCGGCATTCTCATCGCAGCAGGCATCGTCGTGCTGCTGCTCATCATCTTCGGCATCTACCTGTGGGCGACCTATAACTCGTTGGTCACCCTCAAGGTGCGCGTCGATGAGGCGTGGAGCGATATCACCGTCCAGCTGAAGCGTCGGGGTGACCTCATCCCCAACATCATCAGCACGGTAAAGGGGTATGCCACTCACGAGTCGGGGGTCTTCGAGAGCGTGACCAAGGCGCGTGCCGAGACGCTGAGCGCCACGAGTCCGGCCGAGGCCGCGGTCGCCGAGAGCCACATGCAGAAGTCGCTGAAGAGCATCTTCGCCGTGGCCGAGGCCTACCCTCAGCTGCAGTCGAGCCAGAACTTCCTTCAACTGCAGTCAGAGCTCGTCGAAACCGAAGACAAGATCCAAGGGTCGAGGCGGTTCTACAACGGCGGCGTTCGTGAGTTCAACACGAAGACCACGGTGTTCCCGAACACCCTCTTCTCGAAGCGGCTCGGATTCACCTCGCGCGACTTCTTCGAGGTGGCAGAGCCGTCGGCGATCGCCGAGCCCCCCCGCGTGCAGTTCTGACCGCGTGCAGTTCTGAGGCGAACCCGGCGAGTGCTCAGGCGCTTTCTTTAGGAGTTGGCGCGGACGGCAGCAGTCAGCGCGGACGCGAGGTCGCCACGCGGCATCACCTCGAGTGACTCCAGGCCCTGCCACTCGGCCGTCCGGCGGAGCAGGGCCGCCAACCGCTCGACGTCGATTGTCTGGCCCGCCTCATGCCACGCCGCCTGTACCCGCAGCACTCCGGCCTGACGGTCGCTTTTGAGGTCGACCCGACCGACCAGCGCCTCGTCTTGCAGCACCGGCAGCACGTAGTAGCCGAAGACTCGCTTGGGCTGCGGCGTGTAGATCTCGATCCGGTAGTGGAACCCGAAGAGGCGCTCGGCCCGCGCGCGCTCCCATACGATCGGGTCGAACGGCGAGAGCAGCGCGTCGGCCTCGATTCGTCGGGGCAGTCTCGCCTCGGCGTGCAGCCACCCTGGCCGGCCCCAGCCGTCGACCGAGACCTGAGTGATCTCGCCGGCCTCGGCCAGATCGGCCAAGGCCGGAGCGACGTCGGCCGCCTTGAGCCGGAAGTAGTCGGCGATGTCGGACGCGGTGCCGATACCGTGAGCCCGGGCGGCGTGCGAGACGAGCGCCCGGTGCGCGTCGGCACGCGAGACCGTGCGATCGAGCACCGCCGAGGGCAGTACCTGGTCGGGAAGACCGTAGGCGCGCTCGAAGCGGGTGCGACCGGCGCTAACGACCTCGCCCGTGCGAAAGAGCACCTCGAGCCCCTGCTTGACGTCGCTCCAGCCCCACCACGGACCGCGCCGCGCGGTCGACTCGGCGCCGATCACGGCATCGGCCTCGATCGCACTCGCCGGCAGGGGCCCGGATGCCCGGAGCTCCGCCCGCAACCAGTCGAGCGTCGCGGTGTTGGCCGACGCCCATGAGTCGGGCCGGGCGGCGTAGTAGTCGCGGTAGTGCTCCATCCGCCAGCGCCAGAGCGGCCAATCGGTCGTCGGGAGGAACGCCGCCTCGTGCGCCCAGTATTCGGTGTAGCGGCCCCCTCGGGCAAAGGTGAGTCGGTCGAGCAGAGACCGATCGAAGGATCCGAGCCGGGCGTAGATCGGCAGATAGTGGCTGCGCTCGAACACGTTGACGGAATCGATCTGCAAGAGGCCGAGACGATCGATGAGGGTGTTGAGTTGACGCGTCGCCACGGGCCCGGACGGGACGCGACCGAACCCTTGCGCCGCCAGGGCGACGCGACGGGCGAGAGCGGGAGAAACGCTGGACGGGAGCACGGTCTGAGGATAGATGCCGCTACCGACATACGGATCCTCAATCGGGGTTTCGCCGCCTACACTTCTTCCATGACGGATGTGACCCTGGCTGGCCCGACACTTGCCGAGTTCCGAGAAGCCCGCGAGCGCGTCTCGCACGTGGCGCACGTCACGCCGATGGAGAGCTCGTCTTTCTTGAGTCAGGCGCTCGGCGCGAAGGTGTACCTCAAGTGCGAGAACCTCCAGCGCACGGGCTCGTACAAGATCCGCGGGGCCTACAACCGGCTGTCGCAGCTCGACGCCGACGAGCGCGCCCACGGCGTCGTGGCGGCGAGTGCCGGCAACCATGCTCAGGGCGTCGCGCTGGCGGCTCGCGAGCTCGGCATCACGGCGACGATCTTCATGCCGGTAGGCGTGGCGCTTCCGAAGCTGCAGGCGACCCGCGACTACGGCGCCGATGTGGTGCTCGGCGGCAACTCCGTCGAAGACGCCCTGCGAGCGGCGAAAGAGTTCTCCGACGAGACCGGCGCCGTCTTCATCCCGCCCTACGACCACCCCGACGTGATCGCGGGCCAGGGCACGCTCGGCCTCGAGATCCTCGACCAGGTGCCCGACGTCGAGACGATCATCATGAGCATCGGCGGCGGCGGCCTCATTGCCGGGGTGGCCAGTGCGGTCACCCAGGCTCGGCGCGAGACCGGCGGAACGATCCGCATCGTCGGCGTCCAGGCGGCGAACTCGGCGCCCTACGCGATCTCGATGAAGCTGGGCGAGGCGACCGCGGTCGTTCCCACGCCGACGATCGCCGACGGTATCGCCGTGGCCAAGCCCGGAGTGCTCAACTTCGCGATCGCCCGCGACGTCGTCGACGAGGTCGTGACGGTCAAAGACGACGACACCGCCCGCGCGATCCTGGTGCTGCTCGAACGGGCCAAGCAGGTCGTGGAGCCCGCCGGAGCCGTGGGCGTGGCCGCCGTGCTCACCGAGCAGGTGCAGCCGACCGGAACGACCGTCATCGTGCTCTCGGGCGGCAACATCGACCCGCTCATGATGGAACGCGTGATCAGCCGCGGCCTCGCCGCCAGCGACCGGTACCTGCACTTCCGCGTCATGCTTCCCGACCGGCCGGGTCAGCTCGCCCGCGTCTCCGAGATCATCTCGGAGGCCAACGCGAACGTGGTCGAAGTGCTGCACACCCGGCACGGCCGTGGCCTTCAGATCAGCGAGGTCGAACTCGAGCTCAGCGTCGAGACACGCGGCCCCGACCACGCCGAGCAGGTCATGGAGCGTCTGCGCGACAATGGCTTCACGCCGCAGCCCGCAGCCTCGTAGGCGCTGACGGTCCGCGACGCTGGCGCGTCCGCGCGACAGAAGGCCCAGGATCCAGCGCGAGTCGCGTTGGATCCTGGGCCTTCTGTCGTGACGGGCTAGAAGCTGTAGGGCGCGACCGACGAGATCGCGACGGCGATCTCTTTGCCGTTGGGAGCCGTGTACGAGGTCGAGTCGCCGGCCTTCTTGCCCTCGATCGCCTCGCCGAGCGGGCTCGTCGGGCTGTAGACGGTGAGGTCGCTGCCGGGCGCGATGATCTCACGGCTGCCGAGCACGAACGTCGACTCGTCGCCGGCGATGGTCGCCGTGATGAGCATGCCGGGGCCGACGATGCCGGTGTCGGCCGCGCCCTCCGAGATGGTCGCCGTCTTGAGGAGGTTGATCAGGGTGCGGATGCGCGCCTCGATCTTCGCCTGCTCGTCTTTGGCCGCGTGGTAGCCGCCGTTCTCTTTCAGATCGCCCTCTTCGCGCGCGGCCGAGATGCGGCCGACGATCTCGTCGCGGCCCGAAGTGCTGAGGGTCTCGAGCTCGGCGGCCAGTCGGTCGTAGGCCTCCTGCGAGAGCCAGGTGGTCGTTTCTGCGTTGCTCATGGTTGCTCCAATACCCCGAAGGGTGGGTGGCTGAAAAAAGGAGACCGGCCGTGTGGCCGGTCTCGAGCGGGAATCACGAGAGTTTACGGCAGCCAGCACTTGTCGATCAAGCCCGTGACTCCGCGGTTCATGGTCTTGAGGTCGGTCGTGTAGGTGTTGTTCTGACTCGTCGATGCGGGGAAGTGGACGACCTTCCAGCCGACCACGTCGAAGCCCGAGTTGAGCACCTGAATCGAGCAGTCGACCTTCGTGCCCGGATCGACGCTGATCTGCGAGCGCACGGTTGCTGAGTGGGCGTCCTGGATCTCATACCCGGCGTCGTTCGACTCGATGGTGGCGCTCGTGCCATCGAAAGCTGCGAAGAGCACCCAGGCTCCGAAGACGACCACGACCACGCCGCCGGCGATTGCGGCGATCCAGCGACGCCGCAGACGGAAGGCGCGAGTGCGGCCGTAACGGACGTCGAGCTTGCTGTCGCCCGCGGGTGCTGCCGACGACTGCGGTGCGCTCGTGCTGTTGCTCGAGGGGGTGGGCGCCACCTGCGGTCTCCGTCCGATTATCCTTGGGTAGAGGTTAGCAACGCTGGCCGTGACCGAGATCCGAGGTACCACCGTGCCATTGCGCCTGCTGGCAGTCCACGCCCATCCCGACGACGAGTCGAGCAAGGGCTCCGCTACGTACGCTCACTACCGCAAGGCCGGGGTCGAGGTCTTGGTGGTGAGCTGCACGGGAGGCGAGCAGGGGTCGATCCTTAACGAGCACCTCGAGGCGCGGGCGCACGCCGAGCGGGACATCGCCGGGCTGCGGATCCTCGAGATGGCCCGCGCTCAAGAGGCCATGGGTGTCGACCATGTCTGGCTCGGGTACAGCGACTCCGGGTTGCCCGAGGAGGGCGAGAGCGTCGCGGTCAACTCGTTCGCAACCATTCCCCTCGAGATCTCGACCGAGCCGCTCGTGCGCATCGTGCGTCGGTTCAAGCCCCACGTGCTCCTCACTTATGACGAGAACGGCGGCTACCCCCACCCCGACCACATCCGCACCCACGAGGTCTCGGTCGCGGCCTACGAGGCTGCCGCCGACCCCGCGCGCTACCCCCACGCGGGCCCTGCCTGGCAGGTGTCGAAGCTCTACTACGACCGCATCATGAACACCACGCGAATGCGGGCGATCTACGAGGCCATCAAGGTCGAGACTCCTGACTCTCCCGTGCTCACGCAGATGGATGAGATGTTCGAACGCTGGGGCGAACGAGCCGACCCGTCGACAACACACGTGAACGTCGCCGATTCGTTCCCGGCGCGCGACGATGCGCTGCGAGCGCACGCGAGCCAGGTCGACCCCACTGGATTCTTCTTCTTGCACTCCCACGAGCTGCAGGCCAGGGTCTGGCCGACCGAAGACTTCCAGCTCATCGACTCCAAGGTCGAGACCACGCTGCCCGAGACCGACCTCTTCGCGGGCGTGACCGAGTGAGCGTGTTGGCCGTCTCGGTGTCAATCAGTGCACTGGCGACGAGGATCCTTGCCGAAACCGGCAACCCGTCTTCACCGGGGGTCCAGACCGTCCCCGACAGCGTCGTCACGCCCGGATGGATCGGGTTCCTGGCGATCTTCGGCGTCGCCCTGGCCACGGTGTTCTTGATCGTCGACATGACACGTCGAGTGCGGCGTACCCGCTATCGGGGCGAAGTGCGCGAGCAGATCGAGGCGGAGCGCGAGGAGGCCGCGAGGGCGGCCGCCGGGCTCGACGACGAGTTGCGCGGCGAGACGGACGACTCGGGCTCGTCTCGCTGAACCCGCGAGAGCGGCGCTAGATCGCGACGAGCAGCACGGCCGTCCAGTGGCAGAGGAACGCCAGCACGGTCAGGGCGTGAAAGAGCTCGTGGAAGCCGAAGACGCCCGGGATGAGATTCGGACGTTTCGCGCCGTAGCAGACGGCTCCGATGATGTAGAGGAGCCCGCCCGCGAGAACCAGGATCATTGACGCGGGGTTATTGGCGATCAATTCGCGCACGTAGAGCAGAGCACCCACGCCGAGGAGCACGTAGAGCGGGGTGTAGAGCCAGCGAGGCGCGCTCGTCCAGAAAACGCGGAAGGCGATGCCGGCGAAGGCCCCGCCCCAGACGAGCCAGAGCAGGATGACCGCCTTGTCGTGCGGGAGGCTCAAGACGGCAAGGGGAGTGTAGGTACCGGCGATCAGCAGGAAGATGTTGGAGTGGTCGAGGCGCTTGAGCAGCAGCTTCGCCTTCGGCTTCCAGTTGAAGCGGTGGTAGGTCGCCGACACTCCGAAGAGCAGCAGTGACGTGCCGAAGTACACGGCCGTCGACGCCTTGGCAGGTGTACCCACGGCGAGACTCACGAGGACGACGCCGAGCGCGATCGCCACGGGAAAGGTCGCGGCGTGAATCCACCCGCGCCAGGTGGGTTTGACCTCGAGCTGGGTGCTAAGAGCGGTCATCCACCGATCGTAGGGGGCTTTTCTGGCTATCCGCCAGGAGTTCACAGACCTGTATTTGCATGTGACACTTCTCGTTCCACAGAGTGAAGGGGCCCAGCCGGGCGACGACTCGAGGGAGAACGATGAAGTCCATTCGCCAGAGGGTGTTCGTGAGCGCGGTGGCCGCTCTCACCGGGGCGGCAGCCGCGATCGGTGCCGCCAGCCCTGCCTCCGCCAGCGGGGTCGCGCGCGCGACCTCACCCGCGCCGGGCACCTGTGCACTCGGTTCGGCTTGTCTCTACGACGCAAAGAGCTATGGCGGAATCCGCACGAGCTTCGCGAACTCGGTCAGCGATCTCCGTCTGGTGCGCGTCGGCGATTCGGGGCAGTGGAACGCCGACGACATCGCCACCTCCGTCTATAACAACGGTCGGTACCAGACCGTCCGTTTCTGGCAAGACGCTAATTTCAAAGGCCCGTCGATCGATCTCCCTCGGGGCTCCGGCGACCGCTATCTCGGCGATGCGGGCGGCACGATCACGAAGGTGTTCGACAACCGCATCAGTTCCGGCAAATTCGTCGCGCAGTGACCGCCCGGCCCCGCGCTCGCCGCGTCGTGGCGGGCGTGGCGGTCACCCTCGTCGTGGCCTTCGGTGCACTGGCGTGCAGCGAACCCGAGACGGGCCGCCACGACGTCCGGCTGCCGGCCAAAGACCGCAGCCGAATGGTGATGCCGACCGACGCCTTCGTCGAGACGGAGACCGGCAACCGCGACTATGCCCGCGACCTCGCGATCGGCACCTGCATGAAGGCGGCCGGCCAGAAGTGGTCCGTCGCGCCCCGCACGGTGCGTCCTGACGGAAACGCCAGCTGGAACTCCGTCACCCGCCTGATCTTCACTCCCGAGACCGCGCGTACCTTCGGGTATCACCAGCAGATCGGCGAGGGCGGCCTCGACCAGCGAAAGATCGACGAGCTCTTTCGGCAACCGCGCCTCGATCGAGCGGGCGAGAAGGCCTGGACTGCCTGTGCCGAGCGCGCCGACCGGCGTCTCGGGCTCGACAAGCCGATCTCGCATTTCGCGACGAAGCTCGCGGCCGAGGCCTACGCTCGCGCCCGAGCAGACCACGGGGTGGTCGCCGCCGCCGGGCGCTGGGCCGACTGCATGGCTCCGCTCGGTATCGCCGATCTGGGCTCCGACCCGGCAGATATGCCGACACCCTCCCTTCGTGCGATGTTCGGCCTCGACGCCGATGCGCCACCCACAGAGAAGGCGAGCGCTGACGAGATCAGGATCGCGACGGCCGACGCCGGGTGCCAAGAATCAAGCGGCTACGCCAAAGCCATCTACGACACCGAGTGGGATATCCAGGCGAAGCTGGTGGAGAAGTACGCCGACCGCCTCGTGAAGATCAGAGCGCGACTCGATGCCCAGCATCGACGCATTCACTCGTACCTGGA
Organism: Frondihabitans sp. 4ASC-45; assembly: GCF_049472575.1. NCBI lineage: Bacteria > Bacillati > Actinomycetota > Actinomycetes > Micrococcales > Microbacteriaceae > Frondihabitans > Frondihabitans sp. 4ASC-45. The sequence continues at coordinate 278,083 of NZ_JBCEBN010000003.1, read as the reverse complement.
GCAGCGCGGCGTCATCCGCGCGGCACCGTCCATCACCCGGGAGGCGGATACCCCGGCTCAGACGAGTGGGCTACCGTAAGAGCGTGACTTCACGGCGACGATCAGGCGGCGGCGACACGGCCGAGACGCCGGTGGGCCGGGGTTTCGCCTACCGTCTCTACCAGCGCCGAATCCGCCGCGGCCTCGCCGAAGCCGAGGTGCCGAACCACGTCGCGATGATCGTCGACGGAAACCGCCGCTGGGCTAAGCAGCGCATGCTCGAGACCGCGGCGCACGGGCATCGTGCCGGTGCCGCGAAGATCCGCGAGTTCTTGACCTGGTGCGACGAGCTCGGCATCAAGGTCGTCACGCTCTACCTCCTCTCGGCCGACAACCTCACCAACCGCCACGACGAAGAGCTCGAAGCTCTCGTCGACATCATCTCCGAGCTGGCTCACGACCTGTCGCAGCAGGGCGACTGGCGGGTGCAGCACGTCGGGTCGGTCGACGGGCTCCCCGGATCCTTGGTTTCTGCGCTTCAGGAGGCAGAGGCGGGCACGGCGAAGCATGCCGGTCTGCACGTCAACCTCGCGGTCGGCTACGGTGGCCGGCGCGAGATCGCCGACGCCATGCGCAGTATCGTGCGAGCCCACGGCGAAGGCGGCGGCACCATCGACGACCTCGCCGACGTGCTGACCCCCGAGCTCATCGCCGACCACCTCTACACGGGGGGACAGCCCGACCCCGACCTGGTGATCCGCACCTCGGGGGAGCAGCGCCTCAGCGACTTCATGCTGTGGCAGAGCGCGCACAGCGAGTTCTATTTCGTCGAGGCCTTCTATCCGGATTTGCGTGAGGTCGACTTCTTGCGGGCCGTCCGAGACTTCGCGAACCGCCACCGCAGGTACGGTAGTTAGGTTCGTTCGCATACAAGGAGCCCGCGTGACCACCATCGACGAGTACCGCCAGGGTTTCGCAGAAGATCCGGGATATCTCGACTTCGCCTCCTTCGGGCCCATGAGCAAGGCCGTCTTGGCCGAGCAGAACGCCCTCGGCGAGATCCACGCCCGAGGTCGGTACGGCGCGGGGAGCGTCTTCGACGAGCAAGACATCCGCGTGCGCGAGGCGGTTCGCCGCCTCACCGGGTTCCCGACCGACCGGGTGGTGTTCCAGCCCAACGCTTCGATGGGGTTGTTCCACGCCATGTTCGGCTTGACCGGACAGGTGCTCTACTCGGCGCGGGAGTACCCGAGCATCCCCGTCGCGGCGCAGCGAGCCGCCCAGGCTCTGCACTCGGTCGACTCGATCACGATGCAGCCGCCGCAGGGGGTCGTGACCCCTGAGGTGGTTCGTGACAACCTCACGCCCGCGACCACCGCCGTCGCGGTGAGTCTCGTCGACTATCGCACCGGCTACCGGAGCGATCTCGAGGGCATTCGCGACGTGATCGGCGACCGGCTGCTGATCGTCGACGCGATCCAGGGCTTCGGAGTCGTCGAGGCCGCCTACGAGCTGGCCGACGTCGTCGTGGCGGGCGGGCAGAAGTGGGTTCGGGCGGGCTGGGGAACAGGTTTCCTCGCACTGAGCGAACGCGCGGCGACCGACCTGGTTCCGCTCATCAGCGGGGTCACCGGCACGATCGTTCCGCTCGGCTCGTCGTACGAAGAGGTACCGCCGCCCCTGCAGGGTGCTGCCGCCTTCCAGGTCACGCGCACCGACCCGATCGCGCAGGCCCGTTTCGCGACGGCTCTCGAAGGCATCGCCGACGTCGGAGTCGGCGCCATCTCCGGGGCGATCGCCGAGACGGTGTCGTCGATCATCGACCTCGCCGACGAGTTCGCACTTCCCGTCATCTCCTCGCGAGACGAGAGCGAGCGCGCCGGCATCGTCGTGCTCGAGCCCGAGCCGCCGCAGGTGACGGCCATCACCGCCTCGCTCATCAACCACGGAATCACCGCGACCGTCCGTGACGGCATGGTGCGACTCAGCGCGCACGTGTCGACGGGCGACGAGACGCTCGGAGCCCTGCGGGGGGCGCTCACGTCGTACGCGACGACCGTGCACTACTGACCGTCTCTCGGCCCGGGGGTTGACCGGAGACGAGGATCCGGCAGACGCCGCTCGGATCCTCGTCCCTTTGCCCTGGTCTGTCGTGGGGCCCCTGTGGCGCGCGTTAATCTGCCCGTAACCCCGGCACGGTGTGTCGGATTTGTGGGATGTCGGTGGGCTGACGTAGCTTCAAGCCATCGGGTAAGGCACCCGGTCGAGACGGCCACGTAAGTTCGTCTAGCTCTTGCTCCATGGCCGACTCGTGGGTAGGTACCGGGTGTTCTTCACCCGGAGATGGAGTCGGTCGTGACCGCATTCGAAGTCACTCCCCAGGCAACCTCAGCTTCGAGCGGGGCGGCGGTGCCGGCCACGGGTCAGCGCACCTACGTGCTCGACACGTCGGTGCTGCTGAGCGATCCCCAGGCGATGTTCCGGTTCGCCGAACAGTCGGTGGTGATTCCGGTCGTCGTCGTGAGCGAGCTCGAGAAGAAACGCCACGACCCCGAGCTCGGCTACTTCGCCCGGCAGGCGCTCCGGCTGCTCGACGACCTCCGCGTCAAGCACGAACGACTCGACTTTCCCGTCGAGGTCGGCGAGGGCGGTTCGCTGCGGGTCGAGCTCAACCACTCGAACATGTCGGTGCTCCCCTCCGGCCTCCGTCTCGACGACAACGACTCGCGGATCCTCGCCGTCGCATCTAACCTCTCGGCCGACGGGCTCGACGTGGTCGTCGTCTCGAAAGACCTGCCCTTGCGAGTCAAGGCGGCGTCGATCGGTCTCTCGGCGGAGGAGTACCGGGCCGAGCAGATCGTCGACTCGGGCTACACCGGCATCGCCGAGGTCGAGATCTCGGCCGAGCAGATGAAGAGGCTCTACGACGACGAGCACATCTCGACCCGCGAGGCCGAGCAGCCGGTCAACACAGGGCTCGTGATGCACTCCGACCGCGGCTCCGCTCTCGGCCGCGTCACGTCTCGCGGCCACGTCCGGCTGGTCCGCGGCGACCGCGACGTCTTCGGGCTCCACGGCCGCTCGGCCGAGCAGCGACTCGCGATCGACCTGCTGCTCGATCCGGAGGTCGGCATCGTGTCGCTCGGCGGCAGCGCCGGCACCGGCAAGTCGGCGCTGGCCCTCTGCGCCGGCCTCGAAGCCGTGCTCGAGAAGCAGCAGCACAAGAAGATCATGGTGTTCCGTCCGCTCTACGCGGTCGGCGGGCAAGACCTCGGCTTCTTGCCGGGCGACGCGGGCGAGAAAATGAACCCGTGGGCGCAGGCGGTCTTCGACACCCTCGGGGCGATCGTGTCGCAGAACGTGCTCGACGAGGTGCTGGAGCGAGGCATCCTCGAGGTGCTTCCGCTCACGCACATTCGCGGGCGTTCGCTGCACGACGCCTTCGTGATCGTCGACGAGGCCCAGTCGCTCGAGCGGAACGTGCTCCTCACGGTGCTGTCGCGCATCGGTCAGAACTCTCGCGTGGTGCTCACCCACGACGTGGCCCAGCGCGACAACCTGCGGGTCGGCCGGCACGACGGCGTCGCCTCGGTGATCGAGACCCTCAAGGGCCACCCGCTGTTCGCCCACGTCACACTCACCCGCTCCGAGCGCTCGGCGATCGCGGCCCTCGTGACCGAGCTGCTGGAGTCGAACGAGTTGGCCTGATCGACCGCGATCTCTGCTGACACGAGGCGCCCCGGGTTTCGACTCGGGGCGCCCGTGTAGTCGGACGCCGGCCCCTCTTCGTCTCCACCGGGCCGGAGCGGGGAGTGGCTCTCCACCGACGGAACCTCCTGGAATCTGCGGTGCGACCGCCGCTCTAGCGTCGACGCATGATCGCCTTCGTAGACGCCGCAGTCGTCCTCGCGCTCCTCGGGGTTGCCGCGCCCAGCCCGCCGGGCGCGCTCGCGCCCGCGGTGTGGCTCGCGTTCACGACGCCGCTCCTGATTCGATCCGACGTCACGAGGCGACGCCTGCCGAACCTCGCGACGATGCCCGCGCTCGGCCTTGTGCTGGGATCGAGTGCCGTCGCCGTCTTTGTCGATACGGGAGTCAAGGATCCTGCGCTCGCCCTGCTCGTCACCACGCTCATCGCCGCGGGTGGCCTTCTGTCAGCGCGCCTCGGTGGCGTCGGCCTCGGTGACGTCAAGCTCGCCGCCGCCGCGGCCGGCTCGGCGGCGCTCGTGGGGACCGATGCCGCCTGGGCGTTGATGGTCGTCGCCGGTGCCTCCGGCGGGGCGGTGGTGCTGGCGGTGAGGCTGCGGCTGCGTCGAGTGAAGCGGCGGAAGAGTCGTTGCGTCGACCCCGCAAGAGAGGTCGGTGAGATCCCCTACGGGCCGTGCCTGTTGTTCGGGTACTGGGTCGCGTTGGCGGTGGTGAACGTCGTGTGACCTCTCACGCGCGTCTGCCGAATGCGCGAAATCCGCCCGGAGCACTCGGCTGCCGGGCAGATTTCGCGCTATCGAGGGTGTGTGGTCGCGTCAGCCCGGGTGGGTCATGCTGAGCACGTCGAGCGCCTTGTCGAGTTGCTCTTCGGTGACTTCGCCGCGCTCGACGAAGCCGAGGTCGACGACGGCCTCGCGCACGGTCATCTTGGCCGACACCGAGTGCTTGGCGATCTTCGCCGCCGCCTCGTAGCCGACGATGCGGTTGAGCGGCGTGACGATCGACGGTGACGATTCGGCGAGGGCGCGGGCGTGCTCGACGTTGGCGACGAGGCCGTCGACGGCCTTGTCGGCGAGAGCCCGGGTGGCGTTCGACAGCAGGCGGATCGACTCGAGGAGGGCGGTGCCCATCACGGGAATGGCGACATTCAGCTCGAAGGCGCCGGAGGCACCGGCCCAGGCGATGGTCGCGTCGTTGCCGATCACGCGCGCGCTGACCATCAGGACGGCCTCGGGGATGACCGGGTTGACCTTGCCGGGCATGATCGACGATCCCGGCTGCAGGTCGGGGATGTGCAGCTCGCCGAGGCCGGCGTTGGGGCCGGAGCCCATCCAGCGGAGGTCGTTGTTGATCTTGGTGAGGCTGACGGCGAGAACGCGCAGTGCACCCGAGGCCTCGACGAGGCCATCGCGGGCGCCCTGAGCCTCGAAGTGGTCGAGAGCCTCGGTGATGGGCAGCGCCGAGTCGGCGGCGAGCAGGGCGATGACACGCTGCGGGAACCCGGCCGGTGTGTTGATGCCGGTGCCGGTGGCCGTGCCGCCGAGGGGAACCTCGGCCACCCGGGGGAGCGTGCCGGTGACGCGCTCGATGCCCAGCCGGATCTGGCGGGCGTAGCCGCCGAACTCCTGACCGAGGGTGACGGGGGTGGCATCCATCAGGTGGGTGCGACCCGCCTTTACGACCCCGCTCCACTCGTCGGCCTTCTTCTCGAGGGCGATCGCGAGGTGATCGAGGGCCGGGATGAGGTCGTGCAGGATCGCGCCGGTGACCGCGACGTGCACCGATGTCGGGAACACGTCGTTCGACGACTGCGAGGCGTTGACGTGGTCGTTGGGGTGGACGGGAGACCCGAGGATCCCCGAGGCCAGCGTCGCGAGGACCTCGTTCATGTTCATATTCGACGAGGTGCCGCTGCCGGTCTGATAGACGTCGACGGGGAATTGATCGTGGTGGGCCCCCTCGATCAGCAGGTCGGCCGCTTCGGCGATGGCCGAGGCGATCGCGGGGTCGATGATGCCCATCTCGCCGTTGACGACGGCCGCCGAGCGTTTGATCCGCGCGAGCGCCACGATCTGTGCCGGTTCGAGCCCGGCGCCCGAGATCGGGAAGTTCTCGACCGCTCGCTGCGTCTGGGCGCTGTAGAGGGCGTTCGCGGGCACGCGCACCTCTCCCATCGTGTCGTGCTCGATGCGGTACTCGGCTGCGTTGGTGGCGTCGGTAGTGGTCACGTCGTTGTGGTCCTTCCGTGGGCTCGGTGCTCCGGTAGGGGCGTCGAGCGGTGCGTTGGTGGTGTGGGGATGAATCGGGGCGACGACAAGCCGCTCACGAGCGGACTGTGATTCGAGACCGCCGGTTAGAGGTCGCCGACCACGGTGTGGACGTCGACGCGGCCGTTGGCGAGGTCGTAGTTGGCCCCGACCACTGCCAACTTACCGGTGGCCACAGCCTCGGAGATGAGAATCGACCGCTCCAGGAGGGCGCCGACCGAGGCCTCGATGTGAAGGCGCCCGACCTCTCGCGGGTCGAGGGCGTGGTCGTCGCCCGGCTGGACGCCGAGTGCGCGGTGGGCCCGCTTGACGGAGGGGACGATCATGTCGATGACGCGCTGGAGGTGGAACGACTGGGGCTCGGAGTCGGCGTCGATCGACTGGATCGCCGCCGCGACCGCACCGCAGCTGTCGTGGCCGAGGACCACGATCAACGGGATGCCCAGCTCGCCGACGGCGAATTCGAGAGAACCGATCACGGTGTCGCCGACGACCTGACCGGCGTTGCGCACGACGAAGAGGTCGCCGAGGCCGGCGTCGAAAATGATCTCGGCGCCGAGGCGGGAGTCGGCGCACCCGAAAAGGGCCGCGACGGGGGTTTGGCCGCCCGCGAGCTGAGCGCGTCGATCGGCGTCTTGGCGGGGGTGCTCGGGCGCCCCGGCGACGAAGCGCTCGTTGCCGGCTCGCATTTCGTCCCAGGCGGCGCCGGGCGTACGAGTGGGGGTGTCTGCGGTGGTCACGAGCGGTCTCCTGCGGGTGTTCGGAGGTGGGCGGGGTCTGGTGTCAGTCGGAGAGCTGGTCGGCGATGCGACCGGCCAGCAGGTCGAACTCGGCGTCGTCGGCCGTACCGGCGAGGACGACGGTCGAGTCGCCCTCGACTCCGACCATGGCGTATTCGGTGTTGCCGGCGTCTGTTTTGTCGCGCTGGTTGTAGACGGCCCAGCGGACTCCGCCGACCGTCTTCGACGACGTCTGACGAGCCTCGCCGAGCTGGTTGCTGACCCACGTGGCGTTGGCCTTGAAGCCCTGGGTCACCCCGATGAACTGCGTCGACGGAGTGATGAGCCCGACGTACCAGCTGGCGACGCCCGACGAGCCGGCCGGCCGGACCTCGGCGCGGTTGCTCGTCCACCCCGAGGGCAACTGAGGGGCGGCGAGCGTTTCGCTCTGCCGGGGTTGCGCGTCGGCGGCCACCTTCAGGTAATCGATCGTCTTGAGCTGCGAGGCCCCCGGCCGCACGACGACGAGGACGAGCAGCACCACGATGCCCACGGACACGATGATGGCGATGGTGAGGTTGAAGGCTGTTTGATTCTCGCGATGGGCACGCGAGCTGGCGGCTTTGCGGGCGGCCGTCTCAGAGGGGGTCTCGGGTCGCCCCAATTCGGCGACGACACGGGGTGCGCGCTGCTTGCCGACCGGGGGCGGGGGTGGGGGAACGCTGCTCATTCGGTTACGACCTGAGCTCGTGCCCGCTCGAGACGCTCTTTCGCGCCGAGCAGCCACTCTTCGCACCGGGCGGCAAGCGCCTCCCCGCGCTCCCAGAGGGCGAGCGATCTCTCGAGAGTCGACGACCCCTGCTCGAGCTCGTTCACCACGGTGACGAGCTCGTCGCGCGCCTGCTCGTACGAGAGGTCGGCGACGGCGTTGGAGTCAGCCGCCGCGGTGCGTGCGTCGGCGTCGGAGGGAGAGGTCTGTGCCACGGGGTGATCCTATCGAGAGAGGGTGGACGTCGATCGGGAGGGGAGGGTCAGGCCGAGACCGGGCCGGTGCTGGTGGCGCCGAGCGTGCCCGAGGCGAGGGTCAGCACCAGGGGTGTGGAGTTGGGGGCCTCGGAGGCGTCGCGCAGGACGGCGCCGGAGGGGAGCTGGACGATGGAATAGCCGCGTCGCAGGGTCGACTCGGGTGAGAGGGCGCGAAGCTGGACGGTGAGCTCGGAGACCCGGGTGCCTGCACGTTCGAGCGCTCGCCGCAGCAGCTCCTCGCTGCGGGCCACGTAGCGGACCAGCTCGTCGGCTCGAGACTCGATCATCGTGGCGGGGCGGGCGAGCACCGGCCGGCTGCGGATCTGACCGAGTCGGTCGATCTCGACGTTCACGATGTGGGTGAGACGAGAGCCCATCCGGGCACGGGCTTGACGAACGCCCTGCAGTTCTTCTCCCACGTCGGGGACGACCCGCTTGGCAGCATCGGTCGGCGTCGAAGCGCGGAGGTCGGCTACGTCGTCGAGAAGGGGCCGGTCGGCCTCGTGCCCGATCGCACTGACGATGGGAGTGGTGGCCGCCGCTGCGGCACGTACGAGAGTCTCGTCGCTGAAGCCCAGGAGATTCTGGAAATCGCCACCGCCTCGCGCGACGATGATGACGTCGACCTCGGGGTCGGCGTCGAGCCTCTGCAGCGCGGCGGTCACCTCGCCGACCATCCGGTCGCCCTGTACGGCCGCGTGGACGACCTTGAAGTGGACCGAGGGCCACCGCAGCTGAGCATTGCGCAGCACGTCTTTCTCGGCGTCGCTGTCTTTGCCGGTGATGAGGCCGATGCAGCCGGGCAGGAAGGGGAGGGGCCGTTTGCGGTCGGCACCGAAGAGGCCCTCCGATGCGAGCTGGCGTCGGAGACGCTCGAGTCGTTCGAGGAGGTCGCCGATGCCGACGTGGCGCATGTCGAACACCTGCATGGTGAGCGAGCCGCCCTTGACCCAATAGTTGGGCTTGATCGCCGCGATGACCCGATCGCCCTGCTTGAGGTCGGCGGGGATCTTGCCACGAACGCTCGACCAGATCGAGAACGAGACCGTCGCGTCGATCTCGAGGTCTTTGAGCTTGCCGTAGACGTTGCCGCCGGCGGAGTTCCACTGCGTGATCTCACCCTCGACCCAGGCCGTGCCGAGCCGGTCGATCCAGTCACGGACCTTGCCGGCGAGCAACCCCACCGGCCAGGGGGATTCGGCTGTGGGAGGCGGTGTGACGATCGTCAAAGGGGGCTCCTCCTGGGCGCTTGATCGAGAGACTCTCAGGCCGACCGGACCGGGCCCGCCTAGACTCGCTTCGTGAGCCGAATTACCAATGGCGCTCTCGCCATAGACCTTCCGACGCCGCGTGTTCCCGCGGTGCGCAACAGGCTAAAGGATACCCCCGTCATCGGGCGCAAACGCGTGCTCTTGGCGGCCCCTCGCGGCTACTGCGCTGGTGTCGACCGCGCCGTGATCGCCGTCGAGAAAGCCCTCGAGCACTACGGTTCGCCCGTCTACGTGCGCAAGCAGATCGTGCACAATGTGCACGTCGTCTCCACACTCGAACAGCAGGGTGCCATTTTCGTCGACGAGGTCGACGAGGTTCCCGAGGGGTCCCACATCGTCTTCAGTGCGCACGGGGTCGCCCCGAGCGTGGTCCAGGGAGCCGCCGATCGTGGTCTCCTGTCGATCGATGCGACCTGCCCCCTGGTCACCAAGGTGCACCGCGAGGCGGTCCGCTTCGCCAAGCAGGATCAGCACATCATCCTCATCGGGCACGCCGGTCACGAAGAGGTCGAGGGCACCATGGGCCACGCCCCCGATCGGACGACACTCGTGCAGAACCCCGCCGAGGTCGACCAGATCGAGGTCGCCGACCCCGACAACCTCGTGTGGCTGTCGCAGACGACCCTCAGCGTCGACGAGACGATGGAGACCGTCAACCGGCTCCGCGAGCGGTTCCCGAACATCCAGAATCCTCCGTCCGACGACATCTGCTACGCGACGCAGAACCGCCAGGTGGCGATCAAGAAGGTTTCGAAAGACGCCGATCTGGTGATCGTTGTCGGCAGCGCCAACAGCTCCAACAGTGTCCGCCTCGTCGAGGTCGCCCTCGAATACGGCGCCAAGGCCGCCTACCGGGTCGACTTCTCTTCCGAGATCCAGCAGGAGTGGCTCGACGGCGTCGAGACGGTCGGCGTCACCTCCGGTGCATCCGTGCCCGAAGTCCTGGTCGACGAGGTGCTCGCCGAGCTCTCCGACGCCGGCTACAACGACGTCGGCGAAGTCGTCACCGCCGAAGAAGACCTGATGTTCTCGCTGCCGAAAGAGCTCCGCAAAGACGCGACCGGCAGCGTCGACTCGCGGGCGCTCGGCGGCCGCACTCGATGACCGATCCCGACGGCGACGTGCGGGTCGAGGGGCGTCCGGCCCCCGAGTACGGCGAGTACGCGCCGCCGGGCTGGGTGAGCCCGGTTGCCCCGGCACCGGTCGACGAGCAACGAGCGCAGGATCCTGCGGCTCGCCAACAGGGCGACGCACGTCCGGCCCCGCCCGAGGCCCGGCAGCGATTCGACGCTCCTCCGCCGACCGGTGCCCCCGTCGCCGGCCCTCCGCCCCGAGCGCTTCGCCGCGCCGCGTTCAATCGGTTCGCCACCGTCCTGCTCGCCGTTCTCGGCGGCTACGACGTCGTCAGTTCGGCGTTCGACGCCAAGACCTTCACCGGTCGCTACGTGTCGGAGTTCACGAAGCTCGGGTACCTGAGTGGCACCTTCCAGAGCACTGCGATCCTCGACACCGTCGCTCTTGTAGCGGCCATCGTCTCGGTGCCGGTCTTTTTGATCGCGCTGGTCGTCGCTCTACGCCGCCTGCGAGTCGGCAAGCGATCGTGGCTGGTGCTGCTGCTGCCGGGCGTGATCGTGAATCTCGCGCTGGGCCTGATCGTCGTGGCGATCGTCATGGGCGACCCCTCGTTCACCGGAGCCGTCTAGTCGCGTCACCCACTCGGATCCTGGGGTCGATTCACTAGGGCCCGAGACGACGAAAGCCCCGCCCAAGTAGGCGGGGCTTTCGCGTCGAGTCTCAGCCCTGCGAGTGGCCGAACGAGCCGAGCTGCTTGGTGGCCTCGATCACGCGAGCGGCCATGGCCGACTCGGCGATCTTGCCCCAGGAGCGCGGGTCGTAAGTCTTCTTGTTGCCGACCTCGCCGTCGACCTTCAAGAAGCCGTCGTAGTTCTTGAGCACCGTGTCAGCGATCGAGCGGGAGAAGGCGTACTGCGTGTCGGTGTCGATGTTCATCTTCACGACGCCGTTCGAAACGGCCTCCGAGATCTCGGCGTCGGACGAGCCCGAACCGCCGTGGAAGACGAGCTCGAGGGGCTTGTCTTTCGTGCCGAACTTCTCTTGGATGCCCTGCTGGATCTCGCCGAGGAGTTCGGGGCGGAGCTTGACGTTGCCGGGCTTGTAGACGCCGTGGACGTTGCCGAAGGTGAGCGCCGCGATGTAGCGACCCTTCTCGCCGAGGCCGAGCGCCTCGACCACGCGGGTCACGTCGCCGACGGTCGTGTACAGGGCGTCGTTGGTGCCCTCGTGCTCGACGCCGTCTTCTTCGCCGCCGACGACGCCGATCTCGACCTCGAGAATGGCGTTGATCGCACGGGTGCGCTTGAGCATCTCTTCGGCGATCGAGATGTTCTCGTCGAGGGGAACCGCCGAGCCATCCCACATGTGCGACTGGAACAGCGGGTTGCGCCCGGCCTTGATCTCCTCTTCGGAGGCCGCGATCAAGGGCAGCACGAACCCGTCAAGAGCGTCTTTCGGGCAGTGGTCGGTGTGCAGAGCCACGGTGATCGGGTAGTTCTTGGCCACCTCGGTGGCGAACTTGGCGAACGCGATGGCACCGGCGGCGCGGTTCTTGACGGTCTGGCCGGCGAAGTAGTCGGCACCTCCGGTCGTGACCTGGATGATGCCGTCGGAGCCGGCCTCGGTCAGACCCTGCAGCACCGAGTTGATGGTCTGCGACGACGAGACGTTGATGGCGGGGTAGGCGAACCCCTGCGCTTTGGCTCGGTCGAGCATCTCGGCGTACTGGTCTGGGGTGGCGACGGGCATGACTTCTCCTTCGATGACGGGCGCGTTCGGGCTCAACTCTAGACTCGCCGCCCAAATGGGCGCTCCATCGCGACGACGATGCACAGACGTGCAGACGAAAGCCCACCCTGCACGAAGGGATCGAGTCGAGGCCCTAGTAAAGTTCGGAATATGACGACTACGGAGCCAGGCACCCTGTTCACGCACCCCGACCGCAACCTCGGTATGGAGCTGGTGCGAGCGACCGAGGCCGCGGCGATCCGGGCAGCACCGTGGATCGGCCGAGGCGAGAAGAACCTCGCCGACGGCGCCGCGGTCGACGCCATGCGCAAATTCCTCGGCACGGTCGACTTCGACGGCGTCGTGGTGATCGGCGAGGGCGAGAAAGACGAAGCCCCCATGCTGTTCAACGGCGAGCACGTCGGCACGGGCAACGGGGCGTCGTTCGACATCGCCGTCGACCCGATCGACGGCACCTCGCTGACCGCGACCGGCCGCATGAACGCCGTCTCGGTCATCGCCGTCTCGGACCGCGGAACGATGTACGACCCGAGCGCCGTCTTCTACATGGACAAGATCGTGACGGGCCCCGAGGGTCGCGGAGTCATCGACCTCGCCCGCCCGATCGGTGAGAACATCCGCGCCCTGGCCGAGGCCAAGGGCATCCCCGTCGAAGAGATGCAGATCGCCGTTCTCGACCGCCCGCGCCACAAGCAGCTCATCGCCGACATCCGCGCGGCCGGAGCCGGCACGCGCCTGCTGCTCGACGGCGACGTCGCCGGTGGCATCAACGCCGCCCGCCCCGACTCGCGCATCGACATGTGTGTCGGTGTCGGCGGAACCCCCGAGGGCATCATCACCGCGTGCGCCGTCAAAGCGCTCGGCGGCGTGATCCAGGGGCGACTCAAGCCCAAAGACGACACCGAGCGCCAGCGCGCCCTCGACGCCGGGCACGACCTCGACCGGATTCTCGACCAGGACGACCTGGTCACGGGCGACAACACGTACTTCGTCGCGACGGGTGTCACCGACGGTGGCCTCGTGGCCGGTGTCTCGCGCAAAAACGGCCTCATTCGCACCGAGTCGCTCGTGCTGCGGTCGCACTCGGGCACCCAGCGTCGCGTGATCGCCGACCACCTCGAGTCGAAGTGGCTCGGCGAGTAGGAGCTCTTCCGGTCGGAACCCTCGACCGACCATCTCGGGCGGATCTGCCACCTCGGTGGCGGGTCCGCCCGTTTTCGTCGGTCGAGGGAACGCTGCCCTAGATAGCTGGGGGAGTCGGCGCGGGTGGGGAGGCAGGTGCAGGCGTGGGTACGGGCGCAGGAGCGGCGTCGAGCTCGGCGATGAGCTCGGGCGCAGCGAGATCGCGCGGTACGTCGTCGATCGGAGGGGACGCCGCGATGACGGTGCTCTCGTCGAGCACGCTCAGCCGTCGCGCCGACGGCAACACCTGCCGCTCGAGCGAGCCGACGAAGCGGTTGTAGTCGGTCACGGTGCCGCGGATCGACCGGCCGAGCTTGTCGACGTGAGTGGCCATCGTCGAGAGGCGGCCGTAGAGCTCGCGGCTCAGGTCGAACAGCTGCTTGGCCTCCTGGGTGACGACATCCTGCTGCCAGCTGAACGCGATGGTCTTGAGGACCGACCAGAGGGTGACGGGGGAGGCCAGCGCCACCTTCTTCTGGAAGGCGTAGTCCATCACGGAGGGGTCGGCCTCGAGGGCCGACGAGACGAGCGATTCGCTCGGGATGAACGCGATGGTGAGTTCGGGCGAAGACTCGAGCCCCGACCAGTAGGCCTTGCTCGACAGGGCGTCGATGTGCGCGCGGACCGCCTTGACATGCTCGCGGAGCAGCTCGCCCCGACGCGCGAACTCGGCCCCCGTCGCCGTCGCGGGGATGCTCGAAGCCTCGAGATAGGCGGAGAAGGGGACCTTGGCGTCGACCGCGATGTTCTTGCCGCCGGGCAGGTGGATGACCATGTCGGGGCGCCGGGCACCGGAATCGGCCACGATGCCGGTCTGGACGTCGAAGTCGACCCGTTCGAGAAGCCCGGCCGCCTGCACCACGTTGCGGAGCTGCGTCTCGCCCCAGACTCCGCGCGTGCTGTTCGACTTAAGGGCGGCCGCGAGCGACTCGGCCGTCGACCGGAGGCGCTCCTCCGACTCGGCGGCACTCCGCAGCTGCTCGCTCAGCTCGCCGTGCTGCCGGTGCCGCTGCTGTTCGAGCTCGGCGACCTTGAGCTGCACGGCTCGCAGACTCTCGGCGACCGGGCTGAGAGCCGTCAAGACCCGCCCGTCGGATGACGAGCGCCTGGTTTCGGCCTCGGCCGCGGCGATCAGCCGGTCGTGGAGCTCGTCGACCCGTTGCTCCTGCTGCTCGAGCTGCCGCGCGTGCAGCTCTTCTTGCGCGGCGAGGCGATCGCGGAGAGCGGCGGCGGTCGAGTCGGCGGCGGCCGCGCGAGCTGAGAGCAACAGGCGGCCGATCACGAGACCGGCCACCGCACCGGTGAGAAGACCGAGGAGAAGAGCCACGACGGGAGACATGCGAGGAGTCTGGCAGGAGCTACCGACAGTGCCGTCGGATCCTGGGATCTGGCCTCGACGGTGCTTCAGCGGAGCTGAGACATAATGTCATGACATTAAGCCAAAACCGGTGTACGCTCATCGGGAATCGCAGATCGGCCCACGACGAGGAAGTTGTCCAGACGAGCATGACGCAGACACCAGAGCACCACGCCTTCGACGTGATCACCATGGGTCGAGTGGGCGTCGACATCTATCCGCAGCAGGCCGGGGTTCCGCTCGAAGAGGTCGAAACGTTCTCGAAGTCGGTCGGCGGCAGCGCCACGAACGTCGCCATCGCCGCGTCGCGGTACGAGCACCGCACAGCCGTCGTCACGCGCACCGGTAACGACCCCTTCGGTCGGTATGTCGTGAAAGAGCTCGAGCGGCTCGGTGTCTCGACGAAGTTCATCGCATCGGTCGACGGGCTGAATACCCCCGTGACCTTCTGCGAGATCTTCCCGCCCGACGACTTCCCCCTCTACTTCTACCGCGCCCCTAAGGCGCCCGACCTCATGATTTCGGTGAAGTCGCTCGACCTCGCCGCGATCGAGCAGGCCAAGGTCTTCTGGACAACTGTGACGGGCCTCTCCGAGGAGCCCAGCCGGCAGGCTCACCACGTCGCCTATCAGGCTCGTGCCCGCCGCCCGCTGACGATCCTCGACCTCGACTACCGGCCCATGTTCTGGTCGTCGCCCGAAGTCGCCACCCGCGAGGTCGGCCGTGCGCTCGAGCACGTCACCGTGGCAGTCGGCAACCGCGAGGAGTGCGAGATCGCTGTCGGCGAGACCGATCCGCACCGAGCCGCTGACGCGCTTCTCGAACGCGGGGTCGAACTCGCGATCGTCAAGCAGGGGCCGCGGGGAGTGCTCGCGAAGACGGCCGACGAGACGATCGAGGTGCCGGCGCACCTCGTCACCGTCATCAACGGTCTCGGCTCGGGCGACGGCTTCGGCGGCGCCCTCTGCCACGGGCTCATCGAAGGCTGGCCGCTCGAGCGGGTGCTGCGGTTCGCGAATGCCGCCGGCGGCATCGTCGCCACCCGATTCGAGTGCTCGACCGCCATGCCGACCTCGGCCGAGGTCGAGGCCGTCCTCGAGGAGGCTCTCCATGTCTGACGGTTTCGCTCACGACGGCATCGACATCGCGCGGCTCCGCGACATCAGGGCCACGCAGCCCGCTGCCATCGGCGCCGCACTGGAAGCCCGCGTGAAGCGCCCTCTGCTCCAGGGCGACGGACGGCTCTTCATCGTCGCGGCCGATCACACGGCCCGGGGTGCCCTCGGGGTCCGCGGCGACTCGCTGGCCATGTCGGATCGCGGCGAACTGCTGCGACGCCTCGTCGTCGCGCTCGAACGCCCCGGAGTCGACGGCGTGCTCGGAACCCCCGACATCCTCGAAGACCTCGCCCTCCTCGGCGCCCTCGACGGGAAGGTCGTCGTCGGGTCGATGAACCGGGGCGGCCTGCAGGGCGCGAGCTTCGAGATGGACGACCGCTTCACCGCCTATTCGGCCCGCGGTATCGTCGACGCCGGCTTCGACTTCGCGAAGCTGCTCGTGCGGCTCAACCTCGAAGACGCCGGTACGGCGGCGACGGTCGAGGCCACGGCGCGGGCGGTCAGCGAGGCGGCTGCCCTGAAGCTCCCGATCATGCTCGAGCCGTTCGTCTCGAACTGGGTCGACGGCGCGATCGTCAACGACCTCTCGACCGAGGCCGTGATCAAGTCGGTCGCCATCGCCTCGGGCCTCGGAGAGTCAACGGCGTACAGCTGGCTGAAGCTGCCGGTCGTCGATGAGATGGAACGTGTCATGGCGGCGACGACCCTCCCGACCCTGCTCCTCGGCGGCGATCCGGCCGAGAACCCGGACGCGAGCTACGCGAAGTGGGCCGATGCGCTGGCGCAGCCGGGTGTCCGCGGCCTCACCGTCGGGCGCACCCTCCTCTACCCGCCTGACGACGACGTCCAGGGCGCCGTCGACATCGCGGCGAGTCTGGTCCATTCCGAGAAGCCGGCGCCGACGGGGTCCGCGTCGATCCAGCCCGCGCAGACCCAACACGCCTAGTTCAGAAAGAAGCAGCCATGACCACCACCGCTCCCACGACCGACAGCACGGGCACAGCGCTTCCCGAGATCACTCACTGGATCGACGGTCAGCGCGTTGCCGGAACCTCCGGTCGCACCAGCCCGGTCTTCGACCCGGCCCTCGGCGTCGCGACGAAGAACGTCGCCCTCGCCAGCCAAGACGAGATCGACCGGGCCATCGCGAGTGCCAAGAAGGCTTTTCCGGCCTGGCGCGACATGTCGATCACTAAGCGCCAGCAGATCATGTTCCGCTTTCGCGAGCTGGTGAACGAGCGCAAAGACGAGCTCGCCCAGATCCTGACCGCCGAGCACGGCAAGGTCGTCTCCGACTCCCTCGGCGAGATCCAGCGCGGCCTCGAGGTGCTCGAGCTCGCCACCGGCTTCCCGCACCTGATCAAGGGCGAGTTCAGCCAGCAGGTCTCGACGGGTGTCGACGTCTACTCGACCAAATCGCCCCTCGGCGTCGTGGGCATCATCAGCCCCTTCAACTTTCCGGTCATGGTGCCGATGTGGTTCTTCCCCATCGCCATCGCGGTCGGCAACACCGTCGTGCTCAAGCCGAGTGAGAAGGATCCCTCGTCGTCGATCTTCCTGGCCGAGCTGTTCCAGGAGGCGGGGCTTCCCGACGGCGTCTTCACCGTGCTCCAGGGCGACAAGCTCGCCGTCGACGGCCTGCTGAACAGCCCCGACGTGGCCAGCATCTCGTTCGTCGGGTCGACCCCGATCGCGAAGTACATCTACGAGACCGCGGCGAAGAACGGCAAGCGCGTCCAGGCGCTCGGCGGGGCGAAGAACCACATGCTGGTGCTGCCCGACGCCGACCTCGAGCTCGTCGCCGACAGTGCCATCAACGCCGGCTTCGGCTCGGCCGGCGAACGGTGCATGGCGATCAGCGTGCTCGTCGCCGTCGGCGACGTGGCCGACAAGGTCGTGCCGATGATCAAAGAGCGCATGGCGAAGCTCGTCGTCGGCGACGGTCGACGATCCTGCGACATGGGCCCGCTCGTCACCCGGCAGCACCGCGACAAGGTGGCCTCGTACGTCGACATCGCTCTCGAAGACGGTGCCGAGGTCGTCGTCGACGGGCGCGAAGTAGCCGTCGACGGCGAGAAAGACGGCTTCTGGTTCGGCCCCACCCTCATCGACAGGGTTCCGCTCACGAGCCGCGTCTACACCGAAGAGATCTTCGGCCCGGTGCTCAGCGTCGTGCGCGTCGACACCTATGAGGAGGGCGTCGAGCTCATCAACTCGGGTGCGTTCGGCAACGGCACCGCGATCTTCACCAACGACGGCGGCGCCGCGAGACGCTTCCAGAACGAGATCGAGGTCGGCATGATCGGCATCAACGTGCCGATCCCCGTCCCCGTCGCGTACTACTCGTTCGGCGGCTTCAAAGACTCGATCTTCGGCGATTCGAAGGCCTACGGTCTGCAGGGCTTCCACTTCTTCACGCGCGAGAAGGCGATCACGTCGCGCTGGTCCGACCCGTCGTACGGCGGTATCAACCTCGGATTCCCGCAGGCCTAGTCGATGGCTCCGCAGCAGAACTGGTTCCATCCGAGAGGCGCCCTCGCCCGCGACGGCTGGGAGAGCGTCGTCGACGATTCCCTCGAGGGGTGGCAGCACACCGGCATCCGTGTCGGTGCGCTGACCGGGGGCAGGTCGCTCGCGCTCGAGGGCGGCAACGTCGAGCGGATGATCGTCCCGCTGTCGGGCGACGTCCACGTCGCGTACGTGACGAGCGAAGGATCCCACGGCTCACTCGATCTCGCCGGTCGCGCTTCGGTCTTCGACGGTCCGCCCGATGTGGCCTACACGGGTGTGGGCACGAGCGTCGCACTCACCGGCACCGGCCGCGTCGCGGTCGCCGAGGCGCCCGCGACCGAGGCGCTCGACGTGCAGGTGCTCCGCAAGACCGACATTCCCGTCGAGATCCGCGGCGCCGGTCGTTCGACCCGGCAGGTGCACAATTACGGCACCCCGGCGGGCCTTCATGCGCAGAAGCTCATCGTCTGCGAGGTCATCACGCCGGCCGAGAACTGGTCGTCGTACCCGGCGCACAAGCACGACGAGTCGGTGCCCGGTCACGAGTCGAAGCTGGAAGAGATCTATTACTTCGAGTCGGCGGTGTCGCGCAGTGTGACCGCGCCCGCCGAGGCCGACCCGTTCGGCATGTTCGCGACGTACTCGTCGCCGGCCGGCCAGATCGACATCAACGCGCTCGTGCGCACCGGAGACATCGCCCTGGTGCCCTACGGCTATCACGGCCCGGCCGTTGCGGCTCCGGGCTACGACCTCTACTACCTCAACGTGATGGCGGGCCCCGACCCCGAGCGCGTCTGGAACATCTCCGACGATCCGGCGCACGGCTGGGTCAGGGCGGAATGGGAATCGCAGGATCCCGACCCCCGCCTGCCCTACACCGAAACACCGAAAGAAGCGTCTCGATGAGCACCCCGAACACCAAGCGAATGACCGTCGGCCAGGCCCTGGTCGAGTTCCTGGCGAACCAGTGGACGGTCGACGGCGACGTGCGCGAGCGCACAATCCCCGGCATGTTCGGCATCTTCGGCCACGGCAACGTGGCGGGAGTCGGCCAGGCGCTCAAGCAGTTGCACGACACCGACCCCGGCCTCATGCCCTACCTCCAGGCGCGCAACGAGCAGGCGATGGTGCACGAGTCGGTCGGCTTCGCGCGCATGCACCGCCGCCGCGCGACGTACGCCTCGACCGCGTCGGTCGGCCCGGGCGCTGCCAACATGCTCACCGGGGCGGCGCTCGCCACGACGAATCGGCTGCCCGCCCTGCTCCTGCCGAGCGATACTTTCGCGACCCGGGTGTCGGATCCTGTGCTCCAGCAGATCGAGATGCCCCACGACACCTCTGTCAGCGTCAACGACGCGTTCCGCCCGCTGTCGCGGTACTTCGACCGGGTCGATCGCCCCGAGCAGCTCTTCTCGATCGCGCTCGCGGCGATGCGCGTCTTGACCGACCCGGTCGAGACCGGTGCCGTGACGATCGCGCTGCCCGAAGACGTCCAGGCGGAGGCGCTCGACGTGCCGCTCGAGTTCCTCCAACCGCGCGAATGGCACATTCGTCGTCCGGTGCCCGAGAGGGGCCCGCTCGCCCGTGCCGTCGCCGCGATCGCTCACGCGAAGCGCCCCATCATCATCGCCGGTGGCGGCGTGATCTACTCCGACGCCGAGCAGCAGCTGAGGGCGTTCGCCGAAGCCACCGGCATCCCGGTCGGCACGTCGCAGGCGGGCGGGGGAGCCCTCGACTGGGATCACCCGCAGTACCTCGGCGGGGTCGGCGCGACCGGAACCCTCGCGGCCAATCACCTCGCGGCGGAGGCCGACGTCGTCATCGGCATCGGGACGCGGTACAGCGACTTCACGACCGCCTCTCGCACCGCCTTCCAAGATCCCGACGTCACGTTCGTCAACATCAACGTGGCTTCGTTCGACGCCTACAAGCACGGATCGCAGCTGCCGGTGATCGCCGACGCCCGCGAGGCCCTCGACGCGCTCGCCGAGGCCCTCGCCGACTTCCGTGTCGAAGCCGACTACGCCGCTCGCATCAAAGCCGAGAAGGCCGCCTGGGACGCCCTTGTCGACCAGGCGTTCGAGCCGAGCGGCCTCGCGCTCCCCGGCCAGCCCGAGATCATCGGGGCGATCCAGTCGGGCAGCGCCCCCACGGATGTCGTCGTACAGGCCGCCGGATCCTTGCCGGGTGATCTGCACAAGCTCTGGCGCGTGCGCGACAGCCTCGGCTACCACGTCGAGTATGCGTTCTCGTGCATGGGCTATGAGATCGCCGGAGGCATCGGCGTCAAGCGCGCCGCCCCCGAGCGCGACGTGATCGTCATGGTCGGCGACGGGTCGTATCTGATGCTGCACACCGAGCTCGTCACGGCCGTCGCCGAGGGCATCAAGGTGATCGTCGTGCTGATTCAGAACCACGGGTACGCCTCGATCGGCCACCTCTCCGAGACGGTCGGGTCGGAGCGCTTCGGCACCCTCTATCGACGGCAGGATCCCGACACCCTCGACTTCCAGGGGGCCGAGTTGCTCCCGGTCGACCTCGCCATGAACGCGCGCAGCTATGGCCTCGACGTGATCGAGATCGAGCCGACGGCCCGCGCGATCGATGACCTGTCGGCGGCGCTGGCCACCGCCAAGGCGTCCGACACCTCGACGCTGATCCACATCAACAGCGACCCCCGGGTCTACGCGCCCGACGGCGACGGCTGGTGGGACGTGCCGGTGGCCGAGGTCTCGACGATCCCGTCGACGAAGGCCGCCTACGACGACTACCTCGCGGAACGGGCCCACCAGCGTCCGCTCCTCGGCTGACCATTCACCACCTCCACCAGAAAGACGAAGACGTCATGACCGTCACCTCCACCGCCGTCGACCGGGGCATCCGCATCGGCACCGCGCCCGACTCCTGGGGCGTCTGGTTCGCGGAGCACCCCAGCCAGATTCCGTGGGATCGCTTTCTCGACGAGGTCGAGAAGGCCGGCTACGAGTGGATCGAGCTCGGGCCGTTCGGCTACCTGCCGACCGACCCGCACCAGCTCGAAGACGAACTGGGCAAGCGGGGCCTCAAGCTCTCGGCCGGAACGGTCTTCACCGGGCTGCACAAGGGCGACGACCAGTGGCAGCGCGCCTGGGATCAAGCCCTGAACGTCGCGGGTCTCGCCTCGAAGCTCGGCGCAGAGCACCTCGTCGTGATCCCCGACCTCTGGCGGAGCGACCTCGACGCGAGTGTGATCGAGTCGCGCACGCTGACGACCGAGCAGTGGGGCAAGCTCGGCGCGGGCCACGACAAGCTCGGCAAAGCGCTACTCGAAGAGTTCGGCGTGAAGCAGCAGTTCCACACGCACGCCGACAGCCACGTCGGCACTTACCAGGAGACCGAGCGGTTCCTCGAGGTGACCGACCAGCAGTTCACGAACCTCTGTCTCGACACCGGGCACTTCGCCTACTACGGCGGCGACAACGTGAGGCTCATCGAGCAGTATCCCGACCGCATCGGCTACCTCCACCTCAAGCAGGTCGACTCCGACCTGCGCTTCACGGTGCTGAAGAACGACATCCCGTTCGGCGACGCCGTCGCGATGGGCGTCATGGTCGAACCGCCGACGGGGGTGCCCGAGTTCGCGCCGATCATCGAGGCGGTCGCGAAGATCGACCCGACCATCTTCGGCATCGTCGAGCAAGACATGTTCCCGGTCTCATCGATCGACCTGCCCCTCGGCATCGCCACCCGCACCCGCGAGCACATCTTCGGCTGCACGTCGGCCGCCCGCATCCACTGATCCGCTTCCGCTCTCAAGGAGACCCCATGTCTGTGTCACCCGCTCCCCTCCGCGTCGCCGTCGTCGGCGCCGGTGCCATGGGCGCCGACCACGTCCGCCGAATCACCACCCGGATCTCGGGCGCCGAGGTCACGGCGATCGTCGACCCCGACACCGGCCGCGCCACGGCCGCCGCCGAGCTCGCGCCGGGCTCGGTGACCTTCGCCTCGTTCGAGGAGGCCTTGGAGGCCGTCGAACTCGACGCCGTCATCATCGCGACGCCCGGGTTCTTGCACGAGCCGGTGATCCTGCCCGCGCTCGATGCGGGTCTGGCGATCCTGAGCGAGAAACCGCTGAGCGACACGGTCGAGTCGAGCCTTCGCATCGTCGAGGCCGAGCAGAAGCTCGCTCGCCCGCACATCCAGGTGGGCTTCATGCGCCGGTTCGACGCCGGCTACCTCCAGCTCCGGGAGCTCGTGGAACGCGGCGACAACGGCGCGCTGCTCGCCCTCCACTGCGCGCATCGCAACCCGTCGACACCGCCGAACTACTCCGAGTCGGCCCTCATCACCGACTCGGTCATCCACGAGATCGACATCGTGCCGTTCCTCACCGGCGAGCCCATCGTCTCGGTCGAAGTGAAGAAGCCGCGCCGCAACTCGCTCGCCCCCGACGGCCTCGTCGAGCCGCAGTTCGTGCTGTTCGAAACCGCGTCGGGCACGCTGGCCATCGTCGAGATCAGCGTCAACATCCAGTTCGGCTACCAGGTCACCACCGACGCCGTCTTCGAGTCGGGAGTCGCCTCGATCGGGCGCGCCGAGACGATCCAGATCGCCTCTGCCGGGCAGATCGGCCAGTCGGTGACCCCGTCGTTCAAGGAGCGCTTCGGGCTCGCCTACGACACCGAGATCCAGCGCTGGGTCGACGCTGCGCACCGGGGTGAGATCGACGGACCCTCGGCCTGGGACGGCTACCTCGCCAGCGTCGTCGCCGACGCCGGTGTGCTCGCGCAGCAGTCGGGCAAGAAAGAACCCGTCACCTACGCGATCGAGAAGCCGGCCTTCTACGAGACGCGGCAGTCGCTCGCGACGGCCCCTTCCTCGGCGACGGCCTAGTCGGATCCTGAAGCCATGGTGAAGATCGCTCTCGACCCGACCCCGTTCCATCACGACTACTCCCTGCTCGAGCTGCCGCAGAAGGTGCGCGACCTCGGGTACGACTACCTCCAGCTCACCCCGCACAAAGACTTCGTCCCCTTCTTTCGTCACCCAAAGGCAGACGACGACCTGGTCGACGCGTTCGCCGCAGCCTGCGCGAACGCGGGAGTACAGGTGGCGTCGGTGCTGCCGGTGCTGCGCTGGTCGAGCCCGGTCGAGGCCGAACGTCTCGCGGCTGTGAAGCAGTGGAAGCGCGTGATCGACATCACCGCCAGGCTCGGCGTCGATCTGATCAACACCGAGTTCAGCGGCCGACCCGAGCTGCAGGAGGAGTCGGAGCGCGCCTTCTACGAGTCGATGGAAGAGCTGCTGCCGCTCTTCGAGCGCGAGGGCATCCGCGTGCTGATCGACCCGCACCCCGACGACTTCGTCGAGGACGGCCTCGAGGCGGTGCGCGTGATCCGCGGGCTCAATTCGAAGCAGGTCGGGTTCGCCTTCGTGGCCTGCCACACGTTCCACTACGGCGATCAGACACCCGCCATCTTCGAGGCGGCAGGGCAGTCCATCGGCCTCGTGCACATCGCCGACACGTTCGACCACCACCGGTCGCACGGCTTGCGGTACATCACGAATCCGCCGGGCAACGCGGTCCGGGTGCACCAGCACCTGCCGATCGGGGGCGGCGACGTCGACTTCGGCGAGTTCTTCGGCGGGCTGAAAGGCCTTGGGTTCTTCGACCGCGACGACACCGTCGCGGTGTCGAGCGTGTTCGCCGACGACGAGAACGCCGACGAGGTGTCGCGCTATCAGCTCGCCGAGATCCGGTCGCGGATCGCCTCGGCCTGAGCTTCGACACCGCTTTGCGGTAACGACGCCGTCGATCGACGGTGCCTCATCCGAAAAGCGGTGGCATCGTGCACGAGCCATGTTAGGACAATAAGACCAGAGCACCTAGGCTGGTCGACGAGACGGGAGACCCACCATGACGACGACTGCCACCGACACGCGCCCCAGCACACTTCGAGCCGCGCACGACACGCCCACCAGCCTCTGGAACGATTCCGCGGATCCTCGTGAACTGAGCCGGTCGATCGCCGAGTTCGGCGCCGTCGGGGCGACCTGCAACCCGGTGATCGCCTACACCTGCATCAGGAACGACCCCGAGACCTGGGTGCCGCGCATCCGTCAGCTGGCCGACGAGTTCCCCACCGCGGGGGAGTCGGAGCTCGGCTGGAAGGCCGTTGAAGAGCTGTCGATCGGCGCCGCTCAGCTGCTCGAGCCGGCCTTCGAGGCGTCGGGCGGGCGCAACGGCCGTCTCTCGATGCAGACCGACCCGCGCTTTCACCGCGACAAAGACGCCCTGGTCGCACAAGCCATCTACTTCTCAGGGCTCGCGAAGAACATCATCGTGAAGATCCCGGCGACGAAGCTGGGCATCGAGGCGATCGAGGAGGCCGTCTACCGGGGCGTCAGCATCAACGCCACGGTCTCGTTCACCGTGGCTCAGGCCGTCGCTGTCGCGCAGGCGATGGAGCGCGCCCTCGACCGCCGCGCCGCCGACGGGCTGCCTGAAAAAGAGTTCGGCAACGTCGTCACGATCATGGGCGGGCGCCTCGACGACTGGCTCAAGGCCGTCGTCAAGCGCGACCGGATCATGATCGACCCCGGCTACCTCGAATGGGCCGGCGTCGCCGCGCTCAAGAAGGCGCACCACCTCTTCACGGCGCGCGGCTATCGGGCCCGCGTGCTGTCGGCGGCCTTCCGCAACCACCTGCAGTGGTCGGAGCTCGTCGGCGGCGATCTGGTGGTCTCCCCGCCGTTCCAGTGGCAGGTCGATATCAACGCAGCAGCCATTCCGGCCGAGAACCGCATCGACGTCCCCGTGGATCCTGAGATCATCCAGAGCCTGCGCGATAAGGTTCCCGAGTTCAGTCGCAGCTACGACGAAGACGGCATGACGCCCGACGAATTCGACCGCTTTGGTGCCACCGTCACGACGTTGCGCCAGTTCCTCGACGCCGACGCTCAGCTCGATGCGCTGGTGCGCGACATCCTGGTTCCCGCGGTCTGACTCCCACACTCGCAACCCCCAAAACCGAAGGATCCCCATGCCCCTCGTTCGTATCGACGTCATCCAGGGCCACTCCGCCGAGACGCTCACCGCCATCGCCGACGCCATTCACGAAGCCATCGTCGAGGTCTACGAGATTCCGCCCCGCGACCGCTTCCAGATCATCACCGAGCAGCCCGCCGCGCGGATCATCGCTCAAGACGCCGGTCTCGGCTTCGAGCGCACCGACGGTGTCGTCATGATCCAGATCTTCACGCAGCGCGGTCGTTCGACCGGCGACAAGGCGGCGCTCTACGCCCGGATCGCCTCCGGGCTCGCGGCTGTCGGTGTCGCGGGCGAGAACGTGTTCATCGGCTACGTCGAGAACGGGCCGGAAGACTGGTCGTTCGGCTTCGGTGCCGCGCAGTACATGACGGGCGAGCTGAACGTTCCCAAGGCCTAAGACGGCTCAGCTACGAGGCTCAGAGCCTCAAAGGCTCTCGGCTACTTTTCGACCAGCGTGATGGAGAACGAGTAGAGGTCGGGGCGGTAGCAGTGGTAGCCGACCTCGACGGCTCGGCCGGAGGCGTCGTAGGCCGTGCGGGTCATCGTGAGCACGGCACCGTGCTCGTCGATCTCGAGCAGAGACGCTTCGTCGTCGTAGCTGGCTCGCGCTCCGATGGTCTGCTTCGCGACGCGGATCGTCACGCCCCGGCCGCGGAGGATCTGATAGAGGCCGAACTCGTCGAAGTCGACCTCTGACAGGTCGGCCACCGCGGTCGGAAGGTAGTTCTCGAGTAGAGCGACGGGAACATCGTCGGCCAGGCGCAGGCGCCGGAGGTGGGTTACGGGGTCTCCGACGTCGATGCCCAGGGCGTTGGCGATCGGTTCGTCGGCCGGGATGACGCTGTGGCCGAGCACGGTCGTCGTGGGATGCTGATCGCCGTTCTTGAGGTCGTCGAAGAGGCTGGTCAGTTCGACCTTCCGGCTGACCGGACCGTGCACGACCTGCGTGCCGATGCCCCGCCGCCTGACGAGAAGACCCTTGTCGACCAGCTCCTGAATAGCGCGTCGAATAGTGGGGCGCGAGAGGCCGAGCCGTTCCCCGAGGGCGACCTCGTTCTCCAGGCGCGATCCGGCGGGCAGGCGGCCGGAGGTGATGGCCTGCTCGAGGCGGGTCGAGACCTGGAAGTACAGGGGCATGGGCCCGGATCGGTCGAGATCCATGAAGAGGTCCGCTGGTAAGACGCCATCCTGCGCTGTCATCGCCACTCCCCGCTGCACGGGCGACCCCGTAGACCGCAAGGTCTGGCCGCATATGTGCTGACAATAGCATCCCTCCAGTTCAGGGAGCGTCGGCTCGAACCGGAGGTCAGCGTTGCAGGCACTTTGGGGGACTGCGCGGTGAGTTTGCGACACGTAGCGTGGGAGCAACCGATCGCTTGGGAGCCCCATGCCGCGCACTGTCCGTTCCTCCACAGCCTTGGCCGTCTCGACCTTCGCCGTTGCGGCCCTCGTCGCCGGTGGTCTCGTGGCGGCCGCGCCGGCGCCCGCCGAGGCTGCTACGACCGCGGCCGTTACGACCGCTCTGGCCGTCCGCGTCGCCGGATCGCAGGGGTCGTGGCATCTCACTGTCGGAGGCAAGGCCTACACGGTGAAGGGCGTCACCTACGACCCGAACGTCAACGCACCCGCGAAGTACCTTCCCGACATCGCGTCGATGGGCGCGAACACCGTGCGCGACTGGGGCACCGACGTCTCGAGCACGACCGACACCTTCTTCGCGCAGGCTCGCGCCAACCGCCTCCGCGTGATCGCGGGTCTGTGGATCGATCAGAACCAGAATTGGACGACGAACTCGGCCTACCAGAAGCAGGCGCTAGCGACCATCAAGAAGACCGTGACGGCCTACAAAAACGACAACGCGGTGCTGATGTGGGACGTCGGTAACGAGGTAATGCTCACCCTGCCGAATGCGACTCAGCGGGCCGGTTACGCGAAGTTCATCGAGAAGGCCGCGAAGGCGATCCACGCCATCGACTCCCACCACTTGGTGACCTCCACCGACGCTCAGACGGCGTTCTGGCCGGCGTACGAGAAGTACGCGCCGTCCCTCGACGTGTTCGGGCTCAACATGTACGGCGGGATTCCGACGGTCGAGAAGGCGTGGCGGGCCGGGAAGTTCACCAAGCCGTACGTGCTCACCGAGGCGGGCCCCTTCGGATCCTGGGAGGTCGCGCGCGACGCGAACGGTCAGCCGGTCCAGCCGACCGATGCGGCCAACGCCCGCACCTACGCGTCGGCGTGGTCGAACATCACCGGGGCCCGGGGCATCTCGCTCGGCGGCACCATGTTCCACTACAGCAATCAGACCGACCTGCAGTCTCTCTGGTTCGGCATCCGGCCTGGAGACAAGAAGCGCGCCTCGTACTACGCGCTCGCGAAGGACTGGGGCGGGTCGGTCGGCTCGAACCGGCCGCCGGTCGTGTCGTCGCTGCGGTTCTCGGTCGGGTCGGTGAAGGCCGGCAAGACGTTCACCCTTGCGGCGCCGGCGGCGGATCCTGACCGCGACAAGCTGACCTGGAGCGTCTCGCGGACGTCGGCAACGATCGACCAGAACGGCACCGCCCCGCGCGCCAACTTCACGAAGGTGAGCACCGGGCGGTATCGGATCAAGGCTCCCGCGGCGGCCGGCGTCTACCGCTTCTACGTGCAGGTGTCGGACGGCAAGGGCAACGTCGACATCGAGTCGAAGACGATCAAGGTCGTGCGCTAGCTCCCGGAGCCGTTCGAACGAGGGCCCCTAGACGAAGCGGACAGCCGTCTTCGGCGTGAGCGTGTTGATGCGCACGCCGGTCGCGGCCGCGAGCTCGTCGACCGTGGTGGCACCGTGCCGCTCGGCGGCGTGCACGATGATCGCCGCGCAGGCCTCGGCGTCGGCCAGGGCATCGTGGTGCTGGAATCCCTCGAACCCGGCAGCCATCGCCGCGACCGGCAGGCGGTACGACTCGAGCGCGTAGGTCTTGCGCGCCACCTGGAGGCTGCAGAGGTAGCGCGACGCCGGCGGTTCGAGCCCGGTCGCGGCGCACCCGCCCCGGATCACACCCATGTCGAACCCGGCGTTGTGCGCGACCAGCACGTCGTCTCCCGCGAACGTCACCAGGTCGGCCAGCTGCTCGTGCCAGCCGAGCGCATCGATCACGTCGTCGCGCCGGATGCCGTGGATGCGGGTGTTCCACTCGCTGAAGTCGTCGTACCCGAACGGCGGCTTGATCAGCCACGACACCGCGTCGACGACGACACCGCTGCGGACCTTCACGAGACCGACCGAACAAGCTGACGCGCTGGAGGAGTTCGCGGTCTCGAAGTCGATTGCTACGTAGTCGAGGGGCACGGTGTCATGGTGACACGGGCCTCAGACATTCAGGATCCGACGCCCCGATCTCGAACCGGCCACCTCGGGTCTGTGACCCGGTCTCCGCGACCTGCGCCGCCCGGATCCTTCGTTCTGTGGGGCCGGTTAGGCTTGGGGACCGTGGCTCTCACTATCGCGATCGTCGGACTCCCCAATGTGGGCAAGTCCACCCTCTTCAACGCCCTGACAAAGAACCAGGTTCTGGCGGCGAACTACCCGTTCGCCACCATCGAGCCGAACGTCGGTATCGTCAACCTGCCCGACCCGCGCCTCGGCGTGCTGGCGGGCATCTTCGGCAGCGAGAAGATCCTGCCCGCGCCGGTGTCGTTCGTCGACATCGCCGGCATCGTCAAGGGCGCGTCGGAGGGGGAGGGGCTCGGCAACAAGTTCCTCGCCAACATCCGCGAGGCCGACGCCATCGCCGAGGTCGTGCGCGGCTTCGTCGACCCCGACGTCGTGCACGTCGACGGTGAGGTCAACCCCGAGAACGACATGGGCACGATCAACACCGAGCTGATCCTCGCCGACCTCGAGACCGTCGAGAAGGCGCTCGTCCGGTACGAGAAAGAACTGCGCCTCAAGCGCGTCGAGCCCATCACGCACGAGACCGCCGTCGCCGCCCGCGACGCCTTGCAGCGCGGCGAGGCCCTCTCGGCCACGTCGATCGACCTGTCGCCCATCGCCGAGCTCGGTCTGCTGACCGCGAAGCCCTTCATCTACGTCTTCAACGTCGACGAGACGATCATCAACTCGGAATCGCGCAAGGCCGAGCTCGCAGCGCTCGTCGCGCCGGCCGAAGCGGTGTTCCTCGACGCGAAGATCGAGTCGGAGCTCATCGACCTCGACCCGGAGGATGCCGCCGAGCTGCTCGCCTCCACCGGTCAGGAGGAGTCAGGCCTCGACCAGCTCGCGCGCATCGGCTTCGACACGCTCGGCCTGCAGACCTACCTCACGGCCGGCCCCAAAGAGACCCGCGCCTGGACGATCAGCAAGGGTTGGAAGGCCCCGCAGGCCGCCGGCGTCATTCACACCGACTTTGAGAAGGGCTTCATCAAGGCCGAGGTCATCTCGTACTCCGACCTCGTCGAGACCGGCTCGATCGCCGACGCCCGCTCGGCCGGCAAGGCCCGCATCGAGGGCAAGGAATACGTCATGCAGGATGGCGACGTGGTGGAGTTCCGCTTCAACAACTAGCTAGCCCGGAAACGCGGCGATCTAGCGGCCGGCAGTGATGAAATGCGTGCAACTCTCGATGAGTTCTACACGGCATCCGACCTGTCAGCGGAACCCCTCAAGGAGGCACTCGAGCAGGTGCAGGAAGCGATCGCGAGATACCGGAAACTCGTCTCCAACCAGCACACGGCACTCAAGGTGTGGGGTGACAGGCTGACCGCCCTCGGCATCCCGCGTGAAGGCTTCACGATCGATGACACCACCGTCACCATCAGCGCCGGCAACCTAATGGGCAGCACCGCAGTCGGCGAGATCACCATCGGTGATGCAACTGTCGAAGCGATCCACCGCCCAAACAGGTTCCTAGTCGACGCAATCAACGACCCCAGCATCACAGGCACCGACCACCGGACACCCATCGAAGAGGTAACCCGGATCGATCGCCGCTCCTAACCGTCACATTCAAGCCGCAGCCGGTGCGCAGCCCGTTCGAGTCGGGCCCCAGCCGCTAAGGTCCATGCCGTGGACACAAACGTGCTTATTGCTCTCATTGCGGGCACAGCCCTGGTGTTGGGTCAAATAGTCCAAAGCTTTCTCAGTCGGGCGCAGGCTAAGTCTGACTTGGAAGGGGACCTTGAGCTTTATAAAGCACTTCCAGCCGAATCCACGGCCAAGGTCGATCTCCTGACCGACATCGATCGGCGTATTTACAACAGGATCCGAAAGAACTCTGCAACGCGGTACGTCTTCGGAATCGTGCTCTCCGTCCTCCTCCTGGTTACCGGTGTGTGGTTTGGGTATCTCTGGTGGGGGGAGGCGAACTGGTACCGATGGGCGTTCGGGGTTCTGGCCGTAGGCCTTGTCGTGTTTGGCCTTGTCGGTGTCTCCATCTATGCCTCCAAGAAAGAGCGTGGGCCCGACGGGCTTGAAGTCAGACGAGATACCGAGTCGTGACTAACGACAAAAGAAGCAACTCTGGGTAAGGAGGGGCGAGTCTTACTTGTCCCACTTCAATGCGTCGAGCGTTGCCTGCCTCTTCTCCTGCGCAGCTTCTTCTCGCTGCGCTAACTCGGCAAGTAACTGGGCTTCCTTCTCCACTTCAATGCGACGCTCTGCGTTGAACGTGCGAAGAGCCGTTTGAATCGCCGGCTGATTTTCGCGCATGTCATCTGCGGTCATCATCCGCCACTCAATCTTGTTCTCGTGAATCTCGAGCGGATCGGCGGAAGATGGACCAACGTTGAGGCCCAACTGGTCAGAGACATGCGAGACGAGCAACCTTGCCTCTGTTACGTCCAAGCGGCGCGTGAGTGTCATCAAGACCATAAAGCGATGACTATCGCTAGGGTGCCGAACGCTTTCCGTACGGCTAACGTTGACTGGTACGTAGGTGTCATAGTCACTCATGATTGGGAGGCTACCTCAAGCTCCCAGGTACTCGTCTAAGGGACTCAGAGGACTAGAACGGGTGGGGGTGACTCCCCTTCCGCATCCAGCAAAAACCGCCGGATAGCAATTCCGGTCCTGCGTGCGCTTCTTCTGTGTTTTTGGGGCCTTCTGGCTGGCCTTTGGTGGCGCATTTGCGGCGCTTTCGTGGCGTCTGCGGGTGGTGCTACCTCTGATCGCTTAGACGCCGGATTCGACGCCGGACTTTCTGCGCGTCAGGCCAGAACCCCGGAAACATGCGGATTATCCGTAACGAGCTTAACCGCGGGGGCACGCTTCTCCGATGTGCCTGCTTGCCGATTTCGTCAGTCGGCGGTACCCGAGTCCGTGGGCCGAAGACGGCAACCAAGCCTGCTGTCTTGGATCTCAGAGGGCCCAATAAGTTGCCTCGTTTACGCCCATAAAGCCTCCTGATCAGGTAAAATTGAGGTGGAGTGAGTACACCTCTAATGCTTTTCCCTAGCTCCGCGCCTGCGGGGCTTTTCCTATTTCTAGCGCCTGCCCTGCACCGAAACACGGTCGAAGGGGCGGGCGCTTTTTCGTGCCCCAGCGAGGGCAGAAAGCGAGGCCCCGATGGCCGGCGACAGAATCACTCGAGTGTCTTTGGTGGCTAACGTCAGCAACTACGTCACAGGCATGAATCAGGCGGCAGCAGCAACGCGAGCGACTGGGACCGCTGCTGAGCGTCTCGGGCAGCAACGCGAGGCGTTTGACAGGCTCGGTAAGGGCATCACGTCGATTGGTGTCGTCGCGGCGGCGTCGGTGGCTAGCTCGGTCAAGAAGTTTGCCGACTTCGATCAGGCGATCTCGAACGTTCAGGCCGCTACCCATGCCTCTGCGGCGACTATGGGGCAGCTCCGTGATGCGGCGATCGACGCGGGCGCGAAGACGGTCTACTCGGCCACGGAGGCAGCGAACGCGATCGAAGAATTGTCCAAGGCGGGCCTGACCTCGAAAGACATTCTCGGTGGCGGCTTGGCCGGTGCTCTCAACCTTGCCGCAGCCGGTGGCCTCGACGTCGCTGATGCCGCTCAGCAGACCGCGATCACGCTGAAGCAGTTCAATCTGGCAGGCAATCAGGCAGGCCACGTAGCCGACCTTCTAGCGGCGGGTGCGGGTAAAGCGGTGGGCGACGTATCCGACCTCTCGGCGGCTCTCGGGCAGGCCGGGTTGGTGGCGAACCAGACGGGCCTCAGCGTCGAGGAAACGACTGGTGTACTCGCCGCGTTTGCCGACAAGGGCCTCCTGGGATCCGATGCCGGAACGAGTCTCAAAACAATGCTGCAGTCGCTTTCACCGAGTTCTAAGCAGGCGGCGGATGAGTTCAAGAAGCTTGGCATCAACGCTTATGACGCTCAGGGCAAGTTTGTCGGTATTGCTGACTTCGCGGGCCAGTACCAGACGGCGCTCAAGAAGCTGAGCCCGGAGCAGCAGGCCACGTCGTCCAAGATCATTTTTGGGTCGGATGCCGTGCGAGCTGCGAACGTGCTCTATAGCGAGGGTGCCGACGGGATCCAGAAATACATCAACCAGACCAACGACACCGGGTACGCGGCAGAAACGGCCCGGATCAAGCTCGACAACCTCAAGGGCGATATCGAGCAGCTCGGCGGCTCTCTCGATACGGCCCTCATCAAGACGGGCTCAGGGGCCAACCTCGCTCTGCGCGACCTCACACAGGGCGCTACCGGGCTGGTGAACGCTTTCGGTCAGGCCCCCGCTCGCGTGCAGCAGACGGCTCTAGCTCTCGGCACGGTCGTCGCCGCGTCGGCGCTCGTCGGTGGTGGGTTCCTGGCGATCGTCCCCAAGGTTGCGGCAGCTCGCGTGGCCCTCCAAACCATGAACGTGACCGGTACGCGCCTCGCTAAGGGGTTCGGTATCGGCGGTGGTGTCGTCGCTGGCCTCGCCGTCGCTACTGCAGCTCTGAGCGGGCTTGGCACCACGGCGAACCTGACTAGCGATCAGGTCTCGAAGCTGAACGCCGCTTCTAAGCTCGGCGACCTGAAAAGCCTAAACGCTCAGTTCAAGGGCCGCGGCGGCGTATTCGACCTGGTGGCTAAGGAATCGACCGGTATGGCCGATGCCCTCAACTACCTGTCTGACTCGTCGCAGCAAGCCAACCGGACTACCGGGGATCTTTTCGCCGGTGTCGGTATCGGCTTGGGCGACACGGGACGCAGGTTCAAGGCTCAGTTTGTTCAGATTGGCACCACTCTTGGCCAGTTGGCGGCCTCGGATCTCCCCTCTGCCACGGACGGGTTCAACAAACTGGTGAAGGCAGCAGGCGGTGGAGACGACACGGCCCGGAAATTGCTCAAGACGATGCCTGACTATGCGTCGGCGCTGACTGACCTGGCGGCAGCGTCGGGTAAGAACCTCTCCCAACAGGAGCTTTTGAACCTCGCTCAGGGCAAGGGGGAGACGGCGGCAAACCTGGCGACTACCGCAGCCAAGAAGCAGGCCGATGGTCTCGCGGACCTCTCGGGCACGGCTACTGCAGCTACCGGTGACATTCAAGATCTCGCGGACGCTATTAGCAATTTTGGCAAGTCGCAGTTTGACGTGAACAGCACCACCCGTGACTTCCAGGCGTCGATTGACGATGCCACGAGCGCGCTCAAGGAGAACGGGCGAACCCTCGACGTCCGCACCGAAAAGGGGCGCGCGAACGCCGCAGCTCTCGACGGGATCGGTTCGTCGGCCCTCGCCTCTGCTAGTGCGATCTACACGAGCACCGGCAGCCAGAAAGCGGCAGCCGCAGCGGTGAGCAGGGGCCGTGATGCCCTAATTGCTCAGGGGCAGCAGTTCGGCCTCACCAAGGGCCAGGCAATCGCTTACGCCGATCGTCTCGGACTGATTCCCAAGAACGTGAATACGGCCATCGGGCTGACAGGTGTCGCAGCGGCCACGCAAGCGCTGTTCACTTTCGGTGGCCAGCTCGACCAGATCACTCGAGCGCGAACCGTGGGTAACACTGCGGTTCTCGCGGCCAATAAAACGGGCCTCCCGGTTGACGGTTCGTTTAAGGTGCCGGGGAAAGCCGTTGGTGGTCAGGTTCGCGGCCCTGGCAGTTCGACCTCCGACAGCATCCCCACTTTGCTCTCTAACGGCGAGTACGTGGTGAAAGCCAAGTCCGTTTCTAAGTACGGGCTCGGGCTCCTAAACGCTCTGAACGCCGGAGAAATCCCGGCATTTGCTAAGGGTGGCCCGGTTGCGGTTGGTGCGGCGAAGCGGAAGCTGGACGATGCTGAGGCGGCTCAGAAGCGTTCTCAGGCGGAGTATGACCGGATCAAGTCGGCAGCAGCAAAGGGTCGGCTGGATGCGGCGAAGAATCGCACTGTGGCTGCGCAGAAAGCGTTGAAGGCTGCGCAAGATGCACCTACTGGCGCTTCGTCGTCTGACCGGATCTCGTTCCGTTCTACGGTGCGCTCTGGTGACTTCGACTCGGGCGAGGGTGTGCGTTCGCTCTACTCGATGGGCCAGGATGCATCCGCGTATTCTTCCAAGACACGGGCGGCGTTTATCGCTCAGGCCAACCGTTCCGAAGTGCGAATGCTGAAGCTCGAAAGGCCTCCGACTAAGCCGGGGCAGCGGTTGAGAAGGCAGCTGACAAGCTCGGCGATCTGCAAGACAAGTCGTCGTCGCTGGCGTCGTCTGTTGCGTCGAACCTTTCGGGTCAGGGTGTCTCGGACTTTGGTTCTGCGTCGTCGTTCGCTTGAGGCCAGTCCCGCACGGCAGCCACTCTGAAACAGCTTGCACCCGTCCTCGACAAGCTGAGCAAGAAGGGCCTCAGCCCCGCTCTCATTGCTCAGATTGCAGGGCTCGCACCCGTCGAGGCATTGCGGATGGCTAAGTCCTTTGACGCGCTCTCGGGGGCTGGAATCAAGTCGGTGAACGCCGACTACAAGTCCGTTCAGTCAACGTCGGCCGCGATCGGTAAACAGGTGGCCGATGCGAACTACGGTCCACAAATCAAGGTTGCTCAGGCCGCGCTCACTGACGCTCGGAAGAACGCCAAGATAATTACCTCGGAGCTCAAGACCCAAGGGCTGCTGCTTCGGAAGGTCGTCGGCAAGGGCCTCGGCCTCAAGGGATACATGGCAGGCGGTCACACCGGGGTGGGCTCGGTAAATCAGGTGGCGGGCATCGTCCACGCTGGCGAGTTCGTCGCCAACGCGCGGGCCACCGCGAACCCGCGTAACCGGATGATGCTCGAGGCCATGAACCGGGCAGGCGCACCCGGCTACGTACAGGGCGGGTACGTTCGACCGGTCAACATGCGAGGAGGTGGCGGCCTCGACGCTAAGGCGATCGTGGACGCGCTCAAAGCTGCACCTGGTGGCAACCAGTTCACGCAACAAAACACCATCACACCGATTCAGGCAGTTGACCCGCAGACGATCACGACCGTACTCGGACGTGAGTTGTCTCGACAGATGGTCGGCATGGTGAGCTAGAGCCCCGAAACCCCCAGGATTAAACCGATCCTGGGGGTTTCGCCTCTTCCGCAACAGATGAAGCTACGAATCTGGATCGTCCTAGGACAGGTCAGCTAGAAGCGATTCTAGGAATTCTGCGAGCTCTGGCGCATCAGCCTTCCCCCGGGACACGAACGTCACGCTTGCCTCTGGATAGGTGGCTTGGAACTTCAAACCGATGATGCTTCCCGAATCGACATTGATGTTCGCTGATTCCACACTGAGCGAGGTGATTCGACTACGCGGATAGACGGTGACGCTCGCTGCGTTGCCGATCGGCTTATCGACGACGACAAACCTGGATTCCGTGAAAACAAAAAAATTACCGGCCCAAGTCTCCCTGTTATCTTGCAGCTCAGCATGCCCTTCGCCAACTACCCGCTTTACCGACTCGGCACCCACCGCGAAGGAAACCCTGTCGACTACATTGCGCATTCCACCGCCAATCCAGGCGTCCTTGTCGTAGGAAAGGGGCTCCCATTGGTCCAGGCTGATTGATAGGGCAGAACTGACGTCTGATCTTGTGCTCTCGAATGACATGAGCTGAGTATGACGTTCAGGCGAAGTACCGGCTAGTGGCTCAGCAGGGTGAGCGAGGATCTTCACCTAGGGCACCGATTTGGTCGCACATTCACCAGAATCAGCCTCCCGAGTTCATCGCGCAGAGAGTCGCTCGACGGAGGCAGTCGCGAGGCGTCTCGCAACTAAGGGGCCCCCGGAGTAGTCATCGGCTCCGGGGCTTCGGGCTCGCCCCTCTTGCCGCCCGCCAAGTCCTAAACCGGGCCTTCACCCACGGCAACGTGCCCCCGAAGATTTGGCCGATGGAAGGGTCTCTAAGTCTCATCTTCTCTTGCGCAGCCTCCACGGACGCCCCGCCCAGAATTAGCTGAATGAAATAAGCGCGATTCGCGTGCGTCGTTGCGGCTATGGCAAGGGCGAACAGGATCACGAACGAGACCGCTGCCACGCTTATAAAGGCAAGGGAAAGCTGCTGCAGTTGCGATTCAGTGGCTGTGCTCACAGCAGCTCGCTTATCCTTCGCGTTCTCGCTGCTCAGCACAGATCCTGGGTAGGCGAAAACCCAGATGCCGACGAGTCCGAATGCTGTGAGGACGATGCACACAAAACTGAACACATAGCCGATCACTATTCTCGGGAGGCCCACGAGAGTAAGAGCTAGATAGCGGGCCGCTTCCAGATCCCTAACTCCCTCAACGGCGGTTCGGCTGGTACCTCGCGGGAGCTTGGAGGCAAGTTCCGTCGTTTTGAAAAGAGATCTTCTGAGGCGGTTCCGGCGACCGAGCTCAATGCCACCCGATAGAAGTCCGGCCACTCCACTGCTACCTAAAATCGACGCAGCGACAACGGCAAACGAGTCCAACCCCATAGCGCGAACAATACGGCCTACAACAGCGGCGATCCAGGGACTGACGTACATCAGTCAAGTTCCAAACCACGGCCTAGGTAATGACTTCCGGCTGGCAACGCCCAATGAAGTCTCGGATGTCCCGTTCGTGCTGCAACATCCAAGCCACCGCAGAATTCAGGGACGCAAAGGTCTTGAGCCACGGTCGCTCCCCGCCTTCGTCGCGGCAGTACGCGTAGCAATCCATCACGTACACGCCAAGCTCTGAACGAGCGAGCACCCTCCGAAGAGGCGGGCCGGCTTCTCCTGGACCACCCAGAAGCCGAACGAGCCGTGTGCGTAAGGATGTGATTGGGGAGGCCTGAACAGTGCTCGACCTATGTTCTCGAAGCTGCTCTGAACGCTTACGGTCCTTAGGGTGCCCTATGCGACCGACACTGGACTCCTACGAGAGAAGCGTAGCTATGTGCTTACCCCCTGGTTGGCCGACAAGATCCAATTCGATGGCTGCACGCGCAGCGAGTCCCAGCGGTGGCACACTTCCTGACCTGAAATGGGCATTAACGATCTGGTCGAGACCAGCGGCCACGAGTCTGGGGGCAATACGCGACGTCATGGAGAGGGAAACAGAGTCGAACTTCGCCGAGTGCATCACAAAGTTTCGCTGGTAGTAAAGCCTCCGGAAAGCTGTCTGTAGGTAGGCACGCACCCTCTTAACCGTTGGTGCCGAGGATGTGGCAAGTTCGTGAATGCGGGCAACGGCAGCCTGTTCTTCCGGTCGTTTGAACCCGGGATCACCGCTACTCACAATGTGATCGACCATGACTGTCATCTGCTCAAATGTCGTTCCATGGCGGATGTCTGGCCCGGATGAGCCCCGCGTCTCCTGTCGCCACCTCTTTACCAATTCAAAGAGTTCTTCGCGAATAAATGAGCACGCAACGACGTCAGCAAGTCGATCGGCGACACTGTGGCCGTTCGACTGCACGCGCCCCAGGAGACCTTCGCAAGCCGCCCAAAGGGTGGCCGCCGAAACGCCGGCGGTGCTCTGAAGGTGAGGCGCGAGCATGGCTAGTGCATCATCAAGCTGCTTTGACTGGGCAGAGTCGTCGATCGCGTCAACCGCGTTTTCGCGAAGAATGGAGGGCACCCGAAGTAGGTCCTGGTCCGCGAGAGCCCAAATCTTCTTCGCGCCTATTTCGACGACTTGGTCGTTAAGGTTTACGCCAAGACTCGCAGTTGCGAGAGCTGCGCGAGACGCGACTCGTTTAGCCCACTCACGGACGGAATCGAGGGCCGAGTGGGGGTCCTTTGCCTGAAAAGACACTTTGAGAACGCACTGAGGTGCAGATACAAGCGGACCTGACTTGACGCTGTTTTCACAGGAATAATACAGAGCTTCAAAGTCAGCAACTGCCATGAGATGCCCCTTGTCCAGAGAATTGCGAACCTCCCTCGACATCTTCACGAAGGGCACGGCGAATTCGTACGTCTTCATCTGCGCGTTTGCCAGCAGCTTGGCTTCGCGAATTAGTTCGACTGCGTTCAGGCTTCCCCTTCTTTTGTCGATCCAGCCGACGAGATGCTTGGGGTGAAGTCCATCGTCAAGGAGATGGCTGGCAAGTGATCGGCACATCGATTCAAATTGTTGGTCGGCCACCTGCCCCGATTCGATCGCGCTGGCCCAGTTTTCTAGGTACGGAAGTCGGCATCGAGTTATGAACTGTTCTAGTTCGGCAAGAGCGGTTCGTCCCTCGTTCGTGGACTCGGGCTTGAGTTTGATGATTATGAGCCGCAACTTCTCTCGCACCACCTCGGAACCTAGTCCAAGGTCGCCTTTAACCAATGACATCGCGTTTTTCTTGAAATCCGCCATCGCGCCGTCGTTCGTTAGGACGTTGTCCCAGGTTGCATTGACCGACTCCACGACCTCAAGCAGAGCCGTCACAGTCCCGACAGTCCACAGCGATCTAAACCAGGGCGCACTCGGGTCACACAGTTCTCGAATGCGATCGACGACAATCGGTTCGAGGATAAATTGACTCGGCGCGCTCATCCACGTATTCTATGGGGAGAGTCAACGACTCTCGCCTTGTCAAACGGGGCCGACATAATGTCGGCCCCGTTTTTGCGTCCGTAGATGATGCTTCAGGCTTATATCTGGTTCTGATGACCTCTCCGAGAATCAGAGCCCCGCTTTTGCGCCGCCTTCCTACCCAGGAGTAGGAATGTGACCGATCGTCAATTCGTCCGGCGCAATCGCTCGCGACTCTGTGGCGTCATCCCAGTTCGGTGCCGATCGATCTGCGGTCGAGTTATCTGCTCCACGTACGCCTCGATTACGGCCAGCGGGAAAAGCCACTTCGCACCAATCTTCATCGCGCCGATCTGCTGGCTCCTAGCCATCCGACGAAGCACCTCCGGAGAAATTTTGAGGTAGTCGGCCGTTGCTTCCAAGGAGTTGACCTCTTCTAGTGGCATCAGCATTGGTTCCTGAGCTCAGTCGGCAGCCAGTCGACGAAGTTGACTTTCAGCGCTGTGCCGAGGGCCATCAAATCTGGGAGGTCAATTCCCCGCTCCCCTCGAAGTTGCCTGCCTAGCGTGGTCCGAGGAATGTCAGTCATTCGAAATAGCTCCGACACGGACAAAAACCTTCGGACGCGCGAGTGATTTACGCGACGTGCCAGCTCAAATCGGAGAGTGTCTGTTGTAGTCATATCCTGAGTCCTGGGCTCGCGGAAGCACAGCCCGACCACGCTCTGCCACATTTGAGAGTCGATTACTTGGAAGTGGGTGTTTGCTACCGAATCTGGACCGATTTCCAAGTGGTTTGACAGAGCTTAAGTCTTCGAACGAAGAAGGTCGGGTGTTGCTGGTTCCAGTAGCAGGGCTCCCGCCAGCGAAGCGGCTGTGAGCGACCGTGCCTCACGCGTGCCGCAAAAGTCCCAATCACCGACTCGCATCCACAACCGGAAGTACCGGGCTAAACCCCGAAAAATCAACGGTGTTGAGGTCAGGCGGGTGTGGTCAACAACGCAGGCTTAGTTCCGCTTCAACAACTAGCTGATCGTACCGCATCGGCTTTTCGTGGGCGTTGTCGTCGGCGGACCGACAGGTTCGGTCTATCGGCGAAGGGATGTCAACTTTAGGCAAGCTAAAGTTGTTTTGACCCGGAATCCGGCAAGGCTAGGCGGTGCACCCATGTACTACGTCGACCTCCTGTGGAGCCCGGAAGACGCGGCGCACCTGAGCCGGAGAGATCGAGCGCCGGGCCGCTATCGCGCCTACGTCCCCGAGGAGTTGCCGCCCGAGCTGCCCCGCCTCTCACGAGAGGCAGAAGAGGCTGCCTCCGACGCGCTCGCGGTCCTCTCTCGTGCCGATGAACGCATTGGCACCCGCGGCCGCTACCTGAATCACCTCCTCATTCGATCCGAGAGCATCTCGTCGTCGTGGATCGAGGGAAATCGCGTCACCCCCAAGAAGCTCGCAATCGCGGAGTTGCTCCGCCAGGGCAACCGGGTCGCTCTCGATGTGGTCGCCAACGTCAGGGCGACCGAGGAGGCGATCGAGGCACTGGCCGATCGCGAGCGAACCATCGCGGTGGCCGATCTGGAACACCTGCAACACGTGATCGAGCCCTCGTTGGCGCCGGGCATCCGGGTCGAGCAGAACTGGGTCGGCGGCAACGGGTGGTCACCTCTTCGCGCCGATTTCGTACCTCCCCCCGAGACGGAGGTCGAGCGCTTACTGGCCAACCTGACGGCCTTTCTCACCGAGACCGGCGGCAACCCCATCGTTCGTGCCGCCCTGGCGCACGCGCAGTTCGAAACAATCCACCCCTTCATCGATGGCAACGGCCGCACGGGCCGTGCCCTCATCCACACCGTGCTGAAACGCGCCGATGCCCTGCGGCACATCCTCGTTCCGATCAGCACGGTGTTCGCCGGCGACGTCGACGCATACATCGCCGGCCTCACCTCCTACCGCGCGAGGAATGTCGACGCCTGGGTCATCGGCTTCGCTCAGGCGACAGAGATCGCGGCCTCGAATGCCGTTCGCCTTGCCGACGACATCGCACGACTCGACGACGCACTGCTGCAGCAACTCCTCGCCTACCGACGATCGCAAGGGCTGGCTCCGGAGTCTCCCCGTGCAGACGCTGTCGTCCTCAAGATTCTGGGTCGACTGTCGAGGGACCCGGTCGTCACAATCGACTCGGTGGCCGAGGCGCATAGTGTCTCGCGGGTGGCGGCGAACAATGCTCTGACCCAGTTGGCGGACGCCCGGATCCTTGGGCGGAGCAAAGATCACAAGGGTCGTCTCGTCTGCTGGACTGCCGACAAGCATCTGGCCCTCGTTGCCCTGACTGAACGGAGCAATCGAGTCGGGGGTGGCGACACGGCCAACAAGAAGCCGCGTCAGGGCCCACCGGTCCCTCCGGGTGACGCTCTCGGGACGTTACGAGAGGGCTAGCAGCGGAGTTCCGTCTCAACAACTAGGCCTCTCTCGAGGTGTGGTCGACCGCTCTCTGGGCACCTGCCACCCCTCCGCCCGCGGTGCTTCACTGAGGTATGGCCGTCTCACCGATGTTCCCGCTCGGATCAGTGCTGTTCCCCTTCATGCCAATCCAGCTGCGGATCTTCGAGCCGCGGTATCTCACGTTGGTCGGCCGCTTGCTCGACGAGGAGGAACCCGAGTTCGGCGTCGTCCTAATCGAGCGCGGACCAGAGGCCGGGGGTGGCGACCAGCGCGCCTCGGTCGGGACAATGGCGCGTCTCGTGAGCGCCGCCGCGGGTGCTGACGACCTGTTCATCGTCGGCCTGGGGACCAAGCGGTTCACGGTCGAGCGCTGGGTCGACGAAGACCCGTACCCGCAGGCCGAGCTCTCGATGCTTCCCGATCTCGAGTGGTCCGAGAAGCTCGCACCCCTGCGGGACCAGGCCGAAGCAGTGGTCCGCCGCTTGATCACCCGAGCCGCGGGGCCCATGTCGGATGACGACATCGAGCTGTCGGACGATCCCGTCGCCGCCGTCTGGCAGCTTGCGGCGATCGCCCCGCTGGGTGATTACGACAGTTACACCCTGTTGAGGTCGACGACGCTGGGGGGTCTCTTGCGTCAGCTGATCGATCTGGCCCTCGAGGCCGAAGAGCTCTGGTCCGCCGAGTGAGGCTTGTCGCTACGGTGCACCACCTCTGGGGTTCCGCGTCGACTGAGGACGACAAGGACGTCCTCTCGAAAGGAGCCGCGCGACGCTGAGCAGGAGAAGTGACGCCGGTCGTCATTCCAGCGAGGAGATCGGTGAGTAAACGCTCCTTTGAGAAGGAGCAGAGGCCCGATGTTCCTTCCGAAAGGATCAGCAACCGGAGCTAAGCGCCAGCCGAACCAGGCCCCGCCATGTGCTCCACGAGCCGCTGCGTCGCCTCCCGCAGCACCCGCCGCGCCACCTCCAGGTCAGCGGCATCGACACCGTCGAACGACAGAGCCGTCGCACGCCCCACAGGATCCGGAAGCTCGGCCCACAGCGCACGCCCGGCGTCGGTGATGCTCAGGATGCGCTGCCGCTGGTCGACCTCGTCGGCCACCTGCGCCACGAGGCCCTTGCGCACGAGCGTCGCGACGACGCCGCTGAGGGTCGCCCGTTCGATGTTCAGCAGCTGGCTCAGGTCGCGCTGTTTCGTCGCACCGACATTGGCGAGCTGGTACAGCACGTACCACTGGGTCGGCCCGAGGTCGTGCTCGCGCAGAACCGACTCGATCAGAGCGCGGGAGGTGAGGTAGTACTTCTTCGCCCACGCTCCGACCGAGTCGTGTTGGTCTTGGGGTTCGTCAGGCACCCGACATGGTTACCACGGAATCGTGGCGTCCTCCCAGCGGGTGAAGGTGCCGGTCGGGTCGTTCGGCCCGAACAGGGCGACGCGGACGACCTCGCGCGAGCCGTCTTCGACGGATTCGGTGCCGGCGAAGTTGTTCAGCGCCGTGCTCGTGAAACCGGGGGAGACCAGGTTGACCTTGATGTCGGTGCCCTCGAGCTCGATCATCATCGCCAGGGTCATCGCGTTCAGCGCCGCCTTGGAGGCGGGGTAGACCGGACCGAAGATGGCGCGGTACGGGAAGCTCGGGTCGGCGTTCGACGCCAGTGAGCCCACGCCGCTCGACACGTTCACGATGCGGGCATCGATACCGTCGCGAAGCAGCGGCAGCATCGCCTGGTAGACCGCGACGACGCCAAAGACGTTGACCTCCCACACCGCGCGGATCTCGTCGAGCGACGCCTGGCTGGCCGTCGACTGCGCCGCGTTCTGCTCCGGGGTGAGGCCCGCACCGAGGGTGTTCGAGATTCCGGCGTTGTTGACGAGGAGGTCGAGGCGGCCGAAGCGCTCGCGGATGGTGCCGGCCGCGGATGCGATGGACGCAGGATCCGTGACGTCCAGCTGGATCGCGTGGGCTCCGCTTCCGATTTCGGCAGCCGCCGCTTCGCCTTTCGCCAGATCACGTGACCCGACCAGCACGGTCACCCCGTGCTCGGCGAGCTCTTTCGCCACCTGCTTGCCGACTCCCTGATTTGCTCCGGTGACCAGTGCGATGCGTTCCGTGGGCATGGCGCCCTCCTTCATGTTCGATGATAATTCGTTTGCTACCTCACAATTATTGTCAGGTAGCAAACGAAACGTCAAGTCCCCCGAGAGCTAGCGGGCCGGGCTGCTCAGCAGCGCGCGTGAGTGGGCGCGGAGGGCCGTGCCCCGATAGGTTTCCTCTGAACCTCGAAATCGAGGTCACCCCGACGAAAGGAACACCATGAGTCTCGGCGGAGGAATCTTCCTGCTCGTTATCGGCGCCATTCTGGCGTTCGCCGTCGACTTCACGGTCGCCGGCGTCAACATCCACCTGATCGGCTACATTCTGATGGCAGCGGGAGCGCTGGGGATCATCCTCGGAATCGTGCTTCTCAGCCGTCGCCGTCAGGTGACCACCACCTCGCGCTCGGGCATCGACTCGGCGACGGGCGAGCGTGTCACGCGCCGTTCGACCGAAGACGGCGGCCCGCTCGTCTGAGTGACCCGCTAGACGGCGACGAAGTCGCGGATCGCCTCGCGCCACCCGGCCAGCTCGGGTGGTGACGAGGCGATTCGCATCTCGGCATTCGGCAGGCGTGACGCCAGGATCTCGGCCGTAGACACCGGGTGCCCGGGGTCGGTAGCCCAGGGCAGAAGCAGCACGGGAAGGTCGAGCGCCCGGAGGTCGTCGGGTGACGGCAGGTCGGACGAGCCCGCTCCGCGAAAAATGGACGCCGCGAGCTCGGGTCGGACATCGGGTTCCGGCGGGTAGCCGGCAATGTCGCGGAACAGCTCGGGGACAGGCGCTGCCGCCATCATCCCGGCCAGCACGCCGGTGCCGCGCGCATCCACCAGGTCGGCCATCTGGCGGTAGACGTCTGTCTGCCCGGCCCGCGTCGCCCAGGCGGTCGGCGGTGCGGTGAGCACGAGGCGGCTGAAGCGCTCCGGCCGTCTGAGCGCGGCGAAGAGCAACGTTGCCGTCCCCATCGACGTGCCGATGCCGGCGACGGGCTCGTCGGGCGAGAACGTGTCGAGCAGTTCGAGTAGATCGTCGGCGAGCGACGACCAGGTGTACGAGGCCGGGTCGGCAGCGCCGGTCGACTCGCCATGACCGCGAGCGTCGTAGGTGACGAGCCGGTTGGTGTCGACGACGCCGGACAGATCGGGGACGCCGAGTCGAGACACTTGCGCTCGGCTGCCCGAAAGACCGTGGGCGTAGACGGCGGTGTGGCCGGATCCTTGTTCCGAGAACGCGATCGTCGCGCCCTGCAGCTCGATCGTTCCCCGCGTGGTGTCAGCCATGTCGCCCTCTCGTGGTCTCGATCAGGCTAGACCCGCACGGGATCTCGAGGGCACTGCGGTCAGCCGTCGGCGGTCTTCGCGAAACCGACCATCCACAGCAGGTAGAAGCCGCCGAGGGCCGAGCAGACGAGCCCGACCGGAATCTGGAACGGATCGAGGATCCGCTG
Source organism: Frondihabitans sp. 4ASC-45 (assembly GCF_049472575.1). NCBI lineage: Bacteria > Bacillati > Actinomycetota > Actinomycetes > Micrococcales > Microbacteriaceae > Frondihabitans > Frondihabitans sp. 4ASC-45. The sequence continues at coordinate 233,256 of NZ_JBCEBN010000003.1, read as the reverse complement.
CGCCGCCAGATCACTCGCCGCGAGGAGGGCAGCCCCCATCACCCCCGACGGGAGAAGGCCGACCGACGAGAAGCCTGTCGCGGCACGGGCGAGACGCGGTGCTGCCAGGGCCAGGAATCCGATCGGACCGGCAGTCGAGACCGCCGCGGCCGCCAGGATCGTTCCAGCCGCCACCATGATCAGCTTCTGCAGTCGGGTGCGCACGCCCAGGCCGATGGCGAGATCGTCGCCCAGTTCGAGGATTCCTGCCGGGCGGGCAATCGCGACCACGACGACCGAGGCGACGAGCAGACAGGCCGCGAGAGGGACGATTCGATCCCAGGTGATCAGGTTGAGGCTGCCGTACTTCCACGCGCGCGCCGCCTCGGCCGATTCGAGAGGGGCCCGGCTGATCACGTAGTCGTTGACCGAGGCGAGCAGTGCGGCGACGGCGATGCCGCCCAGGATGAGGCGGTCGCCCGAGAAGCGTCGTGCCGCGGCGAACACAGTAACGACGGTGGCGCAGGCCAGGCCTCCGACAATCGTTCCCCCGGCAATCGACAGGGCCGACGGCGACGGTGTCAGGAGGATGACGACGAGCCCGCCGGTGGCCGCCCCGGTCGTGAAACCGATGATGTCGGGGCTGCCCAGCGGGTTGCGCGAGACGCTCTGGAAGAGCGCCCCCGAGACGCCGAGGCAGCAGCCCACGAGAAGTGCGGCCACGGCGCGGGGCAGGCGCTGCTCGACGACGAGGTAGCGGGCGGTCGCGGTTCCGCCGCCCGTGAGGGCATCGACGACACCGGACAGCTCGAGCCGGTAGGTGCCGGTGGCCACCGACAGCGCTGCGATCGACAGAGCGACGAGCGCGAGGATCCCGGTCACGCCGATCACCCTCGGCCGGATGACCACCGACAGGCCGCCGATCCGCACAGCGCGGCGGCGGGAGAAGCCGCTCACGAGGCTCGCCGCGCGATGAGAAAGAGCAGCACCGGTGCGCCGATGAACGCCGTGACGATACCCGCCTCGATTTCGCCCGGAAACGAGATGATGCGGCCGACGATGTCGGCGGCGAGGAGGAGCGCGGGCCCCAGGACGAGGCTCGAGGCCAGGATCCGACGCTGGTCGGCTCCCCAGATCAGCCGACTGACGTGAGGAACGACGAGCCCGATGAACGAGATCGGGCCGACCGCCGCGGTCGCCGCCCCGCACAGCAGCGTCACCGACAGCACGGCGGCTCCGACCGCGAGGCGAACAGGGATGCCGAGGGATGTCGCCTGCTCGGTTCCCAGCGTCAGCACGTTCAACGTGCGCCCGGACAGGAGGGCGAGAGCGAACCCGAGCGTCAAGAACGGCGCGACGGTGACCACGACGTCCATGCCTCGCGACGTCAGCGACCCCACCACCCACGAGTTGAAGGTCGTGAAAGCGGTGGCGTCGCGCAGGATCACTATGCCGGTTAGTGCGCTCAGACTCGCCCCGAGAGCGACGCCGGCGAGGAGCAGTCGAGTCGGGGAGGCCCGGGATCGGCGAGTGGAGATGACGAACACGAGGAGTGCTGTGCCGGCGGCGCCCACGAGAGCGAACCAGGTGGAAGCGAGAGCCGAACCGCCGCCGAAGACCGCTATTCCGGTCACGACCGCGAGAGCGGCACCAGCGTTGATGCCGAGCAGACCCGGTTCGGCCAAGGGGTTGCGGGTCAGGGCTTGAATGACGGTTCCCGCGACGGCGAGGGCTGCTCCGATCAGAACAGCGAGCAGGGTGCGGGGGAGGCGCAACTGCCAGACGATGATCGACGCCGACGTCGAGTCGTGGGCCAGGAGGCCCCGCATCACCTGCCCGGGGCCCAGCTCGCCCGATCCCACCAGGAGACTCGCGACGGTGAAGCCGATAGCGAGCGCCCCGAGGGAAACGATGCGGATTACCTCCCGAGGAGGGCCCGAGGCAGGGCGGAGTCGTTCATCAGGCATCACGAGTAATTAGGATAGCCTAAGCTAACTTCATGATGAAAAGAACGACCTCACCTGTTGCCATAGTCTTTGCAATCGTCACGGCCACGACACTCTCTCTCAGCGGGTGTGCGCAGGTGTCTGGCGCTTCGGCCACGAGCGAGAAGTCGGCCGCGACGCAGGGCGATGGCTCCTGGACGACGCCGCGCACCATGCCCGCAGGGAAGGGCAGCGATGCCGACGACGGGGTCTTTCCCCGAACGGTCGCCCACTTCGAGGGCTCCACCACCATTCCGTCGGCGCCGAAGAAGATCGTCGTGATCTCGACCGGGCAGGCGGATGCCCTGCTCACGCTGGGGCTCACCCCTGCTGCCTCGACCTCGGGCGACGGTGCCGACCTCGTCCCCGCGTACCTCACCGAGGCGTTCCCGGCGAAGGCTTCGCAGCTGGCCGATGTCGTCGACGTCGGCAATCGCTTCGAACCCAACCTCGAAGCGATCGCGAACGTCGACCCGGATCTGATCCTCATGAACATCGCCGGGAAGGATGCTGCCGGCCTGTACGCCGGTCTTACCGCCATCGCCCCGACCGTCGCCACGCAGGGAACGGGGAAGTATTGGAAACAGGACTTCCTTCTCCTTGCCGATGCCGTCGGTAAAACGCAGCAGGCCGAGGCGTGGCTGACGGACTACCAGGATGACGCCGCCGCCTTCGGTCGCAGCGTCGACGCTGATCCGGCCGTCTCGTTCCTTCGAAAGAGCGCCGATCGCACCCGGGTCTTCGGTGTCGCCTCGTTCAGTGGCTCCGTCGCGGAAGACGCCGGACTCGCTCGCCCGTCGACCCAGGCGTTCACCGACGACACCTCGGTCGATATCTCCGCAGAACAGCTGTCGCAGGCCGACGGTGACTGGGTTTTCTACGGCGTCCAGGGTGGCGACGAGACCGAACTCACCGGCTTGCCGCTCTGGCCGACCCTCACTGCGGTGTCGGCCAAGCACGCCGTCGCGGTCGACGACGACACGTTCTTCTTGAATGTGGGCCCGACTGCGGCCCGTGCCGTGCTTCAGCAACTGAAGAAAACGCTGGGGTAGATCGTCACGGCGTCGTCGCGGCCTGCATCACCTACCCGGTCCAGTCGGTCGGCACCTGCCGCCGAGTGGACCGGGACGCGACGGATGCCGTCTTCCAGGAGGCGAGGTAGCTGCGAATCGACTCCGCAGCGCTTCTCAGCTGGTCGGGCGGCCCCGGGTGGGCCATTCGGTATTCCAAGTGGGTGTGGTCGCGGGCGATATCGCAGGTGCACGACACGCGGATCGGCTGCCCGGTGGCCAGGCTGCGGAACACCTCGGCGTGAGGCGAATAGCGGTGTGGGGTCATTTCACCGCGCTCGATTCTTGCGCGCTCATATCTGTGGGCTCATTTCTCCGCGCTCATATCTTCGGGCTCATTTCTCACGAGGAGTCGCCGCGCTGAATCGCCGCAGTTATCCCAGACGATCGTCTGACATAGATGATCGTATAGTGAGGGACCGGGAATCGAAAGACCCGGAGCAGCGCTCGTCTGAGGGGTTCCATGAATCAACGCCAAGCAGGAATGGCCCGCGCTCGACAGGAGATCGTCGAGGCGGCCGGTGCCGAATTCGCGGCGCACGGGTACGAGGGCACGTCGTTCTCGGGTGTTGCCGCGGCGATGAACAAGCCGAAGTCGGCCATCGGCTACCACCTCTTCCCGTCGAAGCACAGTCTCGCCGTGGCTGTGATCACTGATCAGCAGGCCCGATGGCAGCGCTTCGACGACGCGATCCCGGCATCGCGAGGCGTCGAGAAGCTCGCGACCATGCTGCTGTCGTCGGCGCTCAACGCTCAGGAGTGCCCGGTCGCCGCCGGATCGATTCGGCTCCTTCACGAGCTGCGGCGGGCAGACATCGAGGTGCCCGAAGGGTACGACTGGTACCGCTTCGCCCGCGACCAGATCGAGGCCGAACTCGACGGGTCGCGATCCTCGCCTCTCGGTGATTCAGAGGCCGCCGCACAACTCGTCGTCAACGCCACCTTCGGGGTGCTCGGCGCCCTCCCGACTCCGGGTGGCCCGGGTGTCGAGGTGCGTCTCAAAGCCTTGTGGGTTCCCCTCTTCCAGTCCATCGGGATCACCGACGCCGAGAGCGTCGTGTCTGGCATCACACCGCTCGCTTCCGAACACCCCTGACCAGGCCTGGAGGGCGAGTCGCCCGCGGGCCAGGCATTCCGGCACCGCAGCGGGTACCGTGCGGGCAATGACAGACATCAGCGGTGCGGTCGTTCTCGTGGTCGGAGCGTCGGGAGGCCTCGGGTCGCGAATCTCGCGGGAGCTTGCCGAGGCGGGTGCGGTCGTCGTACGCGGTGGCCGGAGCGCGGAACGTCTCAGCGGCGACGGCGCCTACCTGGCCGACCTTCGATCGCCCGAGGGGGGAGCCTCGCTGGTCGCCGCGGCCCTAAAAGCCCACGGGCGGCTCGATGGCGTCGTGGTGGCCGCCGGCGTGGTCGCCTTCGGCCCGGCGGGCGAGATCGACGACGCCACCCTCGACGAGTTGATCGACGTGAACCTCCAGGCTCCGATTCGGCTCATCAGGGCGGCGACGCCGGCGCTCGCCGAATCGGCGAAGTCGGGCGGTTCGCCGTTTATCGTCACGCTGAGCGGCATCGTCGCCGAGGTTCCGACGGCGGGCATGGCTGCCTATTCGGCGGCGAAGGCGGGCCTCGCGGCGTTCATGACCGCCGCCTCTCGCGAGTATCGGCGCCAGGGCATCCGGCTGCTCGACGCCCGGCCCGGCCATATTGGCACCGAACTCTCTCAGCACCCCATCGCAGGTACGGCTCCCGCTCTGGGCGCCGGGTTCGATCCCGATGACGTGGCGAAACGCATCGTCCGGGCGATCGCCGAAGACGAGAAGGATCTGCCTAGCTCGGCGTTTTAGCCGGTTCGGCATTGTCATGCTCAGCAGCCGCCTGCTCAAGCGCCGCCTTCCGCTTCTTCTTAGTTAGCCGTTCGGGAGGCCGATCTTCGAATTGACAGCGCTTCCAGACCTTCCACCAGGGCACGCGACGCCAATAGACGATGTCAGCGTATTTCGGCACGGTGTCGGGCAGTGACAGTCGGAACTCTTCCATGGTGCAGTCGGGAATGTTGCCCGTCTTCACTTTTGCGAGTTCGGCGACCCAGCCGGGCAGCGGCTCGTTGAGGGCCTGGCAGACCGTGACGGCGAGCCGTGCATCGGCGATCTCCCACTCCTCCATCAGAGCTCCTCCATTTCTCTTAGGGTATCGAGCACCCGTCTTATAAGCACTAAATCGTAGCTTGGAACCGCTGTCGGAGGCTGAGGATGGTCTGGATCATGGGCGCTGACGATGAATGACTGCAAAGCGAAGCGACCGACGGACCGCGCGCTTGCCTTCTCGTGCCAGCACTGATCGAAGGCCCACTTCATACGTCGCCAGAGCTCGTCGCTCCGGTCGGCGCGCCAGCGCAATGTGGCAGTCAGAGCCACTCCGACGAACGCGAGGCCGGCAACCCCGACCGTGATGAGTTGCGTCGTTCCGAATACCCACGGATCGGCGGACATGAAGGTCACCCGATCGTGTAGATCACGCCGTAGCCGGCCTCCGCGCAGGCGGCCGTGAACTTCTGCGCTTCTGCCAGGAAGTGCCCGACGTAGCTCGTGTAGTCGCGGATCCGGCCCGTCTCACGCACATGGCTTCGCCCGCCATCGACGTACATGGCGAGGACATCGACCTTGTCGAAGCGTGCGATCTGGGTCGCGACGGTCGCGACTTGCTCCGGAGTGAGCACGGCGTAGTGCGGCTGATAAGCGAAACCGCTGTCGTAGTGGACGTTGCCGCGAACGAGATCCATTCCCCACTCGGCCGGTGAGCAGTGCGGCACCGTGAAGAGCTCCTGTAGGTCGCGCCACGACTTGTCGAGGTAGAGGCGCAGCTGCTCGTCGTACGGTTTGTCGTCGTCGACGAGGGGATGCGAGTTGAGGTAGCCGACCGGGTCACGGCGGGCGAGATCGATGTCGGAGGCGAGGATCGGATAGGCGTAGTAACGAATTCCCATGCCGAAAATCCTGACGACCCGTGCCGGATCCTGCGGGCGTTCTCCCCAGGGTGCAAAGCGGAGAACGCAAGCGGCAACTGGGGAGACGAGGACGCATGAGCCGCCCAGGCACACATCGGTACCGAAAGCAATGGGTCAGTTCACGTTTCTCGGTTTGGGCTCGAACGGGCACACTTCTCTTAGACACCACCGACCTAGGAGGGCCGCCCAGTGTTCCACGTTGAAATCCAGGCGCGTCTCGCCAACGGCGCTGTCATGAACGTCTCGGCGACGAGCGAAGATCGCCGCACTGCTATCCGTCGCGCGCTCGACTCGATGCCCCTCGGCAGTGTCGCGGTCAGCACGGTGGTCACGTCGTCGTCTGAGCAGTCGAGGCTCTTCGCTCCGTCGAGCTGAGCCCAGGTTGGCGCTGCAAGAACGGCTCCGCGCCGAGATCGCAGTAGTGGTCGCCGCCACCCGACCTCAACTGCGATCTCGGCGGCCCGAACGAACCAGCCCGGCCTACGCTCGGCCTATGCCGCACATCGTCTTCTCCGGTCAGAAAATCGCCATCAGCGACGCCCAACTCGTCGAGGTCAAAGACGGTTTGCGCCACGCAGCAGCCGCCGGTGAGCCCGCCGAATTCGACCTCCTCGATGCCGACGGAAACGCGACGTGGGTGCTCTGGACTCCCGGCGCACCCATCGTCGTGAACGACGGCGAGATTCCGCCGCTTCCCGAGATCCCCGTGCCCGACTTCTCGTCGCTCGGTCTGCCGGGATTCGGCGAGCCGCCGCAGCAGCAGCGCCGCGTCGGCTTCTAGCTGACCAGGGCGCAGGATCCGGCGGAGCCGCGCTCCACACTGGGCCCTGGCGCACGAAAGGCCGGATCGCATGCACCTCGCAAGGTGATGCGACCCGGCCTCGTCGGTGCCGGCGCCGGTCTCAGCGCCTAGAAGCGACTACGCGGCGTTCCGCTGCGGCAGACGCCAGTTCGGCCGCACGAAGTGGCACGTGTAGCCGAAGGGGTCTTTCTCGAGGTAGTCCTGGTGCTCTTCCTCGGCCTCCCAGAACGGTCCGGCGGCGGTGACCTCGGTGACGACCTTGCCCGGCCAGAGGCCCGACTCGTTCACGTCGGCGATGGTGTCGAGCGCGGTGCTCTTCTGCTCGTCGGAGGTGTAGAAGATCGCCGAGCGGTAGCTGTCTCCGACATCGTTGCCCTGGCGGTTCTTCGTCGACGGGTCGTGGATCTGGAAGAAGAACTCCAGGATCTCGCGGTACGACGTCACCGCGGGGTCGAAGACGATCTCGACGGCCTCGGCGTGGCCGGTGTGGTTGCGGTACGTGGCGTTCTCCACCGAGCCGCCGGAGTAGCCGACGCGCGACGAGATGATGCCGGGCCGGCGGCGGAGCAGCTGCTGCGCGCCCCAGAAGCAACCACCGGCGAGGAGGGCGGTCTCGGTCGTGGCGGGAGCCGGATCCTGGTGTGCTGCCGTGACTGTTGCGGCACTGGTGTCGGTCATGGGGTTCTCCTTCGGTGTGAACAGGGCTGAGTAGGCGCCGTATCCCTCGGCCTCGAGCGAGGCGGCGGGGACGAAGCGGAGGGCGGCGGAGTTCAGGCAGTAGCGGTCGCCGCCGGTCGCGAGCGGGCCGTCGGGGAAGACGTGACCCAGGTGGCTGTCGCCCGAGGCCGACCTGACCTCGGTGCGCTTCACGAACAGCTTGCGATCGGTCTTGGTGGTGACGCTCGCGGGCTCGATCGGCTTGGTGAAGCTCGGCCAGCCGGTGTGGCTGTCGTACTTGTCGATGGACGAGAAGAGGGGCTCGCCGGTGACGACGTCGACGTAGATGCCGTCGTCGTGGGTGTCCCAGTACTCGTTGCGGAACGCGGGTTCGGTGCCGTTCTTCTGAGTGACGCGATACTGCTGCGGCGTCAGCTTCTCGAGAGCTTCGGGGGTCTTGCGGTAATCGTTCGACACGGTGCCTCCTTGTGTCTGTCGGTCTACACGCCCCAACGCCGAGGGCGCCCAGAAAGTTCCCGCGCAGGCGCTCCTGTCAGACTGTCGCCTATGAGTCTCATCCGTCTGAACGACGTCTCCGTCCGCTTCGAGAACCGTCCCGTGCTGCGAGAGGCTTTCCTGAAGCTCGACTCCGGTGACCGGGTCGGCCTGATCGGGCGCAACGGCTCGGGCAAGACGACGCTGCTGAAGCTGATTCTCGAGCAGGTCGAACCCGACGAGGGCACGGTCACTGTCGAGCAGGGTGTGAAGGTCGGCTACTTCTCGCAGTTCTCTGAGCTCGACGGCACGCTCACCATCGTCGCCGAGCTGGAGGCCCTCTTCGCCGACATCCGCGCGATCGAGGCCGAGCTGGCCACCATCGATGAGCGGATTGCCGTCGTGGCGATGGATCCCGACGGCGGTGACGAGCTGACCGCGCTGATCGAGCGCCAGTCCGAGCTCTTCGCCGAGATGGACCGCCTCGACGGCTGGGAGTACGGCCGCCGCATCGACACGGCGCTCAGCGTGCTCGGGTTCAACGACGCGCACCGGACGAGCGCGATCGACGACCTCTCGGGCGGGTGGCGCAACCGGGCGGCCCTGGCGAAGATCGTGCTGCAGGATCCTGACGTCCTCCTCCTCGACGAGCCGACGAACTTCCTCGACGTCGCGGGCGTGGAGTGGCTCGAGGCCTGGTTCCGCGACTTCAAGGGCGCCGCCATCGTGGTCTCGCACGATCGGAGCTTCCTCGACGCGATCGCGACCCGCATCGTCGAGGTCGAGAACTTCCATCTGCACGAGTACCCCGGCAACTTCGGCGAGTACATCGTGCAGAAGCAGTTCCGGCTGAAGACGCTCGAGCAGCAGTTCGCTCACGAGTCGGAGTTGCTCGCGTTCGAGTCGGAGGGGATCTCCGACCGTCGAGAGGCGGTCAAGGCGGCGAAGGCCGGTACAGGGCTCTCGAAAGAGCTCTCGAAGATCAAGAAAGCTCGCACGCCGCGACCCGTCGACCAGATCATCACCGAGATCTACGGCGGCCTGCACGTCAAAGACGTCCTCGGTCGCATCGAGGGGCTCGCGAAGAGCTACGGCGATCGAACGCTGTTCGAGGGCGTCTCGTTCGAGGTGCGGCGCCGCGATCGCATCGTGGTGCTCGGTTCGAACGGTTCGGGCAAGAGCACGCTGCTGCGCGTGTTGACGGGTGACGAGAAGGCCGACAGCGGTTCGGCGAACTGGGCCGCCGGAGCGAAGGTGGTCTCGTACAACCGCATGCTCGACGAGCTCGACGGCGACGACACGGTCACTCACGCGGTCAACGCGATGCCCGACAGTCTCGCGCTGACCGCCACGCGCAAATCGGTGGGACGCTTCTTGACGATGTTCCAGTTCTCGGAGGCCGACCTGCAGAGCCGCATCCGCACCCTCTCGGGAGGTCAGCGGGCGCGAGTCGCGATGGCCCAGTGTCTGCTGTCGGGCGCGTCCGTCCTGCTCCTCGACGAGCCGACCAACCACCTCGATCTCGCCAGCACGCAGGTGATGGAGCGGGCTCTGCAGCACTTCCCGGGCGCCGTCATCGTTGTCAGCCACGATCGCTTCTTCGCCGAGAAGGTCGCGAACCGTCGCCTCGTCTTCGGTGCCGACGGGGCCGCCGCCTCCGAGCTCGAGATGAGCGCCGCATGAGCGACTCGTCGCATCGTTTCCCGGGCGCTGCTGCCCCGCGAACGGCAGTTATCGCAGGATCCGGCGACCTCGGCACCGAGGCCGGCCTCCGATTCGCCGACCGAGGCCTGCGAGTGGTCGGAATCCGACGCCAGGCCGACCTGCTGCCCGGCTCCTTCGACCGGCAGAGCCTCGACCTCTCGGTCGACGCACCCGTGATCCCGGCGGATACCGCCGTGGTCGTCGTCGCGCTCGCCGCCGGCAGCCGAGACCCCGACGTCTATCGCGCCACCTACCTCGACGGGCTCCGGCACGTGCTCGATGCCGTCGCCGCCTCGGGGGCGTCGCCGCGTATCGTTTTCGTCTCCTCGACGGCCGTCTACGACGTGGCCGACGGCAGCGTGGTCGATGAAGACACCCCGGCCACGGCGTCGGGCCCCACCGCCGCGATCCTGCTCGAGGCCGAGCAGTTGCTCGCCTCCCGGTCCGCCGCGTCGGGCTGGAAGTCCGTCTCCCTCCGCCTCGGCGGCATCTACGGCCCCGGCCGCGAGCGTCTCATCGACCAGGTGCGCCAGGGCGCTCACGCCCCGCGCAACTCGCCGCACACGAACCGCATCCACCGCGACGACGCGGCGGCGGCCATCGTGCACCTCGCCCTCGACGTTGCCACGCCTCCTCCGGTCGTGCTGGGGGTCGACGACGAGTCGGCGCCCCTCTCCGACGTCTTGCGCTTCATCGCCGCCGAGCTCGATGTCGACGAACCGAGCGAAGGATCCGAGATGGCCAGGGGAGCAGCCGGAGACAAGCGCTGCGACAACGCCCTCCTGCATTCCACGGGTTTCGAGTTTGCCTACCCGACCTATCGCGAGGGCTACCGCGCTGTGCTCGCGGGTGACGGGGTGAGGCACCCCTAGGGCCGGGGCGTGCTTCGGTCGCCGGCTGTCAGGCCGCCGGCTGTCAGGCCGCCGGCTGTCAGGCCGCCGGGCCGCCAATTTGCGAGTGATCATAAATCTCGGCCGCGCGGATCCGGGCGAGCGTGGCGGCGATAGGCCGAATCGCTCTCAAATTGACGGCGGGGCCGGCAGCGGGACTACTCGAGCGCGCCCACGACGACGCGAGTGGCGTCGGCCAGCAGCGCGTCGTCGCTCGTAGCGTCGACCGTGCCTCGATCGCTGAGCAGTGCGATGACGATCGGCGCGTGCCCCGGCGGGTAGGCGACGGCGATGTCGTTGCGCGTGCCGTACGACGCATTGCCGGTCTTGTCGGCGATCTTCCACGTCGAGGGCACTCCCGCGCGGATCCAGGGCGCGCCGGTGGTGTTGCCGAGCATCAGGGTGGTCATCTCGGAGCGGCGCGGGGTAGCGAGCGCACCGCCGAGGAGGAACGAGCGGAGGTCGCCCGCGATGGCTGCGGGTGTCGTGGTGTCGCGCGGATCCTTGGGTATTGCCTCGTTCACGCCGGGTTCGGGACGGTCGACCCTGGTGGTCGTGTCTCCGAGCGAGCGGAGCGATTCGGTGAGCCCGGCGGGGCCACCCAGCTGATCGAGCATCAGGTTGGCGGCGGTGTTGTCGCTGTACTGGAGAGCGGCGGCGATGATCTCGCGCACGGTCATGCCGCTGGCAACGTGCTTCTCGGTGACGGGGGAGTAGTCGACGAGGTCGCTCTCCGTGTAGTGAATCGTGTGGTCGAGCTCGGCTTCGGTCGATTGTTTGAAGAGGACGCCGGCGGCCAGGGCCTTGTAGGTCGAGGCGAAGGCGAAGCGCTCGCCGGGGCGGTAGGCGATGGTCGTCTCGCTGCCGGAGGGGGCGCTGGTGTCGACGGCGAAGACACCGAGTCGTGCGCCGTATTTGTTCTCGAGAGCGGAGAACGCGGCCCTCGTCGACGGAGTGGTCGTTGCCGGGGTCGTGGTCGGCATCGGCGCGGTCGTGCCCGCCGCATCGGGTGCGGAGGCCGATACCGATGCTGGTTCGGTGTCGTTCGCCCCCTGCCCACCCGCCGTGCAGCCGGTCAGCAGCACGGCCGCGACGAGCGCGCTGGCGGCGATCGCGCTGCCGCGCCGTCTCACACGAGCCCCTGCGGCACGAATCGGTATCCCATGCCCTGCTCGGTGACGAAGTAGCGCGGGCTGGCCGGCACTGGTTCGAGCTTCTTGCGCAGCTGCGCGAGGTACAGGCGGAGGTACCCGGTGTCTCGGGCGTGCGACGGACCCCACACCTGGGTGAGCATGGCCTCCCGCGTGATGAGCCGGCCCGGGTTCTGCACGAGCAGCTCGAGCAGGCGCCACTCGGTCGGAGTGAGTCGAATCGCGCCGTCCGGCCCGGTGACGACGCGCGACGCCATGTCGATGGCGATGTCGCCGAGACGCACAGTCGGCGACTCGCTCGGCCCCGCGAGCCGACGGGTGAGAGCTCGGATGCGGGCCAGCAGTTCGTCCATGGCGAAGGGCTTCGTCACGTAGTCGTCGGCGCCCGCGTCGAGAGCGTCGACCTTGTCGGCGGCACCGGTGCGGCCCGAGACGACGAGGATCGGCACCTGCGACCAGCCCCGCAGCGCCTGAACGACCTGGACCCCGTCGAGGTGCGGCATGCCGAGGTCGAGCATCACGATGTCGGGGTGCTGCGAGATGGCCTGCGCGAGGGCGGCGGCGCCGTCGGCAGCGGTGACCACCTCGTATCCGGCGGCGCCGAGGGTGATTCGCAGGGCCCGGATGATCTGCGGGTCGTCGTCGGCCACGAGGATTTTCATGCGTCAGGCTCCTTTTCGGGGGCGGGCGAAGCCGAGGATCCGGGCCCACCGTCGCTCGACTCCGCGCCAGCCGCCACGGGAAGTGACACCACCATCGTGAGCCCACCTCCCGGTGTGTCTTCGGCGTCGAGCGTACCGCCCATGCCCTCCGCGAACCCCCGAGACAGCGCGAGCCCGAGCCCGAGCCCCGTGGTGTTGTCGGTGTCGCCGAGTCGCTGGAACGGAACGAACACCTCGTCTCGACGCTCCTTCGAGATCCCCGGGCCGTGATCGGCGACCCGAAGTTCGACTCGTCCGCCGAACTCGCTCGCCGCGACGCGGACCCTCGTCGACGGCGGTGCGTGGCGAATCGCGTTGTCGAGCAGATTGACGACGATCCGCTGCAGGAGCACCCCGTCAGCGAGCGCCGGAGGAAGGGAGTCGGCCAGTCCGAGTTCGACCCGGTCGGGGCCGAGGCCGAGTTCGTCGAGCGACCCGAGAACCACGTCGTCGACGTCGACCGCGGCGAGTGACACGGCGAGGACGCCGGCCTGCACCCGCGACACGTCGAGCAGGTTGGTGACGAGGGTGGCGAGCGAGTCGAGGCTCTCGCTCGCGGTCGTGAGGAGTTCGTCGCGGTCGGCAGCCGACCACTCGACACCGGGGGAGCGGAGGCCCGTTACGGCGGCCGTGGCGGCGGCGAGTGGTCGGCGGAGGTCGTGGCCGACCGCGGCGAGCAGCGCGGTGCGCATCTGGTCGGCCTGGGCGAGGGGGGCAACCTCGTCGGCCGCCTGCCGGAGGGCGGATCGTTCGAGGGCGGCGTCGACCTGAGTGGCGATGACGCCCAGCAGACGCTGCTCGGTGGCGGCGAGGGTGGGCCCGCGGAGCTCGAGCGAGCCGTGTGACCCGGCCGGCACCGTCGTGATTCGGTCGTCGCGGTCGGGCTGCCCGGACTCCGACACCACTTCGCCATCGGCGAGCACTCGCACGCTGGTGAGGCCGAAGACCTCGCGGGTGCGTGACACGAGGGCCTCGAGGGCGTCTTGGCCGCGCAGCACACTCCCGGCGACGGTAGCGAGGAGCTCGGATTCGGCGAGGGCTCGGGCGGCAGATCGGGATCGGCGGGCCGCCTGGTCGACGACGTACGAGACGAGCAGGCCGTTGACCACGTAGAGGCCCAGGGCGATGAAGTGCAACGGTTGATCGATCGTCACGCTGTGGATCGGTTGCACGAAGAAGTAGTCCAGGGTGAGCCCGGAGAGCACGGCGGCGACTAGGGCCGGCCAGATGCCGCCGACGAGGGCGATCACGACGACGAGGAGCTGGTAGACGAGCACGTCGCTGGTGAGGGTGTCGTCGGAGCGGAGCGCCGTGAGGAGCCAGGTCACGAGCGGCCCGAGCGCGATCGTCAGGGCGAGGCCGATGAGCCGGCGCTGGAGCGTCAGAGCACCGCCGACGCGGGGGAGCGTGAACTGGCCACCCGCTCGGGCGTGCGAGACGATGTGCACGTCGATGGCGCCGGATTCGCGGATCACCGTGGCGCCGATGCCGGGGCCCGACAGCGCTGCGGCCAGTCGTGAGCGTCGGCTGACCCCGATCACGAGCTGGGTGGCGTTCATCGACTTCGCGAATTCGACCAGAGCGCGCGGCACATCGTCGCCCATCACCTGGTGGTAGCTGCCGCCGAGCTTCTCCGCGAGCGCACGCTGCGAGGCGAGCGCGCCGGGGTGCGTTTCGGCGAGGCCGTCCTGTCGGCTGACGTGCACGACGATGAGATCGCCTCCCGCCGAGCGGGCGGCGATCCGGGCGCCGCGTTTGATGAGGGTGTCGCCCTCGGGGCCGCCGGTCAGGGCCACGACGACGCGTTCGCGGGCCTCCCACTTGCTGTCGATGCCGTGCTCGGCCCGGTAGGCCTTGAGCGACGACTCCACCTCGTCGGCCAGCCACAGCAGGGCGAGCTCGCGGAGGGCGGTCAGGTTGCCGAGCCGGAAGTAGTTGGAGAGGGCGGCGTCGATGCGGGCGGCGGGATACACGTTGCCCTCCGCGAGGCGATCGCGGAGAGCCTGCGGGGCGAGGTCGATCACCTCGATCTGGTCGGCCGAACGGAGCACGGCGTCGGGGATCGTCTCGCGCTGGGGTGCCCCAGTGATCTGCTCCACTACGTCGCTCAGCGATTCGATGTGCTGCACGTTGACGGTCGAGATGACGTCGATGCCCGCTTCGAGCAGGTCGAGCACGTCTTGCCAGCGCTTCTCGTTGCGACTGCCCGGGGCGTTGGTGTGGGCGAGTTCGTCGACCAGGGCGAGGCTCGGGCGGCGCGCGATCACCCCGGCGACGTCGAGTTCGGTGAGCTCGACTCCGCGATGCCGCGAGACCACTCGGGGGAGGATCTCGAGTGAGTCGGTGAGAGCGGCGGTCGCAGCCCGGTCGTGCGTCTCGACGACAGCCACGACGACGTCTCGCCCCTCGGCTTTCAGTCGCGCGCCCTCTTCGAGCATGGTGAAGGTCTTGCCGACACCGGGGGCGGCGCCGAGCAACACGCGGAGTTGCCCTCTCTTCACGCTCACCCCCACCTCTCGTCGAACACCCACATGGTCAGCCCCACGGTATCGGGCGGGGCGGATCCCCTTCGAATTCGAGGCGACTAGCCTGGTCTCATGCCCTCAGACATTGCACGCCTCATCGACCACACGCTGCTCAAACCGGAGGCGACCCGCGCCGACGTCGACGCCCTCATCGCCGAGGCCGCCGAGCTCGGCACCTACTCGGTGTGCGTCTCGCCCTCGATGCTGCCCGTCGTGATCCCCGAGGGGTCTGACCTCAAGGTCGCTGTGGTCTGCGGGTTCCCGAGCGGCAAGCACACCTCCGCGATCAAGGCCGCCGAGGCAGCCGAGTCGGTCTCGCTCGGGGCCGACGAGATCGACATGGTGATCGACGTCGGCGCGGCGAAGGCCGGCGACTTCGACGGCGTCGAGAGAGACATCGCCGCGGTTCGCGCCGCAGCACCGGCCCCCACGGTCCTCAAGGTGATCATCGAGTCGGCAGCCCTGACCGACGACGAGATCGTCGCGGTCTCGAAAGCCGCCGAGACGGCGGGCGCCGACTTCGTGAAAACGTCAACAGGCTTCCACCCGACCGGCGGAGCCACCGAGCACGCTGTCGCGCTCATGGCCGCGACCGTCGCTCCGCGCCTCGGCGTCAAGGCGTCCGGTGGCGTCCGCAGCCTCGACGACGCCCGCCGGATGGTCGCCGCGGGCGCCACCCGCCTCGGGGTCTCGGGCTCGCGAGCGATGCTCGCCGCCGACGACACCGCGGGCGCAGGATCCGACACGGCCGGTTACTGAGACCCGTCGCGTCGGTCTGCCCCCGCTCGCCGACTCGCTTCTAGAGAACCGGCTGCTGCGGCGTCTCGAGCGACTCCAGCACCTTGTCGATCTCGCGCAGGAAGTCGGGGATGTCGTCCGGGTTCCGTGACGTGATGAGCGTCCACGAGCTTGAGTCGTCGCGTACCACCGACTGGTCGACCCAGTCGCCGCCCGCGTTCACGACGTCAGTGCGGAGCGATGGGAACGACGTGAGCTTCTTGCCCGACACGACCTTCGACTCGACGAGGGTCCAGGGCGCGTGGCAGATCGCCGCGACGGCGCCGTGGGCGTCGACGACGGATCGCACGATCTCGACGGCACGCTCGGACGTCCTGAGGGTGTCGGCGTTGATGGTGCCGCCCGGGACGAGCAGAAGGCCGTAGGCGGCAGGGTCGGCGTCGTCGAGGGTGATCGTCGGCGTGACCGACTGGCCCGGCTTCTTGTCGTCGACGAGGGTCTCGATTGGATCGAGCGTGGTGGCGGCGATATCGACGTGCGCGCCCGCCTGGCGCAGGTGCTCGACGGGCTTGACGAGCTCGTCCTGTTCGATGCCGTAGTTCGTGACGATGGCCAGAACGCGGCGGCCGGTGAGATCGGTGGTCATGATGGGCTCCTTCCGGGCGTCGACTCCGACGACCCTTACGACCGTGACCGTAGTCTCGCCACGTCGTGCCGAGCCCAGCTTGCGGGGGACAGCGGCGCTCGCCGAGGTCGCCTCAGCTCAGGATGTCTTTGGTCGAGAAGCGACCCCACGCGAGAAACCCGAACACGACGATGTAGCCCGCTTGAAGCAGGGCGTTGTCGCCGAACGAACCCCACGAGAGCGGTGTGCGGAGGAGGTCGCCGAACTCGAGCCAGTGATCGGTGAAGAGCCACGGGTGGAGGAACTCCAGTTGGGGCAATGACCCGAGGATCTGCGCCACCGTCGACAGCACGATGGTCGCCGCCATGGCTCCGACGGGCACCGAGGTCAGCGTCGAGATGAAGAGACCGATCGCCGACAGCCCGAGCAGTGAGACGGTGACGTACAGGGCGAGGAGCAGCAGGCGGAGCACGTACTCGCCGAAGGAGACGGTCTGCCCGGAGAGGAGCGTGACCGGCCCCACCGGAAAGAGGATCGCGCCGATGATTCCGCCGACGACCACGACCACTAGAGTCGCGGTGAGGCAGAACAGCGCCGTCGCGAGGTACTTCACGACCAGCAGGCGCACGCGCCCGGCCGGGGCGACGAGCAGGTAGCGCAGCGTTCCGGCACCGGCCTCACCGGCGATCGTGTCGCCCGCGACGACGCCGACGGTCAGGGGCAAGAACAAGGGGATGGCGACCACGAGGGCCGTGAGCGAGACGAAGAGACCGTTCTGGGTGATGTCGCCGAGGAACGTCGGCCCGCCTCCTCCTCCGTCGGACGTCACCCGCACGGCGATCGCCAAGAGGATGGGGATGGCCGCCAGCGCGCCCAGCATGGCGATGGTGCGCACTCGACGGAAGAGCGTCCGGATCTCGGACCCGAGCAGCGCGAGCCCCAGCGAGCTACCGCCCGCCGGTCGAGAGGCCGTCTTGTTCGGCGCGGTGCCAGCGGGCACGGTGTCATTCGGCAACGGCGAACCCCTCTCCGGTCAGGTCGACGAAGCGATCCTCGAGGGTCGCTCCCGACACCGAGAAGCCGCGCACGCGCACACCACCGGCGACCAGGGCAGCATTCAGGCGTTCCGGCTCCTGTTCGGTGGTCGGCAGCGCAGCAGAGACACCCGTCGGCAGGAGCTCGGGTTCGAGGCCGAGAGTCGCAAGGATCCGCTGCGCCGCCTCGGCATCCGGTGTGACGACGGTGACGCGTTGCACACCCTGACGCCGCACGTCGTCGAGCGTGCCCTGAAGCAGCAGGCGCCCCGCACTCATCACGCCGACGTGCGTGCACATCTGCTCGATCTCGCTGAGGAGATGGCTCGACACGAACACCGTGGTGCCGTCGGCGGCGAGAGAGCCGATGAGCGACCTCACCTCGCGCGTGCCCTGCGGGTCGAGGCCATTGCTCGGCTCGTCGAGGATGAGCAGGTCGCGCGGCATGAGCAGCGCGCCGGCGATGCCGAGCCGCTGCTTCATCCCGAGCGAGTAGGCGTGGGCTTTCTTGTCGGCGGCGTGACCGAGCCCGACCCGGTCGAGAGCCTCGTCGACACGGGACTTGCGGGTCGCGCCGGGCGCGTCGCGGTCGGCCGTGTCGAGCCGACGCAGATTGGCCCGACCGGAGAGGTAGGGCGCGAAGGCGGGGCCTTCGACCAGGGCGCCGACACGCGGCAGGACGCGTCGGAGATCGTCGGGCATGCGGGACCCTAGTAGCCGGATCTCACCGCCGGTCGCCTGAGTCAAACCGAGGAGCATGCGGATGGTCGACGTCTTGCCCGAGCCGTTCGGCCCGAGAAAGCCGTAGACGCTTCCGCGCGGCACCGCGAGGTCGACGTCGTGGACGGCCCGCTGGCGTCCGAAGGCCTTGGTGAGGCCCGTTGTCTCGATTGCGAGTTCGGTCGTCGCCACGAGGGGGTCGGCGGTCACGGGTGGCAGAGCGGGGTTACTGCGCGGCGACGGCGGTTTGGAGGGCAGAGGGGGTCACGGCGCCCGCGTACACCTCGCCGTCGTCGGTGATCAGCACGGTGACCAGCGACGTCGTGAGCAGGCGTCCGCCGTCGACCGGTGTGAAGACCTGACCGAGTGTGTCGTCGCTCGAGAGCGCACTGACCGCCGATGTGGGAAGTTTCGCGCCGATGATGGTCGACCATCCGGTGCCGATGACGGTCGGCTGGGCTTCTGCCTTCGCCTTCGCGATGCGGTCGTTGCGGCTGGTGATGCCGGGATGGGACTTCGTGGTCGTGCCGCCCGCGTGCGCCGAGCGGTCGGGCACCGCGATCTTCTTCACGGTCGCGCCCTGCGGGGGCGTGAAGGCGAACGTCGAGGCCGCCGGGGTGGAGTAGTCGATCGAGGTGAACGAGACGGAATAGGCCGGGTCGGTCTGGCCCTTGGCCGTCACCGCGACTCGCAACGGAACCCCGGTCGTGGCATCGACGGCCAGGGTTGCGGTCGTGATCAGGCTGCTCGAGTCGTTGGGTGCGAGCGTGACCTGATAGGCCTTCTGGCCGGCGATGCGGACGTTGTCGGAGGTCGAGACCGTCGTGTAGCGGCCGATCGCCTTGAGGGCCGAGGCTGCGGCGGTGGCCGGGTCGGTCGGCACAGCACCGGGGGAGGGCGTCGCACCGGCCGAGGGCGTGTCGCTGTCTCGGCTGGGGAGGGTGAGGTGCACGGCCGACTTGTCGCTGGAGTCGTAGGCCCAGACGGAGGTGCCGTTACGGATGACGTCGCGCTCCGCCAGCTGGTCGAGCGTCTGGACGCGCGACTTCGAGGAGCCGTCGACGAAGACGCGGGCCTTGTGCGTGCCACTCAATTGGCTGACGATGTCGGAGACGCCCGAGCCGTCGTCGCTCGAAGTCGCCCCGCCGAACGACGAGAGGTCGGGAAGACCGAGGTTGGCCGTCTGCTCGACGGTGCCGGAGAACGACGTGCCCGCGCTCTTCTCAGCGAGAGCGACGATCTGCGCCGCTGACTTAGAGGGCAGCGAGACACCGGCGTTGGCCATGCTGGGAATGGCGACCGTGCCCGCGATGACGACGGCGGGAACGGCGATCGCGGGGATCCACCGGAGCTTCGATTTCTGCAGCATTGCTACGACCTTCTTACGCGACTCATGTGATTCGGCAGGCTACGTCGCGAGTCTGCGAGCCGACTCCGAGAAACGGCGATCGGTCGACGGGCGTCAGCCTGCCGTCTTCATGACCCCGGCAGTGAAATTCTGCACGCGCGCCAGAAGCCCGGCGGCGCGTTCGGCGATCCGCTCCGGAGGATTGAGGTGGGGAGGTGCGACGCGGATGAGGAGGGAGCACGCGAGGTCTTCGCAGATGTACGTGCCGAGGGTGTTGCCGTTCAGCCCGGCCTCGCCAGCCCGGGGTGCTGTGAACAGTCGCACCTGGGTGGCGGGTTGGGGAGAGTGGCAGAGGGAGCACATGGCGGCGATACCGGGGCGCAATGTCGTGGAGGCGGTGCGGACGACGAGGCCGGTCGGCCGGTCGTCCATCCAGACGACGATGTACCCGCGCAGATGGGCCTGGCTGTCGCGCCACCCGAGGAATTCGCGCTCCTCCCAGAGCATCTCGTGCAGCCCGGGAATGGGCAGACGGTCGAGATCGCCGGGGAGGGCGTTCACGAACGACGAGCGGATGTCGTCTTCGGTCAGCGGCTTCACAGTCGGCCCTTCACTCAGTCGGTGTCGTTCCAGCCTAGCTACGGCCTCCGACAGAGGCCCGCACGCCGGTTTCTGCCAGGCGCGCGCCGAACGGCCCGTCGCACAGGGGGCGACGGGCCGTTCGGATGGTGCTGGGAGGGGGGTGTTACTTGGTGATCTGGGCGCTGATGGTGGCGACTCCGACGAGGAGGTCGGCCTTGACGGCGTCGGTCTTGAACGTGGAGTTCAGGAGCTTCGCAGCCGTTCCCGACACGTGGACGGTGGTGCCGGTGAGGACGCCGTTCTTGCCGTCCATGGTGAGGGGCTTCAGGGTGCCGCCGTGGAGGGAGAAGATGTAGGCCTGCTCGGCTGCGACCTTGCCGTTGACGAGGACATCGCCGTAGAGCTTGGAGTTACCCGGGTTGACGGTGAGGTCCTCGAGGGTGACCGTGGTCGAACCGGCCTTCAGGGTGAGGCCGGACCCGGTGTGCTGGAGGATGCCCTGCACGTAGGGACGGTAGTCGCCCTTGGGGTTCCAGTACGCCAGCGAGCCGCCGGTGATGGGGAACGAGATGTCGGTGCCGGAAAGCTTCGCGTTGCCGGAGGTGCCGGGGGTGAGCTTCAGGCTCTTCAGCGCGGCGAGGAAGTTGCTGTCGAGGGCGACGGAGGTGTCGCCACCGAAGACCTCGGGGACCGCGGCGAGGGGCGCGGGGACCGTCGAGGAGGATGCGGCGAGGTGGACGTTCGAGGACGAGGGGGCGGCGTAGGCGGTGGAGACGCCGAGGCCGGTGACGCCGGCGACGAGGAGGCCGGCGGTAGCGAATCCGACTGTAGCTTTCGAGAACTTGCGCATGAGCTGTTCCTTACGTGGATAAATTGTGAATGCCTCTTGGGTACTCAGTGGGCGTTTGCCCGATGTCATGTGTTCGCCACCACCCCTGGAATGGTTTGCTCGATTTCTCGTTGTTACCGAGCCGTGACCATCGAGACATACTCACGAAGCGGGAGCGACCGGATCCTGGTTGCGGAGCGAGCGCCTGCGAGGGAGAGACGTCAGCAGCGCGAGGCCGATGATGACGCTGCCGAACCAGCCGGCCAGTCCGCCGGGGATGGGGACGGCGAGGCTCGCCCAGAGGAGAACGGAGAGCACGCCGAGGACGTAGGCCGCTCCCGCTTTGAGATAGCGGAGGCGCTTGAGCCCGCGCTCGGCGTTGACCGTCGCTGTGAGGCGAGCAAGGAAGACGGCTCCGATTGCCACCCCGACGACGGCCACCGCGGCTTCTTCGAGGTAGTTCAACCCGGGGGACGAGCTCGTCGACGAGAGCGTGTACGACCCGTCGAGGATCTCGAAGAGCATGAACACGGTCAGGCCGCGCTCGAAGACCACGGTCGCGGCATGCAGGTGGAGCTTCCAGCCCGCTGCCCCGTCGCGGGTCGACCAGGCGGCCACGACCTTGTTCGCGAGGTAGGCCGCGACCCCGGTGGCGCTGCCGATCGCAATTGCGCCCCGGACGGATGGGTCGGCCAGAGCGACGGAGACCGCGGCGGCCGCCACCCCCACGCCGAGTGCGGCTGCGCGGGGAAAGCGGACTCGCGCAAGGGCGGCTTCGACGCGGCCCAGCCACGCCCGGCGGCTCGTCCGTTCGACGTTGAAGAGGTACTCGGAGAACACCAGCCAGATGAACAGGGCGCCGAACGCGGCGATGCCGGGTCGGGCCGCCTCCAGGTGCGCTGCGAAGAGGCCGGGTTGGAGGACGGCCTCCGCCGCGGCGTCGGCCGGCGACTCGGCCTGCGTCACGGCCACGGCGGTCGGCGGGAGCAGCAACCTCATGGCGAGGACTCCGAGGACCAGACCGACAGAGAGGAAGAGTCGTCGGGCGGGATGCTGGATCCTTGCCGCGATCCCGGCCATCGGCACCGACGTGTCGGCGGCCATCGCGATCTCGAGCAGGGCGAGGGCCGTGAGGGCTGCCGCAGCAGCGGGCGAGAGCAGGATCCACGCGACAGGCACGCAGACGGCGAGTAAGAGGAGCGGCAGGGCGAGACTGCTGCGGACGATCGGGCGCACGGGGGTGTCCTCTCGGGGGGAGTCGGGGGCGCGTCGTCGAGCCGAGGAGCCCAGTCAGTCAGTCGAGCCTGGACGGAGCCTCTGCGCCGATGTCGCGGGGTACCGCGGACGTCCCCCGACTCGCCGCCGTCGATTGAGGGGTTACGGAGGTTGGGCGGGCAAGGTGTTCTGATGACTTCCACCGAGGGTGCCGACACGAACGAGCCCCAGAACATCGACGCATCGACCACCGGCGAGACGGCTGACACGCAAGAAGAAGCGCGCGAGTCAACGCCGCTCGAGGCTGCGATCGCCAACGGCCAGGCCGGTCAGGGCGACATGAACGATGTCATCGCGCAGTTCGTCAACGCGCTTATCGTGGTTCCGACCGCCACCGAGGTCACCGACGACCTCAACGAGCTGCAGCCCGTGCTGTTCGACCGCGAGGGCATGCCGATGCTGGCTGTCTTCACCCACATCGACCGCATTCCTCCGCAGGTCGCCGACGTCGCGTCGTATGCCGTGCAACTGCCCGCAGCGGAGCTCGTCCAGGCGATTCCGGCCGAAACCGGGCTCGTCGTCAACCCCGGCAACCCCGAGGGCTTCGAGATGCTCGCCGAGGGAGTGCAGCAGCTCGCGAACGACGTACGCAACATGGTTGCCGCGATGGAGCAGGCGCAGACGGACGAACCCGCCGCTCCGACGACGACCCCCGGCAAGGTCGACCCGTCGGGTATTCCGAACTTCTAGGCCGATCGGTTCGAAGTCACACGCGGGAAACATCCCGTTGCTAGGCTCGACCGCGATCCACCAGGCACATCACAATCGAACATCGGGCCAGACACACGCCGCGGGAGAGCCTCCGACCACACCGGTCGGCCACCGAAGGAGCAAGCATCCCCGCCAATCTCTCAGGTACACGTACCGCGGCGAAGTAGCAGCACACTGGCCACTCTGAAAAGCAGGAGCACACCATCGCGCCTCGCCGACGGTGAAAGCCGCGCCCCTGGGCGCGGCGAAACTCTCAGGCCCATGACAGAGGGGGACTCCCTAGCTGACACGCGAACATCGCCCCCGGAGTCCTGAATGACCGATGCCATCGTCCCTCCCGCCGAAGACGCGGTCGAGCCGCGCTACAGCCCGTTGCACGAGGTGCACGTCGCGGCCGGAGCCAGCTTCACCGACTTCGCCGGCTGGCAGATGCCGGTCCGCTACTCGTCCGACCTTCAGGAGCACCACGCGGTGCGCACGGCAGCGGGGCTCTTCGACCTGTCGCACATGGCCGAGATCGCCGTCGTGGGGCCGGGCGCCGGGGCTTTTCTCGACCACGCCCTGGCCGGCTTCCTGTCGACGATCGCGGTCGGCCGCGCTAAGTACTCGCTGCTGCTCGCCGATGAGGGCGGCATCATCGACGACCTCGTCGTCTACCGCCTCGACGAGCACGACTTCCTCGTGGTGGCGAACGCGGGCAACCGCGACGCCGCGTTCTCGGCTCTCGCGACCCGCGCCCACGACTTCGACGTGACGGTCGACGACGAGAGCGACGACACCGCGCTGATCGCGATCCAGGGGCCCGAGGCCGTCGGCGTGCTCGACGAACTCATCACCCGCGATCGGCTCGCCCCCGACGCCCCCCTCTCCGAGCTTCGTTATTACCGGGTGCTCCAGGGCACCTTCGACGATGCGCCCGTGCTGATCGCCCGCACCGGCTACACGGGGGAGGACGGCTTCGAGCTGTACATCGACAACGAGACCGCTCCGGTCCTGTGGCAGTCCCTGGCCGAGGCGGGTGCCCCGCGCGGCGTCGTGCCCGCCGGTCTCGCGAGCCGCGACACCCTGCGTCTCGAGGCGGGCATGCCCCTTTACGGTCATGAGCTCGGTCTCGACACCAAGCCGGCGCAGGCCGGTCTCGGCCGTGTCGTCGACGCGAGCAAGGCGAGCTTCGTCGGCCGTGACGGCGTCACCGCGTCCGATGATGCCCGCGTCCTGGTGGGCCTGACCCTCGAAGGGCGCCGCGCCGCACGTGCCGAGTACTCGGTGGTCGATGAGGCCGGCGCCGTCGTCGGCGTCGTGACGAGCGGCGCGCTCTCGCCGACCCTCGGCCACCCCGTGGCCATGGCCTACGTCGAACCCGCCTCGTCCGCAGTCGGCACCGTGCTCGGTGTCGACGTCCGCGGCACCGTCATTCCCGCGACCGTCGTCGCACTCCCGTTCTACAAGCGCTCCTAAGCCGAGATCGTCGAAAGGCCACCCCCGTGTCTGACCTGACCACCCTGAAATACACCGCCGAGCACGAGTGGCTCCTGATCGACGGAGACACCGCCACCGTCGGAATCACCGACTACGCCGCCGACAAGCTGGGCGATGTCGTCTACGTCGACCTCCCCGCCGTGGGCACCGACGTCGAGGCCGGCAAGGTCGTCGGCGAGATCGAATCGACCAAGTCGGTCGGTGAACTGTTCGCCCCCGTGCTCGGCACGGTCACCGAGATCAACGACGCGGTCGTCGACAGCCCCGACCTCGTCAACTCCTCGCCGTTCGACGACGGCTGGCTCGTCAAGATCTCGCTCTCGGGCGACCTCCCCGCCCTCCTGACCCGCGACGAGTACGTCGCCCTCACCGCCGAATGAGCGCCGAGCAGCGGGCTAGCGGCCTGATCGAGGGCACCGCGGCCGAGGGCTTCGTCGACCGCCACATCGGCACGACCCCGGAGTCGCAGCGCATCATGCTCGACGCGATCGGCGCCGAGAGCGTCCGCTCGCTCGTCGAGCGCGCCGTCCCCGACAGCATCCACGCCCGAACCCTCGCCTCGAGCGTGCTCCCGGAGCCCATCGGCGAGCAGGAGACACTCGCAGAGCTCCGCACCATCGCGAACCGCAACACGGTCAACCGCTCGTTCCTCGGCCTCGGCTACTACGGCACCGTCACTCCGGCCGTGATCCAGCGCAACGTCCTCGAGAACCCGAGTTGGTACACGGCCTACACGCCCTACCAGCCCGAGATCTCGCAGGGGCGTCTCGAAGCCCTGATCAACTTCCAGACCATGGTCTCCGAGCTGACGGGCCTCACCACCGCCAATGCGTCCATGCTCGACGAGGCCACCGCGGTGGTCGAGGGCATGCTTCTGGCTCGCCGCGCGTCGAAGTCGAAGGCGAACGTCTTCGTCATCGACGCCGACGCCCTCCCTCAGACCAAGGCTCTCCTGCACGGCCGTGCCGAGGCCGTCGGCATCGACCTCGTCGAACTTCCGCTCGCGCGAATCGACGTCGATCAAATCCCCGAGGCGTTCGGTGTCTTCGTTCAGTACCCCGGCGCGTCCGGAGCGGTCTGGAACCCCGAGCCCGTCGTCGATCGCGTCCACCTGGGCGGCGGTCTCGCCGTCGTAGCGGCCGATCTCCTCGCGCTGACCATGATCACGGCACCCGGCGAGTTCGGTGCCGACGTCGCTGTCGGCACGAGCCAGCGCTTCGGCGTACCCATGGGCTTCGGCGGCCCGCACGCCGGCTACATGGCCGTGCGCACCGGCCTCGAGCGCCAGCTTCCCGGCCGTCTCGTCGGCGTCTCGCAAGACGCGGTCGGCAACCCCGCCTACCGCCTCAGTCTGCAGACCCGCGAGCAGCACATCCGCCGCGAGAAGGCCACCTCCAACATCTGCACGGCGCAGGTGCTCCTCGCCGTCATGGCCTCCATGTACGCCGTCTACCACGGGCCGTGGGGGCTGAAGCACATCGCGAAGCGCACGCACCAGCACGCGGTCGACCTCGCAGCGGGCGCGGAGGCCGCAGGCCTCGGATCCTCGGCTCTGCCCTTCTTCGACACGGTCACCGTGACGGTTCCCGGCCGCGCAGGCGCGATCGTCAGCGCCGCCCATGAGCGTGGCTACCTGCTGCTCGAGCTCGATGCCGACACCGTCTCGATCTCGACCGACGAGACGACGACCCGCGACGACCTCGCGGTGCTCGGTGAACTGCTCGGCATCGCGGTGCCCGAAGGATCCAGCTCGCCGCTTCCCGAGGCCCAGTTGCGCACCAGCGATTACCTCACGCACCCCGTCTTCCGCACACACCGCAGCGAGACGAGCATGATGCGGTACCTAAAGCACCTCGCCGACAAGGACTACGCGCTCGACCGCGGCATGATCCCGCTGGGGTCGTGCACGATGAAGCTGAACGCGGCGACCGAGATGGCTGCTGTGACCTGGCCGGAGTTCGCGAACATCCACCCGTTCGCACCCGCGGCAGACGTCCGGGGCTACCTCGAACTCATCGGGCAGCTCGAGGGCTGGCTCGCCGAGGTCACCGGGTACGACACGGTCTCGCTGCAGCCGAACGCCGGAAGCCAGGGCGAGCTCGCAGGCCTCCTGGCCATTCGCGGGTTCCACCTGGCGAACGGCGACGACGCGCGCACCGTCTGCCTCATTCCTCAGTCGGCGCACGGCACCAACGCAGCCAGCGCCGTCCTCGCGGGCCTCCGAGTCGTCGTGGTCGCCTGCGACGAGCAGGGCAACGTCGATCTCGCCGACCTGCGGGCGAAGGTCGAGTCGAACGCCGAAGAGCTCGCCGCACTGATGATCACCTACCCGTCGACGCACGGTGTCTACGAGCACGACATCCGCGACATCACCGACGCCGTGCACGCCGCCGGCGGGCAGGTCTACGTCGACGGAGCCAACCTCAACGCGCTGCTCGGCTTCGCGCGGTTCGGCGAGTTCGGCGGCGACGTGTCGCATCTCAACCTGCACAAGACGTTCTGCATCCCGCACGGCGGTGGCGGGCCCGGAGTCGGGCCGGTCGCGGCGAAGGCGCACCTCGCGCCGTTCCTACCCGGGCACCCGCTCGCACAGCAGGCCGATCGTCGAACCGGCGCTCCCGCGGCAGTCGGCACCGACCGTCTCGCCCACGCCGGCGTGCCCGTGTCGGCCGCACCCTACGGGTCGCCGAGCATCCTGCCGATCTCGTGGGCGTACGTCCGCATGATGGGAACCGACGGCCTCACCGAGGCCACCGGGGCAGCCGTGCTGTCGGCCAACTACGTGGCGGCGCGTCTTCGCGACCACTACCCGGTGCTCTACTCAGGCGACGGCGGGCTGGTGGCGCACGAGTGCATCCTCGACCTCCGGCCGCTCCGCGACGAGACCGGTGTGACCGTCGACGACGTGGCCAAGCGCCTCATCGACTACGGATTCCACTCGCCGACGATGTCGTTCCCGGTTGCCGGCACTCTCATGGTCGAGCCGACCGAGAGCGAAGATCTGGCCGAGATCGACCGCTTCGTCGACGCGATGATCGCGATCAAGCACGAGGCCGATCGGGTCGGCGCCGGCGAGTGGTCGGCCGAGGAGTCACCGCTCCGTGGCGCTCCGCACACCGCCGAGTCGGCGATCGTGGGGGAGTGGACGGCCGCGTACAGCCGCGAAGAAGCCGTCTACCCGCTGAAGTCGCTGGTCCGCTCGAAGTACTGGCCGCCGGTGCGCCGGATCGACCAGGCGTACGGCGACCGCAACCTGTTCTGCGCGTGCCCACCCGTCGAGGCCTTCGCCTAGTCGCATGACACCGCTTTTCGGTGCCCCACCCGCCCATCGGCGGTGCCTGGCCCGAAAAGCGGTGTCAAACCGGGGCTACGCGGCGACGGCTACGCGGCGAGAGTCTCAGCGACAGCCTTCTGCAAGACCTCGGGCTTCTGAAAACGCGCGCCGACGAGCGCAACGTGCTTCCACCGCAGCACACCCGCGGCGTCGATGACGAACACCGACCGGCGCAGGCCGATCCCGGCAAGACCGATGCCGTAGGCGCTGACGGCCTTGCCCTGCTCGTCAGACAGAAGCGGAAAATTCAGCCCCTCTTTGCGGGCGAACCGTTCGTGGCTGTCGAGGCCCTGCTTGCTGATGCCCCAGACGGTGGCTCCGAGCGAGGTGAAGCCGGCGAGCTCGGTCTGGTAGCTGCAGAGCTGGGCGGTGCAGACGGCCGATTCGTCGCCCGGGTAGAACGCCAGGATCAACGGCGAACCGGCGGCTGCCGACAGGGAGTACTCCGACCGGACCACCTCGCCGTCGACGAGCTGGATGCCGGGAAGGGTGAAGTCGGGGGCCGCGGCGCCGACATCGGGGATGCTCATGCCGCAACGGTAGTGCCGCCGGCCCGCGA
This sequence comes from Frondihabitans sp. 4ASC-45, assembly GCF_049472575.1. Classification (NCBI taxonomy): domain Bacteria; kingdom Bacillati; phylum Actinomycetota; class Actinomycetes; order Micrococcales; family Microbacteriaceae; genus Frondihabitans; species Frondihabitans sp. 4ASC-45. Next base: position 205,059 of record NZ_JBCEBN010000003.1, on the reverse strand, counting down.
GTCAGCAGGGAATGAGCCGGCCCGGCACGAGGTCAGCCGGGCGTCCCGAACAGCGCCGGGAAAGCGGCGGCGGCCCACGGGTAGCCGACGAAGACCGCCGCATCCATGAGGAAGTGCGCGATCACGAGCGGCAGGATCCTGCCGAATCGCAGGTAGAGCCACCCGAAGACGAGGCCCATGACGGCGTTGCCGACGAATGCTCCGAAGCCCTGATACAGGTGGTAGGTGCCGCGGAGAAGGGCGGCCGACAGAAGGATCCAGACGGGTCGCCACCCGAGGTCGCGCAGCCTCGCGAACAGGTAGGCGACGACGATCACTTCTTCGGTCACACCGGAGCGCAGCGCAGAGAGCAGCAGCACCGGCACGGTCCACCAGTGAGCGGCGAGATTCGTCGGCACGACGTCGACCGTGATGCCGATGGCGCGCCCGGCGAAGTAGAGGGCGAGGCCCGGGACGCCGATGGCCAGGGCGAGACCGGCACCGCCGAGGGCATCGCGCCAGAAGCGGCGACCACTCGACAGGTCGAGGCCGAGACGCGCCAGGTGGGGCGAGGCGGCCTGCCAGAGGAGGAACCCGACGAGGATGACCGGCACGAGGTCGAAGGCGATGCCGAGCACCTGATAGACGAAGTCGAAGAGTTCGCGGCTGTTGAGAGAGTTGTTGAGGTTGGCCGTCTGGCTCGACAGGGGAGTGGGTCGGGTCAGCAGATCGAGGATCTGCACCACGGAGTACACGGCGCTCGCCCCGAGGGAGAGGCCCAGGACGAGGAGGATCTCGGCGCGCAGGCGACCTCGCGTGGTGCCGGACGGCAGAGGAACGGCCGCCGGGAAATCGAGCGGGGCACGGAAGAACGGGCGGCGGGTCACCGGGCAATGATGTCAGACCGAGTTACCCCGCTTGAAATACTTGGACGCACCTGCATGCTGCCTGAAACGCAGGATTATTGCGTCACGCAGGAGCCCCGCGCGGTTTAACGGCCACCCGTGCAAGAAACTCGCTTGGCGTGTTTCCAAGTCGTAACGCTTTGTTCGGCGGTTTGGCGAATTGCAACCCGTTCCTTAGTGTCTTCTTATCCAGAGCGGTCCGCCGTGCCCCTTGCCCGGAGCCGCTGTGCGTCACATTCCATCAGGAGGAACATTCAGTGAAAATCACTGGTAAGCGACTGCGCCCGCTCGTCGGGGCCATTGCACTCGTAGGGGCGGCCACTGTCGTCCTCTCCGGCTGCACCACCTCGGGTGCCACCGACAACGAGACGTCCAAGACCGGCGGCAACGTCACGATCGCCCAGGTCAACGAGGTCTCGTCGTTCAACTACAACACCCCTCAGGGCAACCTCGACACGAACGGCATGGTGAACTACCTCACCCAGCCGCAGTTCTTCACTCTCGACGACCAGTACAAGATCGTTCACAACTCCGATCTCGGCTCGTACAAGAAGCTCAGCGACAACCCGCTCAAGGTGGAGTACACGCTGAACGACGACGACAAGTGGTCCGACGGCACGGCGATGACCGCTGACGACCTCCTCCTCGGATGGGCTCAGGCGTCGGGGTACTACGACTCGGCCACCCTGAACGACGCGGGTGAAGTCACCAAGGGCACGCAGTACTTCTCCACCGCGGCTGGCGCGCCGTTCTCGACCAACCTCCCGACGGTCTCGAACGACAACCACACCATCACGTACACCTACGACGAGCCCTACGTCGACTGGGAGCTCGTGAACCCGATCCAGTTCCCGGCGCACATCGTCGCGAAGAAGGCCGGTGTCTCGACCGAAGACCTCACGAAGGCCATCCTCGACACGCCCAAGGGCGACACCGCGAAGCCTGCTTCGCCCAACAAGACGATCCTCGCCGCGGCGAAGCTCATCAACACCGGCTACGACGCCACGTCGCTTCCGAGCGACAAAGACCTGCTTGTCTCCGGCGGACCCCTCCAGGTCTCGGCCTGGACCCCGAAGCAGTCGATGACGTTCGTCCCGAACAAGGAATACAAGGGCGACCACACCGTCAAGTTCTCGAAGCTCGTCATGCGCTTCATCGGCGATGCGAACGCTCAGGTGACGGCTCTCCAGAACGGCGAGGTCGACGCGATTCAGCCGCAGCCCTCCGCTGACACGGTCAAGGCCCTCAAGGCCGCGAACTCCACCGTCATCGACGGCAGCCAGGTCGCCTACGACCACCTCGACCTCAACTTCGGCTCGTCGGTCTTCAAAGACGAGAACGTGCGCAAGGCGTTCCTTCTGACCATCCCTCGCGAAGACATCCTCAAGTCGATCGTCACCCCGATCAACTCCAGCGCCAAGGTGCTCGACTCGCAGGTCTTCCTGCCGGGCCAGGAGGGCTACGAGGAGTCCGTCTCGAAGAACGGCTCGAGCGACTACGACAAGGTCGACATCGCCCAGGCCAAGAAGCTCCTGAACGGTGCGACTCCGACCGTCAAGATCCTCTACAACACCCTGAACCCCAACCGCGTCGACTCCTTCCAGGCCATCCAGGCCTCCGCCGCCAAGGCCGGCATCAAGGTCACCGACGGTGGCTCGCCCAAGTGGAGCGAACTCCTCGCCGGTGGCGACTACGACGCGTCGATCTTCGGCTGGGTCAACCCGGGTGCCGGTAACGCCGCCCTTCCGCAGCTGTTCGAGACCAACAACAGCGGAAACTACAACAAGTACAACGACAAGACCGTCAGCGACCTCGCGGTCAAGACGCAGACGACTCTTGACGCTGACCAGCTCCTGACCGAGAAGGAGCAGATCGACGCCGGCACGTTCGCCGACGCCTACGGCCTGCCCCTCTTCCAGACGCCGGGCCTGTTCGCGACGAACTCGAACCTCAAGGGTGTCAAGTTCTTCGGTGGCCAGACCGGAATCGTCTGGAACATCTGGGACTGGACCAAATAGCAAGAGCGTGACCGGGTTGGCCGTCTGACGGCCATCCCGTTCCACACCTCGACAGGGCGGGCGTCGGGTTCTCACAAGAACTCGACGCCCGTCGTCTGCCGAGTCCCGTAGTAGCCTCGTCATGCTCCTGTCCGGCATGAACGGGCGCGTCCGCATCGCAAAGGTCCCGAATCAATGGTCAGCTTCATCCTGAGACGAATTCTCGTCTCGATCCTCGTCCTGGTCGCCGCGTCGTTCATCATGTACGTGCTGGTCGCCAACTCGGACAACCCGCTCCGAGATCTGCAGACCGGCAACTCGCCGAACAAACAGGCCCTCATCGAGGCGCGCATCCAACAGCAGCACCTCGACGTGAACCCCGTCCTGCGATGGGGCATCTGGCTCGGCGGCGTCGCCCGCTGTGTGGTCCCGATCGGCGGCAGCTGCAGCCTCGGTGTGAACTTCCAGAACCAGCCGATCACGGCACTGCTGCCGGCGGCCATGGGCTCCACCCTCCAGCTGGTCACCCTCTCGTTCCTCCTGGCCATCGTGCTGGGTATCGCGCTCGGTATCATCACCGCGCTTCGCGTCTACAGCGGCTTCGACTACACGATCACGCTGTTCAGCTTCTTCCTCTTCTCGCTGCCCTCGTTCCTCATGGCGGTCCTGCTGAAGACGTTCGTCGCCCTCGGCTACAACAACTTCCTTCAGGATCCAAAGATCCCGCTCTCGACATTGCTCATAGCCGGAGTGGTGATCGGCGCCATAATTCAACTCGTCGTCGGCGGAACGATCCGTCGGCGCCTCCTCGCCTTCGTGATCTCGGGAGGCGCCACCGTGGTCGTCCTCGCCGCTCTCTCGGCGTCGGACTGGTTCGCCCGTCCGGCACTCGGCCCCTTCGCCGTCATTCTGTTCTCCCTCGGCATCGCCTTCGCGGTCGTCGCCCTTCTCGCCGGTCTCAACAACCGTCGGGCGTGGATCACCGCGGGTATCAACGTCGTGCTCGCCGTGATCGCCTACTTCACGCTGCAAGGCCTCTTCAACATCTCGACTCTTGGCACGATCCTCACTCTCGCGGTGGCGACGCTCGCCGTGGGGCTCATCAGCGGCTTCCTGGTCGGCGGATACGACCGTGGCCTGATGATGCGCATCGGCGCCCTGACCGCCGTGCTGTCGGCAGCCGTGGTGCTCCTCGACCGCTTCGTGGCGTCATGGGCCAACTACGTCGACGCCGTCGGCGGGCGTCCGCTTGCGACCGTGGGCTCGCAGACACCGGGGCTGGGCGGCGACTTCTGGATCTCGGGAATCGACACCTACACCCACCTCCTGCTTCCGACCATCAGCCTGCTGCTCATCTCGTTCGCGGGATACACGCGATACGCCCGCTCCGGCATGCTCGAGGTGCTCGACCAGGATTACGTCCGGACGGCGCGTGCCAAGGGCCTTCCCGAGCGGACGGTCATCGTGCGCCACGCCTTCCGCAACATGCTGATCCCGATCGCGACTCTCGTGGCGACCGACGTCGGCGCCCTGCTCGGCGGCGCCGTCATCACCGAGTCGGTCTTCGCTATCAGCGGCATGGGCAACCTCTTCATCACGGGGCTCACGGCGACCGACGTCAACCCGGTCATGGGGTACTTCCTGGTCATCGCCATCACGGCGATCGCCTTCAACTTCCTCGCTGACTTGGCCTACGCCGCCCTCGACCCGAGGGTGCGTGCGCGTTGAGCCTTCCGCTGCGTTCCGCCGTCAACCCGAACCACCGAAAGGCCCCCCGATGAGCACGATTCAAGGCAACCCGCTTGAGCCGAGCATCGGCGATGGCGTCGATCTGGCTTCGCGCAAAGACGACAACCCGGGTGAGAGCCAAGGGCGCATCGTCTACAAGCGCTTCGTCTCGAACAAGGTCGCCGTCGTCGCGATCATCGTCTACGTCCTCCTGATCGTGCTGTCGATCTCTGCGATCGGCCTCGGGCCCATTCCCGGCTGGTGGAAGTACGACTACAAGAGCCTCAACTCTCTCGTCAACGAGGGTGCACCCACCCTCAAGCTCTTCCCCTTCAGCCTCGGCGACCACCCGTTCGGCCAGGACCGCATCGGCAAGGACTACTTCGCCCTGACGATGCGAGGAATTCAGAACTCCGTCCTCGTCATGATCCTGATCGGACTCGTCGCCACGGTCATCGGCGTCGTCGTCGGTGCTCTCGCGGGCTACTTCCGCGGCTGGGTCGACTCGGTCCTCATGCGGATCACCGACGTCTTCATCGTGATCCCCGCGCTGGTGATCGGCCTGATCGTCGGCAAGTCCGCCGGTGCCGGAGGCCTTGGCGCATTCGGCCTCGCGGCCCTCCTTGGTGTCGTGTCCTGGATGGTCATCGCCCGTCTGGTGCGAAGCGAGTTCCTCTCCCTACGAGAGCGGGAGTTCGTCGAAGCCGCCCGGGTCGCCGGCGCCTCCGACGCGCGGATCATCTTCCGCCACATCCTGCCGAACGCCATCGGCGTGATCATCGTCTCGTCGACGTTGCTCGTCGCCTCGGCGATCCTGCTCGAAACAGCCATCAGCTACCTCGGCTTCGGTATCAAGTCACCCGACTCGTCTCTCGGTCTGCTGATCAGCGGCAACCAGTCGGCCTTCTCCACCCGACCCTGGCTCTTCTGGTGGCCGGCCGCTTTCATCGTGATCCTGGCCCTGTGTGCCAACTTCGTCGGCGACGGCCTCCGCGACGCGTTCGACCCGCGCTCCAAGCGCTTCAGCCTTCGCAAGACGGCCGAGCCCGACGCAGCCGAGGTGTCGACCCAGGTGTCTCCGACACCGCCGGTCACCAAGTGATGGCGACCCGCTTCGCGGGTGTCGTAGCCCCGCGCGGGGTGAGCAGCGCCAGCTCAGACTCGACCGAGCAGCACGGCTCCCGCGACAGCCAGAACAACAACCGCCGCGAGCGGCTGCCAGAGCCACTCGACGCGAACAGCCATCTTGTCGGCCAGGCCGAGTTCCAGCGCACCGTTCTCGCGCAGGTGCTCCCATCGTTCGCGGACGAGGTCGGCGGCAGCGCCCGACTCGGTCGTCACGAGGTCTCCGGGCCGCACGGTGCTGCCGAGGTCGCCGCGGGGGGCTGCTGCGCGTCCCTTTCTCGCGACGCTGCGCCATGGCGGCTCCGGTGCGACCGGGCGCCGGTGCGGCCCAGGCCGCGTAGGTGTGGCCGGGCGTGTGAAGAGTCAGGGCGAATCGAGTGCTCACGTCGATCAGCGCGGCCCAGGGCACGTGGATTCGACGAACGACGTTGGTAAGGGTGACGCCGTCGGCATCGACCTCGACGCGGGGGCGCCACAGGGCGATCCACGTCAGAGCGGCGATAGCCGCGGCCGTCAGTATCTCTGCCGCCGCCGACTCGGGGTTGCCGACAGCCTGACTCACGGCGACGAACAGAAGCAGCGCCCAGATCGCGATGGCCAGCCCGCGGTTGAAACGAGAGACAAAAGAGGCGTCTGTGGGCGATCCGGGGTCCGACATGACTCCATCGTCGCAGAGGTGCCCGTGACAGAGTGCACACCGGCTAGCGCCGGCCGAGAAAGGACCACCGACTGATGTCCCAGGTCAACGAGACACCCGCCCGTACGACGAACGACGGCGCTCCCGTCCTTGAGGTGACCGACCTCGACGTCGACTTCGCGGTCGACAACGTCTGGGTGCCGGCTGTCAAGAAGCTGTCGTACTCGATCAAGAGCGGCGAAGTCATGGCGCTGGTCGGCGAGTCCGGGTCGGGCAAGAGCGTCAGCTCCATGTCGATCCTCGATCTCCTGCCGCGGAACGCGCGTGTCGGCGGCAGCATCAAGCTCAACGGCCGGGAGCTCCGCGGCATCTCTCCGGCGCAGATGCGAGGCGTCCGCGGTCAAGACGTCGCGGTCATCTTCCAGGAGCCAATGACGGCTCTCAACCCGGTGTTCACCGTGGGCGCGCAGATCGTCGAGACGCTCCGCGTGCACTACGGGATCGCGCCCTCGAAAGCACGGGAGCGGGCCATCGAGCTCCTGGGCATGGTCGAGCTGCCGGATCCTGAGAAGGCCTTCAACTCGTACCCGCACCAGCTCTCGGGCGGCCAGCGCCAGCGCGCCATGATCGCCCAGTCGATCTCGTGCGACCCCGGCCTCCTGATCGCCGACGAGCCCACGACCGCTCTCGATGTGACGGTCCAAGCCGAGATCCTCGACCTGATCCGCAGTCTCCGCGACCGTCTCGGCAGCGCCGTGCTGCTCATCACGCACGACATGGGCGTCGTCGCCGACATCGCCGATCACATCGCGGTCATGCGCCAGGGCGAGGTCGTCGAGGCCGGCCCCACACTCCAGATCTTCCGCAACCCGCAGCACGAATACACGAAGGCCCTCCTGGAGGCCGTGCCGCACCTGGGGCAGGGCGGTGGTGAAGACGATGTCGTCGACATCACGGAGGCCATGGCCGAGACCGTCGCCGCCGTCACACACGAGTCGGCTCCCGTCGACGGACGGCCTCACGTGGAAGACCGCGACGACACGGATGCCGTCCTGAACTTCAAAGACGTCGTCATCGAATATCCCGGTCGGGGTCGGGTCAAAGCGTTCCGAGCCATCGACCACGTCGATCTCGTCGTTCGCCGGGGCGAAGTCGTCGGCCTCGTCGGGGAATCAGGATCCGGCAAGACCACGCTCGGGCGAGCCGCAATCGGCCTCCTCCCCATCACCGAGGGGCACCTCTCCGTCGTCGGCACCGACCTGTCGAAGCATTCGCGCGCGCTGACGCGCCAGGTGCACAAGAACGCCGGCATCGTGTTCCAGGATCCCTCGTCGTCGCTCAACCCCCGGATGAGCATCGGCGACAGCATCGGCGAGCCGCTTCTTCTCGCGAAGAAGTTCAAGGGGCAGGAGCTCACCAACGAGGTCGAGTCGCTCCTCGACAGCGTTCGCCTGCCGAAGAGCTACCGCACCCGCTACCCGCACGAGCTCTCGGGTGGGCAGAAGCAGCGCGTCGGCATCGCGCGTGCGCTCGCTCTCCGACCTCAGCTGCTCATCGCCGACGAGCCGACCTCGGCGCTCGATGTCTCGGTGCAGGCCACGGTGCTCCAGCTCCTCAAGGAGCTGCAGCGCGAGTTCCAGTTCGCCTGCTTGTTCATCACCCACGACCTCGCGGTGATCGACATCCTGGCCGACCGCATCGCGGTCATGCACAAGGGTCGGCTGGCCGAGGTCGGCACGCGCGATGCGATCCTCCGCCACCCGCAAGATCCCTACACGCAGCGCCTCATCGCGGCCGTCCCCCTGCCCGATCCGGAGGTGCAGCGCGAGCGACGCGAGTTGCGCGCCCAGATCCTCGCGGCCGGCTCGGACGAGTAGCCGACCGCTCACGGCAGTCAGGAGCACCCCGCGACGCAGGCCGCGGGGTGCTCCTCGTTCCGCTCTGGGAGGACGTTTCCCGCTGTTCACCCCGCTCCGGGTAGACTCTTGAGGTCGGGGCCATGGTTGCCCCCAATCGACTTTCTCTCCTCCCTCTCGAAAAAGGACGTACAACTATGGCGACTGCCATCCGCAGTGACCTGCGCAACGTGGCAATCGTTGCCCACGTCGACCACGGCAAGACGACTCTCGTCGACGCCATGCTCAAGCAGACCAACTCCTTCGACGCGCACTTCGACACCGAAGACCGCATGATGGACGGCAACGAGCTCGAGCGCGAAAAGGGCATCACGATCCTCGCGAAGAACACCTCGGTGCTCTACAACGGCGAGCACGCGACCGACGGTCCGATCACGATCAACGTGATCGACACCCCGGGCCACGCCGACTTCGGTGGCGAGGTCGAGCGCGGCCTCTCGATGGTCGACGGCGTCGTCCTTCTCGTCGACGCGTCCGAGGGCCCTCTGCCTCAGACCCGCTTCGTCCTTCGCAAGGCACTTGCCGCGAAGCTCCCTGTCATCCTCCTGGTCAACAAGACCGACCGCCCCGACGCGCGCATCGACGACGTCGTCGCCGAGTCGCAAGACCTCCTTCTCGGCCTCGCATCCGACCTGGCCGACGAGGTCGAAGACCTCGACCTCGACGCCATCCTCGACGTCCCCGTCGTCTACGCCTCCGGCCGCGCCGGCGCCGCGTCGACCAACAAGCCCGAAAACGGCTCGCTGCCCGACAACGACGACCTCGAGCCGCTCTTCGACGCGATCCTCAAGCACGTCCCGGCTCCGACCTACGACGACGAGCACCCTCTCCAGGCGCACGTCACCAACCTCGACGCCTCACCGTTCCTCGGTCGTCTCGCCCTGCTGCGCGTCTTCCACGGCACGCTGAAGAAGGGTCAGACGGTCGCCTGGGTCAAGCACGACGGCACCGTTCAGAACGCCCGCATCACCGAGCTCCTCGTCACCAAGGCTCTCTCGCGCTACCCCGCCGAGAGCGCGGGCCCCGGTGACATCGTCGCCGTCGCCGGCTTCGACACCATCACCATCGGTGAGACGCTGTCCGACCCCGACGATGTGCGTCCGCTGCCGACCATCACGGTCGACGACCCCGCCATCTCGATGACGATCGGCACCAACACCTCGCCCATCATCGGCAAGGTCAAGGGGCACAAGCTCACCGCCCGCATGGTCAAAGACCGCCTCGACCGCGAGCTGATCGGTAACGTCTCGCTCAAGGTCGAAGACATCGGGCGCCCCGACGCCTGGGAGGTCCAGGGTCGTGGCGAGCTCGCTCTGGCCATTCTGGTCGAGCAGATGCGCCGCGAGGGCTTCGAGCTCACCGTCGGCAAGCCGCAGGTCGTGACGCGTCGCGTCGACGGCAAGCTACAGGAGCCCTTCGAGCACATGACCATCGACGTGCCCGACGAGTACCTCGGTGCCGTCACGCAGCTGATGGCCTCGCGCAAGGGTCGTATGGAGAACATGGCGAACCACGGCTCGGGCTGGGTCCGCATGGAGTTCATCGTCCCCGCCCGCGGCCTGATCGGCTTCCGCACGCAGTTCCTCACCGACACGCGCGGTACCGGTATCGCCAACGGCATCAGCCACGGCTACGGCCCCTGGGCCGGCGAGATCCAGACCCGTACCAACGGCTCGATCATCGCTGACCGCTCGGGTGTCGTCACGCCCTTCGCCATCATCAACCTCCAGGAGCGCATGACCTTCTTCGTGCAGCCCACCGAAGAGGTCTATGAGGGCATGGTCGTGGGCGAGAACTCGCGCGCCGACGACATGGACGTCAACATCACCAAAGAGAAAAAGCTGACCAACATGCGTCAGTCGACGGCTGACAACTTCGAGTCGATGACGCCCTCCAAGGTGCTCTCGCTCGAAGAGGCCCTCGAGTTCGCCGGCGACGACGAGTGCGTCGAGGTCACCCCCGACGCAATCCGCATCCGCAAGGTGGAGCTCGACGCGTCGGCTCGCCAGCGCTCGACCGCTCGCCTGAAGAAGCAGAACGCGTAGTCGTACGACTCCCGCTCGACGGAACGCCCCCGGATCCTGGTCTTCAGGATCCGGGGGCGTTCGTCGTTCACTCCGGCTCGGCCGGAACCGGAGCCGCTGCGGCCTCGTGGCAACGGCCACGCCTCGACCCCGCGTAGGGTCGTAGGGGTGAAGTCCACCGACCTGAATCTGCTCGTGTCCACGTCTCACCCCACGATCTCGCCGGACGGCAAGCGCATTGTGTTCGCCGTCACGCGACCCGACATCGACGGTGACGCCTACGTCGGCCAGCTGTGGCAGGCTCCGGCAGACGCCTCTTCTCCGCCCGAGCGACTGACCCGTGGTTTCCACGACTTCAGCCCGGCGTTCTCGCCCGACGGCTCGACTATCGCGTTTCTGCGGGCCACCAGCGACGGTGCTCCTCAGCTGCAGGTGGTCCGAGCCGCGGGTGGAGAGCCGCTCCAGGTCACCGATCTGAAGCTCGGCGTCTCCGACTTCTCCTGGTCGCCTGACGGCTCTCGTCTCGTCTTCGTGTCACGCGTGCCCGAGGAGGGTCGCTACGGCACGGTCGAGGGGATCTCGTCGAGCGCCGAGCCGGCCCGCACGATCACGACGACGCGGTACCTCTCGAACGGCGTCGGTTACACCAGCGACCGCCATGCGCAGCTGTTCGTCGTCGACGTTCCCGACATCGGAGCAGAGCCCTTCGTGAAGTCGGCCCCGTATCCGGGTGCGATCAACGACGCGACGGGGCGGCCGGACGGCGAGCCGTCCGGGCTCCCGACGGCGCGTCAACTCACCTCGGCCGCTGCCGACCATGCTCACCCGCGCTTCACGCCCGACGGCTCCGAGATCACCTTCGTGGCCTCGCTGCACGAGGGCAGCGACTCGGATCTCCGCTCCGGGGCGTACTCCGTGCCCGCAGCGGGGGGCGACATCACGACCCTGGTCGGCCCCGAGCTCGACCTCGGCGTCGACGACATCCTCGTCGAGCCGAGCGGGAGTGCGTTCGTCCTCGCCTCCGAGACCGGTCCGACCGGGCTCGAGTTCGTCGGCACGAACGCGGCGCTCTACGTTCGTTCGGCGGCCGGGGTCGCGCTGACGCGGCTGACCGACCCGGAGAACGTCGATCTCTCCTCGTCGAGGCTGGTGGGCGCCGGAAACGGCGCAGTGCTCGTGGCGGAGACGACACGCGGCACGGTTCAGCTGCTGCGTGTCACAGCGGATGGCGTGACGACGCGCCTCACCGAGGGAAGCCTGGAGGTCACCGGGTACGCCGTCTCCGGGGCCACGACGGCAGTGACCTACATCGACGAGTCGACAGCGGGCGACGTCGCGGTGGTGGAGAGCGGGTCGTTCGACCGTGTCACCGACTTCTCCGCCGCCGTTCGCGCGACCGGGCTGCGCGAGGCCGTCGAGACCACGATCGAGGCTCGAGACGGAACCCCCATCCACGGCTGGGTGCTCACTCCGTCGGGGGAGGGGCCGCACCCCGTGCTTCTCGTGATCCACGGTGGGCCGTACTCGCAGTACACCGGGTCGCTCTTCGACGAGGCTCAGGTCTATGCCGACGCCGGCTACGGCGTCGTCATGTGCAACCCGCGGGGCGCCTCCGGATACGGTCAGGCCTTCGGGCGGGCCATCCAGAACCGCATGGGCACCATCGACATGACCGACGTCCTCGACTTCCTTGAAGGCGCGGTGGCTGCCAACCCGAGCTTCGATGGGGAGCGAGTCGGCATCATGGGCGGTTCGTACGGGGGCTACCTCACGGCCTGGACGATCGCGCACGATCACCGGTTCGCGGGTGCGATCGTCGAGCGCGGGTTCCTCGACCCGGAGTTCTTCATCGGCACCTCCGACATCGGCACCTTCTTCGTGGAGCAGTACACCGGGGCCGACCCCCAGGCGATGGCCGCGCAGAGCCCGCAGGCCTTCGTGTCGCAGGTGACGACGCCGACGTTCGTCGTGCACTCGGAGGACGACCTCCGCTGTCCGCTGCCGCAGGCTGAGCGGTATTACCTCGGCCTCGTGCGGGCCGGCGTCGACACCAAGATGCTGGTGTTCCCGGGTGAGAACCACGAGTTGTCGCGATCGGGTCGCCCGCGGCACCGGGTGCAGAGGTTCGACGAGATCCTCGGCTGGTGGGCGGAACACCTCCCCGTCGCTGCTTCGTAGCGGCCGAGGGTGAAGTGAAACGGCCACCGGGACGCCCTACGGTGTTCAGGATTGGCCGTTTCGCGTCGCTCCGCTGTGCTTCACAGGGTCAGAGCGAGTGAACGCAAGCGGCGCGTACTACGCGAACAGCGTCTCGCCCACAAACCCTCCGGCACGGGCTCCGGGCGGCACCGCGAAGATGCCGCTCGACACGTGTTGCAGGTATTCGCCCATCGCGTCGTTCGCGGCCAGGGCGTTCTGGATCCGGACGAACTGCGCCTCGGGGTCGCGCTGGAAGCTGATGAAGAACAACCCGGCGTTGAGGCGACCGAGGTCATCGTTGCCGTCGACGAAGTTGTAGCCGCGGCGCAGCAGCTGAGCGCCGCCGTTGTGGTCGGGGTGGGCGAGCGACACATGCGACGTGGTCGCGACGAGCGGCACCCCGTGCTGCTTCTTGGTGAAGTCGACGGAGCTGAACTCGGTCCCGCCCGAAAGCGGAGCGCCCTCGCCCTTGTCGCGACCGACGACGACCTGCTGCTCCTTGAGCGACTGGTGGTCCCAGGTCTCGATCTGCATCCGGATCTTGCGGGAGACCAGGTAGGTGCCGTTCGCCATCCAGGCCGCGCCGTCGGATCCTTGGGCCCAGACGTCTTTGCGCACGAGCGCCGTGTCTTCGGCCTTGAGGTTGGCCGTGCCGTCTTTGAAGCCGAACAGGTTGCGGGGTGTGGTCTGGCCGCGGGTGGTCGACGAGGTGCGGCCGAATCCGAGTTGCGACCAGCGGAGCGAGGCGCGGCCGAACGCGATGCGCGACAGGTTGCGGATGGCGTGGACGGCGACCTGCGGGTCGTCGCTGCACGCCTGAATGCAGAGGTCGCCGTCGCTGGCCGCGGCGTTGAGGTTGTCGCCGGGGAACTCGGGCAGGTCGATCAGCTTGGGCGGGCGTTTCGAGGCGAGGCCGAAGCGATCGTCGAACAGCGAGGGGCCGAAGCCGATCGTGATGGTGAGGCCCGAAGCCGGCAGACCGAGCGCTTCTCCGGTGTCGTCCGGGGGAGCGTAGAGCGAGCCGCCGGTGGCACCCGTGGGCGACACCTCCTGCCCACGGGTCATGCGGCCGGCCGCGTACGACCAGTCTTTGAGGAGGTCGATGAGCTCGGCGCGCGTCACGCCCGACGCGATGTCGAAGGCCGCGAAGTGCAGGCGGTCCTGCGCCGCGGTGACGATGCCCGACTGGTGCGTGGCGTAGAAGGGGTAGGTCGTGTTCGCGCCGCTCGAGGCGGCCGCGGCACTCGTGACCGCCGACTCGATTCCGAGTGCCGAGCCTGCGCCGATCACGCCCGCGCCGAGGCCCACTCCGGCCAGGCCGAGCAGCCCGCGCCGCGACAGTCCGGGGCGCGGAGCGGTCTCGTCGTCTGTGGGCACGCTTGTCTGCCTGTCTCTCACCCTGTGCCCTAGCCGAGGAGCGCCGCGGTGAGCTTCGACAGGGGCTCGCTGAGGGCGTTGACGCCGTCGGAGAGCGCCTTCTTGTCGGCTGCAGTGAGCTTCGTGTACGACGGGTACGAGGTGTCGAGGCTGCCGTACTTCGCGAGGAGCGCGTCGAGTGACTTGAACTCGGAGTCGAGCTCGGTCGCGAGCGACTTGTCTTTCGTGAGGAGGATCGAGCGCACGCCCTCGTAGGCGACCTGCGCGCCCTCGAGGTTGGCCTGGAAGTCGTAGAGGTCGGTGTGCGACCAGGTCTCTTCTTCGCCGGTGATCTTCGACGTCGCGACCTCGTCGAGGAGGCCGACAGCGCCGTTGGCGATCGTGTCGAGCCCGACGCTGAAGTCGGAGGCGGTGACCTCGTCGTAGAGCTGCTTGGTGTTCTTGGTGAGCTGCGCGGCGAGGGACTTCTTCTCCGCGGCGGTCAGAGCGGTCTTGTAGTCGGAGCGGCCGGGAACGGCGGCGGTCGGCTGCCACAGGTCTTTCTCGATCCGGTGCCAGCCCGTCCACTTCTCGCCCTTCTCGAGGTCGGCGGCGCGGTTGTCGAGCTGGGGATCGAGGTCGCCGAACGACTCGGCGACGGGTTCGATGCGCTCGTAGTGCGCGCGTACCTCGGGGTAGAGCTTCTTGGCCGCCGCGTCGTCGCCCGCGAGCCACGCGTCGAGGAAGTCCTGCGTGCCGGTCACGAGCTGGCCGGTCTGATCTTTGATGTACCCGACGTAGGCCTTGTCGGCCGCGTCGATCTGCTGCTGCTCGGTGCCGGTCGCCTTGATGGTCTTGCCCGAGTCGGTGACGGTGAACTTGGCGCGAACGCCCTCTCCGACGAGGCCGGGGATGCAGGCGGTGTAGTAGTCGCCGGCCGCGAGCTGGGTGGTCAGCGTGCCCGACGTTCCGGGCCCGATGTTCTCTTTCTCGCTCAGGATCCGGAGCCCGTCCGAGGCGAGGACCTCGAACTCGGTGTTGTCGGATCCTTCGTTCGCCATCGTGAAGGTGACCGTTCCGCTCGGCGCGGTCGTGGTCGAGACCTCGCAGCTCGAGTCTTTGCCGGTGACGCTGACGGTCGTGGCGCCATTCGACGAGGATCCCGCGGACGGGTTGTTCTCGACGCAGCCGGTCAGGGCGAGGGCGGCGACGGCGACTCCGGCCGCGAGGCCGAGGGGGCGAACGATCATTCGGGTGCTCCAGTGCTGAGAACGGACTCGCGCGAACCCGGGGTGGGCGTCGAGTCGGCGGTGGTGGTCGAGGGGGAGGTCGTCTTCGCCGGGCGGCGCCGTGTGGCGCGGAGGAAGAGCGGGAGGACGACCACGAGATATGCGAGCCAGACGATGGACTGCAGCACCGTCGGGCGCGGGGTGAAGTTGACGAGGCCCTGGAGAAGGGTGCCGTACCAGCTGGTCGGCGGAATCGCACGCGAGATGTCGAACGCGTAGACACTCGCGCCGGGCAGGACTCCGGCCTCCTGCAGGTCGCCGATGCCGTACAGCAACACGCCGGCGGCGACGATCACCAGGAAGAACCCGGTGATGGTGAAGAACTTCGCCAGGTTGAGGTGGACGAAGCCGCGGTAGATGCCGATCTCGATCACGATGGCCGCGGCGATGCCGAGAAGAGCGCCGATGGCGGGAATGGCGGTGCCTCCCGCGGTCGACACGGTCGCCCAGACGAACAGCGCCGTCTCGATGCCCTCGCGGCCGACCGAGAGGAACGCGAGGCCGACGATCGCCCAGGCGCCGCCGAGGAGGGCCTTGTCGAGGTTCGACTGCAGGTCGTGCTTCATGCTGCCGGCGGTCTTCGCCATCCAGAAGGTCATCGTCGTGACGAAGCCGACGGCGATGATCGACAGCCCGCCGCCGATGATCTCCTGCGCCTGGAAGCTGAGGCCGTAGCGGCCGAAGGTGAGCAGGGCACCGAGGCCGAGCGAGAGAACTGCGGCGAGGGCGACGCCGGCCCAGATCCGGGGCAGCACGTCGCGCCGCCCGACCTTGACCAGGTAGGCGATGAGGATGCCTACGACGATGGAGGCCTCGAGACCTTCGCGGAGGCCGATGAGGAAGTTGGCGATCACGGGCGAGCCTTATGAATCGGATGGGCCGGAGCCGGTCGGCGGGGCGATGGCCCTGGCCGGGTGAGGTCGACTTATGTTGGTAAGCCTTGCCTAACCACGGACGACAATAATGGCCGCTCGCCTATCCTGTCCAGTGATGAGCACTTCCGAGACCGACCCTCCAGCCCCTGTTGCCTCGACATCGAGAGACCGAGGGAGCGACCTCGAGCGCGTCCTCGTGGTGCACGCCCACCCCGACGACGAGACGATCGCGACAGGGGCGCTGCTGGCGACCCTCGTCGACGACGGCGCCCAGGTGACGGTCGTCACCTGCACTCGCGGAGAGCTCGGCGAGGTCATGCCCGACGACCTCGCCGCCCTGCGCGGTCGCGACGCCGCGCTCGCCGCGCACCGACAGAACGAGATCGCCGAGGCGATGGCCGTTCTCGGGGTGGCCGACCACCGGTTCCTCGGCACCGAGAGCGCTCGCACGCCCGGTCTTCCCGTCCGCGCCTACCGCGACTCCGGCATGGAGTGGGGGAGCGACGGAATGCCCATCCCCGTGGCCGACGTGCACCCAGCCGCGTTCTGCTCCGCGTCCTTCGGCGAGATCGTCTCCGACCTGGCGGCCGTGGTCGACGACGTGCAGCCGACCGCCATCGTCAGCTACGACGTCGACGGCGGCTACGGGCACCCCGATCACGTCCGGGTCAACCGCGTGGTAGCACGAACCGCCGAGATCGCGGGTGTTCCGTTCTTCGCGATCACAGGCGGCACCGTCGAGATGGAGACCTCGTCCGGCGGGAGGCCGTCCGGGGTGCCGGCCTTGGCGGGCGCCGACGTCGTCGTCGATGGCACCCTCGTGCTCGAGCGCAAGGTCCGAGCCCTCGAGGCCTACCGCTCGCAGGTGCGCGTCGTCCGCACGCCGGGCGGGCCCGCCCTGGAGTTTCCGCACGGCGCCATCGAGCCGGTCAGCGTCGTCGAGACGTTCCGTCACGTGGCCGAGCCGGAGCCTGCGTCGTTCCCGCAGGGTGCCGGCTTGGACGAGCTCGGCCCGCTGGGCAAGGGCCTGACCTACGGCGCCTCGCTCGTCGCCGGCGCCCTCTTCGGGGCCATCGGCACGATCGCCCATCAAGAGACGGCGGGTGGCTTCCCGGTCGGGGCGACGCTGGCGCTGGCCATGGTCGCGGCACTGCTGATCGGCTTCAGGATCCAGTTCGGCTCACGATTCGTCGGCGTCCTCGCCGCCCTGGGAGTGGTCGGCGTCGTCGGCCTCCTGTCCCTTCCCCAGTCGAGCGGAACCGTGCTCGTTCCGGGCAACGCGCTCGGCTACGCGTGGCTCTTCGGCCCGGTCGTGATCGCCCTGTTCGTCTTGGGCTGGCCCCGTTTCGGGGCTCTGCGGGCCGCACGGGCCGCGCGGGTCGATAGACTGGGACACTCGCCGCAGAGTCCGACCGACCTGCCCGATGCGAAGGAACAGATTTAGCCCGTGACGTATGTGATCGCCCTCCCCTGTGTCGATGTCAAAGACCGCGCCTGCATCGACGAGTGCCCGGTCGACTGCATCTACGAGGGTGAACGCTCGCTCTACATTCACCCCGACGAATGCGTCGACTGCGGTGCCTGCGAACCGGTCTGCCCCGTCGAGGCGATCTACTACGAAGACGATCTTCCCGACAAGTGGTCCGAGTACTACAAGGCCAATGTCGAATTCTTCGACGAGATCGGCTCGCCGGGCGGTGCCGCCAAGATCGGCGTGATCGCTCACGACCACCCGGTCATCTCGGTTCTGCCGCCGCAGGCCGCCGAGCACTGATCGGCGTCTCGGCGTGGCTCTGACTCTTCCCGAGTTTCCGTGGGATTCCCTGGCCGGCGCCTCGGCCACTGCGCGCCGTCACGAGGGCGGCATCGTCGACCTCTCGGTCGGATCGCCCGTCGACCCGACCCCGGCCGTCGTGCGCGACGCCCTGCGTGAGGCGACCGATGCGCACGCCTATCCGCAGGTCGCCGGCACCCCGGCCCTCCGCGCCGCCATCATCGACTGGTATGCCGAACGGCGCGGCGTCACCGGCCTCACCGACGCGAACGTGCTGCCGACGATCGGCTCCAAAGAGCTCATCGCCGGCATGGCCCTCTGGCTCGGTCTCGGCCCGGGCGACACTGTCGTGTACCCGACAAACGCCTACCCAACCTACGAACTCGGCGCGGCACTGGTCGGCGCCACCGCCCTCGCCTCCGACGACCCCGCCGAGTGGCCTCGGTCGACGAAGCTCGTATGGCTTAACAGCCCCGGCAACCCCGACGGCCGAGTCCTCTCCATCGAGCAGCTCAAGGCCGCCGTCGAGCGTGCCCGCGAGCTCGGGGCCGTCGTCGCTGGCGACGAGTGCTATGCCGAGCTCGGCTGGGAGGCGGAGTACGACGACACGGCGACACCCTGCATCCTCGACGAGCGCGTGATCGGCGACAGCCGCCGAAACGTCATCTCGGTCTACTCGCTGTCGAAGCAGTCGAATCTCGCGGGCTACCGCGCCGGGTTCATCGCCGGCTGCGGCGAGATCGTCGGGCAGCTGCTCGGTGTGCGGAAGCACGCGGGTCTCATGCCTCCGGCGCCGGTGCAGCAGGCCATGGTCACAGCCCTCGGTGACCACGAGCACGTTCGCGCCCAGAAGGCGCTCTACCGAGGGCGGCGCGACCGGCTCTCGCGAGCCCTCGTCGCCGCCGGATTCCGCATCGACGACAGCGAGGCAGGCCTCTACCTCTGGGCCACCCGCGACGAAGACGCCTGGGCGACCGTGGGGTGGCTCGCCGACCGGGGCATCCTGGTGGCGCCGGGCACGTTCTACGGGGTGAGCGGTGCACGTCATGTGCGCATCGCGCTCACCACGACCGACGAGCGGATCGACGCGGCCGTGAGTCGTCTCGCCGGCTGAGCCGTCGGATCCTGCGCTCGGGGGTGCTCGCGCCCGGTGCCCCTCCTACTAGGCTGAACGAGTGACTGACACTGCCAACGACGCCCAGAAGGCCACGCAGCAGACGGCGAAACTCACGTTCCCGGGCGGAACGGCCGAGTTCCCGATCGTCCCGTCGAGCGACGGGGCATCGAGCGTCGACATCTCGACGTTCATGAAGCAGACGGGCTACTCGACGCTCGACGCCGGATTCGTGAACACGGCCGCGACCAAGAGCGCGATCACCTACATCGACGGCGACGAGGGCATCCTCCGCTATCGCGGGTACCCGATCGAGCAGGTCGCGGCGAACTCGACTTTTCTCGAGACCGCGTGGCTGCTGATCTACGGTGAGCTGCCGACCGCCGACGAGCTCGCCTCGTTCGACGCGCGCATCCGCCGCCACACTCTTCTGCACGAAGACCTCCGCCGGTTCTTCGATGCGCTGCCCGCCTCGGCTCACCCGATGTCGGTGCTGTCGTCGGCCGTCGGCGCGCTGTCGACGTTCTACGAAGACACCATGGACGTCAAAGATCCGGCGCAGGTCGAACTCCAGACCATCCGCCTCTTGGCGAAGCTGCCCGTCATTGCGGCCTACGCCCACAAGAAGAGCCTCGGGCAGGCGTTCCTCTACCCCGACAACAGCCTCTCGTTCGTCGACAACTTCTTGAAGCTCAACTTCGGCACGATGGCCGAGCCGTACGTCGTCAACCCGGTGCTCTCGAAAGCCCTTGAACGCCTGCTCATCCTCCACGAAGACCACGAGCAGAACGCGTCCACTTCGACGGTCCGCCTCGTCGGCTCGACCGAGGCCAACATGTACTCCTCGATCTCGGCCGGCATCTCGGCCCTCTACGGTCCGCTGCACGGCGGCGCCAACGAGGCCGTGCTCAAGATGCTCGCCGAGATCCGCGACTCCGGTCAGGGCGTCGCCCGCTTCGTCGAGCGCGTCAAAAACAAGGAGGAGGGCGTCAAGCTGATGGGCTTCGGCCACCGGGTCTACAAGAACTACGACCCGCGCGCCAAGCTCGTCAAGGAGAGCGCCGACGAGGTTCTCGCAGCCCTCGGCGTGAAAGATGAGCTGCTCGACATCGCCCTCGAGCTGGAGCAGGTCGCGCTCAGCGACGAGTACTTCATCTCGCGCAAGCTGTACCCGAACGTCGACTTCTACACCGGCATCATCTACAAGGCCATGGGGTTCCCGCCCCGCATGTTCACGGTGCTCTTTGCCATCGGGCGGCTGCCCGGGTGGATCGCGCACTGGCGTGAGATGAACGTCGACAAGGCCACCAAGATCGGCCGACCGCAGCAGCTGTATGTCGGAGCGACCGAGCGCGACTGGCCCGAGCGTCGCTGACCGTCTAGGCGTGCGACCCCTAGTCGCGTTTCGCAGGTTTAGTCGCGGCATTCCGCGACTAAACCCGCGTATTGCGACTAGCTGACGCGGATGCCTGGGTCAGGCGTGCAGCGCCTCGTTCAGCGTCACGCCGGTGCCCTTGCGCTGCAGCACCTCGACGGCTCCGGTCAGCGAGTTGCGGCGGAATAGCAGCCCGGCCCGGCCCGACAGCTCGACGGCCTTGACCGTCTGCTGCTTGCCGTTCGTGTCGGAGGCTGAACCGACGACGACCACCTTCGTGCCGGCCGTCACGTAGAGGCCCGCCTCGACGACGGTGTCGTCGCCGATCGAGATGCCGATGCCCGAGTTCGCTCCGAGCAGGGCCCGGTCGCCGATCGAGACGCGCTGGGTGCCGCCGCCCGAGAGCGTGCCCATGATCGAGGCGCCGCCCCCGACGTCGGAGCCGTGCCCGACGATGACGCCCTGCGACACGCGACCCTCGATCATGGAGTCGCCAAGCGTTCCCGCGTTGAAGTTGACGAAGCCCTCGTGCATGACGGTCGTGCCCGGTGCCAGGTGAGCGCCGAGGCGCACGCGCGACGCGTCGGCGATGCGCACCCTCTCGGGCAGCACGTAGTCGAGAAGGCGGGGGAACTTGTCGACGCCGGTCGCCTGGATCCCCGCGCGCTGCAGGCTTCGGCGCAGCCGGCCGAAGTCGTCGGGGTGCACGGGGCCGGCGTTCGTCCATACGACCGCGGGCAGGTGGGCGAAGATGCCGTCGAGGTTGATCGTGTTCGGCTTGACGAGCAGGTGGCTGAGCAGGTGCAGGCGCAGATACGCGTCGGGGGTCGACGCGGGTGCCGCCTCGAGGTCGATTCGCACCGTGACGGGCTCGAGCGTCACGGCTCGGCGGTCGTCGGGGCCGGCCTGCTCGCCGATCTCGGCCGGCGCGAGAGCCGGGTCGCGATCGGCGGGAAACTCGCCGAGAACGGGCGAGCCGAACCACGTGTCGAGGATCGTGCCGTCGGAGGCGATGGTGGCGAGGCCGTAGCCCCAGGCGGCGGAAGAAGCACTCATGGCAAAAGGCTATCGAGGATCCGACGGGGTCGCGTTCGTCTCCGAGGTCCCGTTATCGCCGCCCGGCTAGGCTGTGCGCATGCCAGCCCTCGACCTGACCGTCTCCTCGATCGACCTCACCCGGCAGCTGTGCGATATCCCCTCGGTGTCGGCCGATGAGAAGCGGATCGCCGACGACATCTGGGCCACTCTCGAGGGGTGCGATCACCTCGAGCTCTTTCAGGACGGCGATGCCATCGTCGCGAAGACGAACCTCGGCCGGGCGAAGCGGGTCGTCATCGCCGGGCACATCGACACCGTGCCGATCAACGACAACGTTCCGACCCGCTACGAGACGATCGACGGTGTCGACTACCTCTGGGGCCGCGGCACCGTCGACATGAAGGCCGGCTGCGCGGTCGCCCTCAAGCTCGCCGTCGAATTGACCGAGCCGAACGTCGACATCACCTGGGTCTGGTACGACCACGAAGAGGTCTCCGATGCGCTCAACGGTCTCGGCCGCCTGACTCGCGAGTACCCCGAGATGCTCGCGTCCGACTTCGCGATCCTCATGGAGCCGTCGAACTCGAGCGTCGAGGGTGGCTGCAACGGCAACCTCCGCGCCGAGATCCGCACCTACGGCCTCCGCTCGCACAGCGCTCGCTCCTGGATCGGCGACAACGCCATCCACAAGGCCGCGCCCATTCTCGCGAAGCTCGCCGCCTACGAGGCGCGCCAGGTCGAAGTCGACGGCCTCGTCTACCGCGAGGGTCTGAACGCCGTCGGAATCAGCGGCGGCGTCGCCGGCAACGTGATCCCCGACGAGTGCATGGTGCACATTAACTACCGGTTCGCACCGAGCCGCTCGGCCGACGAGGCCGTGGCGCATATCCACGAGCTGTTCGGCGAGTACGACGTCACGATCGTCGACCTGGCGCAGGGCGCTCGCCCGGGCCTTGACGCGCCCCTCGCGCAAGAATTCTTGAAGGCCGTCGGCGGCGAGGCCAAGCCGAAGTACGGCTGGACCGACGTTGCGCGCTTCTCGGGCCTCGGCATCCCCGCGGTCAACTACGGCCCCGGCGACCCGATGAAGGCCCACGCCGACGACGAGCGCGTCGCGCTCGAGCAGATCACCGAGTGCGAGCGCGGGCTGCGGGCGTGGCTGACGGCCTGATCACCGGTAGCCGCCCTTCGGTGCGAAACGAGGTGAGTGCGGCGACGCCGCTGTCACGCGCTCGCGCGATCGTCGACCGGCTGCCGTGGTGGGCGCAGGTCCTGCTGATCTTCGTGGCGTCGCGCCTCGTCAGCACGGCGCTTCTGCTCGGGTTCGCCGGCGCTCAGGCGACCAACCCCTGGACCGTCTCTCGACCGGATTACGCGAGCTTCGCGAAGATCTGGGACGGCCAGTGGTACTACATCGTCGCCCAGATCGGATACCCGAGCGTGCTGCCGCTCACCGCCGACGGGCACGTCGCGCAGAACCAGTGGGCGTTCCTCCCGGTCTACCCCGTGGTTACCCGTGGGCTGATGGAGCTGACCGGAGCGTCGTTCGCGCCGACGGCAGTGTTCGTGTCGGTGCTGGCGGCCGCAGCGACCGCCCTGGTGTTCTCTCGGATCCTCGTCCGGTTCCTGCCCGCCGGGTCGGCCCTCTTCGGAGTGCTGCTTTTCTGTGTGGCCCCGCTGTCGCCGCTGCTGCAGGTGGCGTACGCCGAGTCGCTGTTCCTGTTGCTGCTGGCGGTCGCGCTTCTGCTGCTGCTGCAGCGGCGCTACGGGTTGATGCTCCTCGTGCTCGCGGTGGCGTCGTTCACCCGGCCCGGTGTGATCGCCTTCGCGCTGGCGCTCGCGCTCCACTGGGGTCATCGGTACCTCCGGCGGGAGACCGAGCCGTTCCCGCCTCGTGAGCGCCTGAAAGTCGGAGTCGTGGCGATAGCCACGGGAGTCTTCGGTCTGGCCTGGCCCGTCGTGGCGGCCATCGCCACCGGCCGTCTCGACGCCTACACGGCCACCGAGCTGTCGTGGCGCGCCGACTACATCGGCTACGGACACCTCCTGCCCTTCACCTCGTGGGTCCAGGGGGCGAACTGGTGGGTGCCGGGTGGTGCGGGGGTGGTCTTCCTCGTCGTGGCGGTAGTCCTCTTCGGGCTGTTCCTCGTCACCCCGTGGGCACGGCGCCTGCCCATCGACCTGCGGTTCTGGGTCGTTGCCTACGTGCTCTATCTGCTGGCGGTGTTCTTTCCGCAGTCGTCGACGTTCCGTGTGCTGATGCCGATTTTCCCGCTGCTCGGAGCGCTCGCCGTTCCACGGTCGAAGGTGTTCCGCGTGAGCCTCGTGGCCGTCTTCGTCATTGCCCAGTGGATCTGGCTCTACTACTGCTGGTGGGTGAACGGGTACGACTGGACACCCCCGTGACAGGCGGTTCGGCGACGCCTGACGGCCGACGTTTAGGGACTGGCCTGCAAATCACCGATAATAGGTATGAGCATTCCGCGAAAGGGGACTATCTGATGGCAGCCATGAAGCCGAGGACCGGCGACGGACCAATGGAGGCCGTGAAGGAGGGTCGGCTCATCATCGTGCGCGTTCCGCTGGAGGGCGGAGGGCGCCTGGTGGTCTCGGTCAACGATGACGAGGCCAAAGAGCTGCACGACGCCCTAGCCGGCGTTGTCAAAGCCGCTTCCTAACGGCCCCCAGAAGACGCCCCGCACAGAACGTGCGGGGCGTTTTTGCATGCCCGCGTCAGCGCTTGACGAGCTGGAGCAGTCCGTCGCCGGCGGTCGCGAGCGAGCTGATCACGGCCGGTGACGTCGAGACCTCGGTGAGGAGCGTGCGGTAGTCGGCGGTGATCTGCTCGCGGGCGGCGGGGTTGGCCACGCGGCCGTTCCAGAGAGCATGAGCGACGAGGACGATCCCGCCCGTGCGGGCCAGCCGGAGGCCGTGCTCGACGTACTCGATGACGCCCTCGGGATCGGCGTCGATCAAGACCACGTCGTAGGAGTTCTCGTTCATCCGCGGCAGCACCTCGCGGGCGCGACCGGCGATCAGCCGCACGCGGTTGGCCGGGATGCCGGCGAGCACGTACGTCTCGCGAGCCGTCTGCTGATGATCGACCTCACTGTCGATCGACGTGAGCGTGGCGGAGGGCGCTCCCGCCATGAGCCACAGGCCAGAGACGCCGAGACCCGTGCCGATCTCGATGATGTTCTTGGCGCCGATGAGGGCGGTGGTCAGCGCCAGCTGCGCACCGACACCAGGCGAGACCGCCTCGACACCCGCTTCGAGGGAGTGCTGGCGCGCAAGACCGATGGCGTCGCTCTCGGTGACCAGTTCTTCGGCGAACTTCCAACTGGACTCTTTGTGTGGCACTCGTTACTCCTCGTCGGTCAACTCTAGGGGGCGCTCCGAGGTTCGAGCCGTTAGTCTCTTCACGTGTTGCCCTCCTTCGACAAGATCTTCGTGATCGCGCTCATCGCGGTCATGCTGTTGGGGCCCACACGCCTTCCGATCTACGCGCAGAAGCTCGGCCAGCTCGTGCGAACCGTTCGGGGCATGGCAGATACGGCCCGGGCCCGCATGAAAGAGGAGATGGGCGAGGAGTACAACGACGTCGACTGGCAGAAGCTCGACCCGCGTCAGTACGATCCCCGTCGCATCATCCGCGACGCCCTCCTCGACGAGCCCACGACCGTCATCTCGACTCCGGCGTCGGCCGCCGCGGCGTCGGCTGTGGCGGCGGGCCTGCCCACCCGCAGCTCGCGCGCGACGGTGGTGCCGTTGTCTGCAGGCGAGGCGCCGCCCTACGACAACGAGGCGACGTAGGCCCTGCGCGGATCCTCGTCTCTTTAGACCGTGCCGTGCAGCGAAGCTACTCGTGAGGCCTCGGCGCGAAGGGCGTCGACGACGCGGCGAACCGATGGCCGTTCGGCGCGATCGGGACGGAGCAGCACCGACACGTAGCGCACAGCACGCATCCCCTCGAGCGGCAGAAGCACCATGTCGTCGCGGACGCCGCTCGACGTGAAGCGGGGGAGCACGGCGATGCCGAGGCCGGCGCCGACCAGCGACTCGGTGATGCGGGTGTCGCTGAAGCGCTGCGAGATGCGCGGTGCCGTGCCGGTGATGCGCTCGATCTCGCGGTACACCCAGTCGTACGGGTAGCCCTTCGGCACACCGATCCAACTCTCGCCGACGAGGTCCTCGAGGGCCAGCGAGGCGCGGCCGGCGAGTCGGTGGTCGGCGGGGAGCGCGATGTCGAGCGGTTCGCGGAGCAGGGGCACGATCGTGAGCCCTCGACCGCGCCAGCTTCGCTCGCCGTCGGGGGAGTGCGCGATGACCACGTCGAAGTCGCCCGTGAGGTCGGGGAACGCGAGGGTGGCCGGATCGTGGTCGGATGCGCGCACGACCAGGCCCGGCGTCTCGGCCACGGTCCTGAGCAGCCCGGGAAGCAGCATCTGTCCGGCCGTCGGGAACGTCGCCAGAGTGACCTCCCCCTGGGGTGCCACGAGGAAGTCGTCCCAGGTGGCCTGAGCGCGCTCGAGGGCGACTGCGACATCGGCCGCCGTCTGGGCCAGCACGCGCCCCGACCCGGTCAGCACGAGACCCCGCCCCTGCCGCTCGGTGAGGGGTGTACCGGCCTCGCGTTCGAGCACCTTGAGCTGCTGCGACACGGCCGACGGGGTGCGGTGCGTGGCTTTGGCGACCGCGGCAATACTGCCCCGCTCGGCGAGTTCGCGGAGGAGCTCGAGACGCTTGACATCCATGAAGCAAATCTACATTGTCACTCTAGAAAAGGTCGATTGTCCTTTGCAATGACCCTCTTCATACTGGTATTACACACAACAACCACATCGCCATGGAGGGCATCATGTTCATCGGAATCACCGTTCTTGCAGTCGCCGCATTCGCCGGTATCGTCGGCACCGTCGTCAGCACCAGCACCGACGGCTACCGTCGTCAGCCCACGCGCTCCTTCGACTGAGCCCACGCGCTGGCGCGACCAGCAGCAGCCCACGGCGACCCCCGCAGTAGCGGGAGGTCGCCTTTGCTGTTTACGGCGCAGCCTGTCGGGTGCAGTCTTTTTCGTGGCTCAGGATCCGACGGGTCGCCCGAACCTTACGCGTCCGGTTTTGCGCGTCTCGGCCCTCAAGCGGCCGGATCAGGCCGAATTCGCAGAACGACGGCCCGGCTGGGGGGCACGAGCGTTCAGAACGCTGGCAAAACCAGCTGATTTGCCCGCTACAGGGGGCCTTTCAGCTCGCTCTTGCCAGACTTCTGAACGCGTCAGAAGACCGTGACCCCGAGTCGGCGGCCAGCCAGCCCGCGCCCCTGGCTCGCCAGCCTCGCGGCCAACGTCTCGATCGCCTGTGCCGCCGGGTCACCCGGCCGGCCGACGACGACCGGCTCGCCCGCGTCGCCGCCTTCGCGCAACGCCAGGCTCAGTGGCACGCTCGCCAGGAGCTCGACGGGAGACTCCTGCCCTTTCGAGAGCCGCCGGGCGGTCTCCGCGCCGCCGCCCGAGCCGAACAGCTCGAGCACCGAGCCGTCGGGCTGGGGCATCCCCGACATGGTCTCGACCACGCCGAGCAGCTTCTGCCCGGTCTGCCGGGCGACGAGCCCGGAACGCTCGGCGACGTCGGCCGCCGCCGGCTGGGGTGTCGTGACGACGATGACCTCGGCGTTCGGCAGTAGCTGCCCGACCGAGATAGCCACGTCGCCGGTGCCGGGTGGCAGGTCGAGTAGGAGCACGTCGAGGTCGCCGAAATAGACGTCGGTCAAGAACTGCTGAATCGTGCGGTGCAGCATGGGGCCACGCCAGGCCACCGCGGTCGAGGTGTCGTCGACGAACATGCCGATCGAGATCACCTTCACCCCGTAGGCGACGGGCGGCAGGATCATGTCGTCGACCTGCGTCGGCTTCACACTCGCACCCGCGTCGTCGACCAAGCCGAGGAGGCCGGGGATCGAGAAGCCGTAGACATCGGCGTCGACGATGCCGACCGCGAGCCCGCGAGCGGCCAGAGCAACTGCGAGGTTGGCAGTGACCGTCGACTTGCCGACGCCGCCCTTGCCACTCGTCACGGCGTAGACCCGCGTCAGCGAGCCGGGGCCGAACGGCATCACGCGGGCAGCGCGGCCTCCGCGCAGCTTCTCGGTGAGCGCAGCTCGCTCCTCGCGGGTCATGACAGTGATGTCGACGTCGACCGCGGTGACCCCCGCGACGCGGGCGGTCGCGGCGCGAACGTCGCGTTCGATGGTGTCGGCCGCCGGGCAGCCGACGATCGTGAGCTTGACGCCGACGGTCGCCGCGCCGCTGTCGTCGACCGCGATGTCGCCGACCATGTCGAGGTCGGTGATGGGTTTACGGATCTCGGGGTCGAGCACGCCGGCGAGGGCGGTGCGGATGCGCGCTGACACGCCCTCGGGGGCGGGCAGCGGGTCAGTCACGCGCGGATCCTGGGGCCTCTGGCGATGCCTCCGGTTCGTCTCGACGGTCGAGTTCTTCGAGCAGCGACCGGAGTTCGTCGCGGATGAAGTCTTTCGACGCCATGTCTTTCATCGCGAGGCGCAGCGCCACGACCTCGCGGGCCAGGTACTCGGTGTCGGCGAGATTGCGCTCGGCACGTTGGCGATCCTGCTCGACCTGCACTCGATCGCGGTCGTCTTGGCGGTTCTGTGCGAGGAGGATCAGCGGCGCGGCGTAGGAGGCCTGGAGCGACAGGATGAGGGTCAGGGCCGTGAACCCGATCGCGGCCGAGTCGAAGCGGAGATTGAGCGGAGCGAGCGTGTTGTAGCCCATCCACGCGACACAGAAGAGCGTCAGGGCGATGAGGAAGTAGGGCGTGCCCATGTTGCGGGCGATCGACTCCGTCGCGCGGCCGAAGCGATCACGGCTCGGCCCTTTGCGGCCGGAGAGGACGCGGGTGCGGAGGCCCTTGGGCGAGTCGAGACGGACGTCGCTACGGCTGTCGCGTGCCATTGGTCGTCCTCCTTCCGGTTACGGTCGCGGTTGCTCTTCTGAGGCGGGGCCGGGTGTGGCCCAAGGGTTGCTCGGGATCCTGGCTTCGCCAGTCGTCGGGCAGTACGTGGTCGAGGACGTCGTCGATAGTCACCACCCCGACAAGTCGGTGGTTGTCGTCGACGACCGGGACGCTGACGAGGTTGTAACGCGCCATGACGCGTGTCACCTCGAGAGCGGACGCACCGACATTGACCGGTTCGGTCTGAGCGTCGAGAAGCGTGCCCAGACGCTCGTTGGGCGGATACCGGAGCATCCGCTGGAAGTGCACCATGCCGAGGAAGCGGCCGGTCGGAGGCTCGTAGGGCGGCAGGACGACGCAGACGGCTGCGCCGAGCGCCGGAGCGATCTCGTGGCGGCGGATCAGCGCGAGGCCCTCGGCGACGGTGGCATCACCCGACACGATAACTGGATCGGTCGTCATCAGACCGCCCGCCGTGTCGGAGTCGTAGCTGAGGAGCATGCGGACGTCGTCGGCCTCGTCGGGCTGCATCAGGGCCAGCAGTGCTTCACCCCGCTCGTCGGTGAGCTGGGCGATGAGGTCGGCCGCGTCGTCGGGCTGCATCTGGTCGAGCACATCAGCCGCGCGATTGTCGTCGAGGCGGTTGAGGATCGACACCTGCTCGTCTTCGGGCATCTCTTCGAGGACGTCGGCCAGACGGTCGTCAGAGAGCTCTTCGGCGACTTCGTAGCGACGCTCTTCGCCCAGATCGAGCAGGGTGTTCGCCAGGTCGGCGGGAAGCAGGTCGGCGTAGGCGGCGATGACGTGCTCGGCGCTCTGGGCCTCGCCGGGGGCGCTCTCTTCGCGGACGTCCGTCCACAGGGCGAAGACGGTGGGCCCTTTGCCGAACGGGGAGGGGCTCGCCTTCGGCTTGCGCAGGAAGACCTGCCCGACCTCCCAGCCGCCCTCATCGGTCTCGTCGATCGCGACGTCTTCGATGGTGGCGAGCGAGCCGTCGTGGCGGAGTCGAACCTTTCGGCCGAGGATCTCGGCGATGACCCGCACCTCGCCGCCGCGCTGCTCGAACCGGCGGAGCGCGATGGTGCCCGTGGTGATGATCTGGCCGGAGCCGATGCTGGTGACCCGGCCGATCGACACGAATACGCGTCGCTTGCCGGGGACCTCGACGACCAGACCGACGACCCGCGGAGCTTCGTCGTTGCGGTAGACGACGAGGACGTCGCGGACCTTGCCGACGCGATCGCCCGCGGGGTCGAAAACGAGGCACCCGGCGAGCCGGGCGACGAAAACTCTCGTGGCGCTCACCCGACCAATTTAGCCTGTGCCGGTGACCGCCGGGGACCGGCGCGGGGATGGGCTACCGACTGACGCCAAATGCTGGACCGAGCACGCCCGGTGCGACATTTGGCGGCACTCGCTCCCCAGCGCGGCGGAGTCAGCACGGGCGGGAGTCACCGAGTGCCGCCAAGTGCCGGACTGAGCGCGCCCGGTGCGACATTCAGCGGCACTCGCGGCGGCGAGGTGCGGTCGCCGCAGCGGCTCCGCACGCCGAAGCAGGAGTAGCGGCCCCTGGGTGCAGGGACTCAGGCCCGGGCGATCCAGGCCTCGACGTCGGACGCGGTCCGCGGAATGCCGACCGAGAGGTTCTCAGCGCCGTCGGCCGTGACGAGGATGTCGTCTTCGATGCGCACGCCGATGCCCCGGAACGCCTCGGGCACCGTGAGGTCGTCGGGCTGGAAGTAGAGGCCCGGCTCGATGGTGAACACCATGCCGGCCTCGATCACACCGTCGAGGTAGAGGTCGCGTCGCGCGGCGGCACAGTCGTGCACGTCGATGCCGAGGTGGTGGCTCGTGCCGTGCACCATGTAGCGACGGTGGTACTGCGCGTCGGGCTTGATCGACTCGGCGGCCGAGACGGGCAGGAACCCCCACTCGGCGGTCTTCTCGGCGATGACGGCCATGGCCGTGGCGTGGATCTCGCGGAACCGAATGCCGGGCTTCACGATCGCGAAGGCGGCGTCGGCGGCCTCCAAGACCGCCTCGTACACCAGGCGCTGAACGTCGGTGAACCGACCGGAGACCGGCAGGGTGCGGGTGATGTCGGCGGTGTACAGGCTGTCGAGCTCGACCCCTGCGTCGATCAGGATGAGGTCGCCAGGGGAGACACGGCCGTCGTTGGTGGTCCAGTGCAGAACACAGGCGTGCTCGCCGGACGCGGCAATCGTCTCGTAGCCGACCGTGTTGCCGTCGGCGCGCGCGCGGCGGTTGAACGTGCCCTCGACGATGCGCTCACCCCGAGGGTGTGCCAGAACCTCGTCGAAGTCGGCGATGACGTCGTCGAAACCCTTCTTGGTGACGGCGACCGCCTGCCGCATCTGGGCGATCTCGTAGCTGTCTTTGACGAGACGGAGCTCGCTGAGGTCGCGGGCGAGAACGTCGGTGGTCGCCGACCGATCGGCCACAGTGTCGACGGTCGCCTCACCGGCCGGCACGGGAAGCAGGGCATCGACGCGGCGCGTCAGATCGCCGTCGGCCTCGCGGACGAGGAGCGTGTCGGCATCGACGGAGCCGACGACCGACTCGAAGTCAGACAGATCGCGCGTAGCCAGACCGAGGTCGACGCCCACGTCGGCGAGAGACGGCCGAGGCCCGATCCAGAACTCGCCGATGTCGGAGTTGGCGTAGAACTCATCGGAGTCGCGGCCCGCGCTCGCCCGGAAATAGAGCGTCGCTTCGTGGCCGTCGGCGGTGGGCTCGAGCACCAGGACGGAGCCGGGGACGCTGTCAGAGGCCCAGCCCGTCAGGTGCGCGAAGGCGGAGTGAGGCCGGTAGGGGTAGTCGGTGTCGTTCGACCGCACCTTGGCCTGCCCGGCCGGCACGATCAGCCGCTTGCCCGGGTGGAGAGCCGACAGGCGCGCACGTCGTTCGGCCGTGAACGCCGTCTGCTCGCGGGGCGTCGAGACCGAGTCGGCACGATCGGCCCACTGCGACGAGATGTACTCCTTGAACGTGTCGGAGCCTGGGGTCGTCGAACGATTGGAAGTGGCGCGAGGTGCCTTCTGATCAGCCATGCCCACCATTATGGTCGCCGCCGCCCGAGAGCGGATTGCGTTCTCCACAGGGTCACGTCGTGCCTGTGGCTGCGCTCTAGTCGGTCGACGCCGGGGTGAGCTGCGCGAGCACCGGTCGGTGGTCACTGCCCGAGCCGTCCTGCGTCGTGATCACGCGGAAGCCCGAGACGCTCCAGTCGGAGGTCGCCATCACGTGGTCGATCGGTGCCGCGAGCAGGGCGGGAACCGTGGTCGGCCAGGTGCCGACCGCCCCGTTGGCCGACGCCTTCGCCGCATCACGACAGCTGCCGAGGGTGGTGCTTGGCTTCGAACCGAGGCCGGACTGGTGGTCGAGCGTCGAGTTGAAATCGCCGGCCATGATCATGCTCTCGCCCGAGCAGAGCTTCGCGAGGTACCGCAGCCCGGCACGCCAGTCGGTCATGAGCGCCTTGACGGGCGCCGCTGGATGGGCCGCCACGATGACCGGGCCGGAGCCGTCGGCCGGGCGTGCCACGACCGTCGGGAGCACGGGCGTGGTGCCGCCCTCATCGTCTGCGACGACTCGGTAGGTGCCGAGCTTGGTCGAGATGAGCAGGGCCGTCGACTTGGCGCTGTCGGTCTTGTCGTACGCGAGCACGAGCACGCTGACGGGGCGCTTGGCTGCCTTCATCTTCGCGGCGACGGCGTTGGCGGTCTTGCGGGTCGTCTCGGGCAGGCTCACGATGTCGGCCTTCGAGTTGACGGCGAGCTTCGCGATGGTCGCTGCGCCCGGAGCCCCGCCGAGGGTGTTCCACGCGAGCACACGAACGTCTCCGCCAGCCTTCGCATCGAACTTCGTCGACCCGGTGCCACGCTCGACGAGCACCCCGCCGGTAACCGCCGCGAAGACCAGCAGCAGCACGGCCGCGGCAGCGAGCAGACTCCGCGCGGCGCGGAGGGCGAGGCCCGCGAAGAGGAACACGACCGCCACGACGACGGCGACGACCACGAGGATCCCGCGGAACGCGATCACCTGCGCGACGTAATAGCGCTGTTCCAGCCCGAGGACCTGGGGGAACGCCGCGACGAACAGCGCCGCGGCCAGGGCCAGCAGCAGGACGAAGGAGACGAGTCGACGGATCACGGTGGAACGAGCCTAGGGGACACCGCCGACTTCGACCTCTCCCGCACCGCCTACGATGGAGTCCATGATCACCGGGCCGATCGACCTGCATACCCACAGCAGCGTCTCCGACGGCACAGAGGCTCCCGCCGACCTGATCGCCAGCGCGGTGACAGCCGGCCTCGCGGCCGTGGCTCTCACCGACCACGACTCGACGAGTGGCTGGGATGAGGCGCGAGCGGCGATCGTGGGCACCGGCCTGACCCTCATCCCCGGCATGGAGCTCTCCACCCGGGTCGGCTACAACAGCGTGCACATGCTGGGGTATCTCTTCGACCCGGCTTCGCCCGAACTCGTGGAGGAGACCACCCGTCTCCGCAACGACCGGCTGCACCGCGCGGAGCGAATGGTCACGCGTATTGGCGCCGATTACGACATCGACTGGGGCGACGTGCTCGCCCAGGCCTCCGAGGGGGCGACTCTCGGTCGACCCCACATCGCCGATGCCCTCGTGGCCAAAGGCTACGCCCGAGATCGCAGTGCGGCGTTTGCCGGGATCCTGCACTGGCGCAGTGGGTACTACGAACCGCACGAGGCGCCCTCGCCCCTGCTCGGCATCCGCATCATCCGTGCGGCAGGTGGCGTGCCTGTGCTCGCGCACCCGGCCACCCGCGGGCGTGAGGCGAACCTGCCGCAATCCCACTTGCTCGAGCTCGTCGAAGCCGGGCTCGGCGGCGTCGAGATCAGCCACCGCGACAACACCGAGGGCGGCAAGCAGACGCTGCGCGCGCTCGCCGACGAGTATGACCTCATCGTGACCGGGTCGAGCGACTACCACGGCGAGGGCAAGCCCAACCGGCTCGGCGAGAACACTACCGAGCCCGAGCAGCTGGAGCGCATTATCGACCGAGCGACCGGGGCGGCGCCGTTCGTCGGCTGATTCGCCAGACGAGTCTCGGCGGTGGGGCCCGCGCCCTGCACCCCTCCCGAATTCGAAGGAGATCTTGGAGACACGCCGCGCCGATCCGCCTCACTTTCGCGAAACGGCGCGGATCTCCTTCAAATTCGGAACAGGGCTGGGGACAGAGCCCGGTCGAGCTGGGCCCCTCGCTACTCCTGAGGAGCCTGCGAGGTCGACGACTGCTCGCCGGCCGGGCGACGTCGGCGGTTGCGGCTGCGTGAGCGTGCGGGCCGAGCCTCGCCCTCGGTCGACTCGGCGGGCGCGCTGGTCTCGGTGACGGGGGAGGAGGATCCTGCGCTGTCGCCGCCCCGGGTGCGCGAGCGACCCGAGCGACCGTCGGAGGAGCGGCCCTCAGACGAGCGCCCCTCGGAGCGCCCACCCGACGAACGGCCACCGGTCGACGGTGCCGTGCGGGGCGGGACCTCGCGCGACGTCGGCTTGAGCCGGCCGCGGGTGCCCTC
Source organism: Frondihabitans sp. 4ASC-45 (assembly GCF_049472575.1). Classification (NCBI taxonomy): domain Bacteria; kingdom Bacillati; phylum Actinomycetota; class Actinomycetes; order Micrococcales; family Microbacteriaceae; genus Frondihabitans; species Frondihabitans sp. 4ASC-45. Next base: position 171,183 of record NZ_JBCEBN010000003.1, on the reverse strand, counting down.
GGCGATGTCGAGGTCGGTGAAGAGGTGCGGGCTCGACGAGTAGGTCTCGACCGGCTCGGGCATGTTCATCTCGAGCGCGCGGTTAATGAGGGCCCACTTGTGCAGGTCGTCCCAGTCGACGAAGGTGACGGCGATACCGGTCTTGCCGGCACGGCCGGTGCGGCCGGCACGGTGCAGGTAGGTGTCGTGGTCGTCGGGCACCGTGTGGTTGATCACGTGCGTGACGTCGTTGACGTCGATGCCTCGGGCCGCGACGTCGGTCGCGATCAGGATGTCTTTCTTGCCGGCCTTGAAGGCGGCCATGGCCCGCTCGCGCTGCTCCTGGTTGAGGTCGCCGTGCACCGCCGCAGCGCTGAACCCGCGGTCGTTCAGCTCTTCGACGAGCTTGGCCGCCGCGCGCTTGGTGCGGGTGAAGATGACGGTCTTGCCGCGACCCTCGGCCTGGAGGATGCGCGCGATGACCTCGTCTTTGTCGAGCGAGTGCGCGCGATAGACGACGTGCTTGATGTTCGCCTGCGTGAGGCCCTCGTCGGGGTCGGTGGCGCGGATGTGGATCGGCTTCGTCATGAAGCGGCGCGCGAGGGCGACGATCGGCCCGGGCATAGTGGCCGAGAAGAGCATGGTGTGGCGGGTCGGCGGGATCTGGGCGAAGATCTTCTCGATATCGGAGAGGAACCCGAGATCGAGCATCTTGTCGGCCTCGTCGAGCACGACCTCGGTGACGTCTTTGAGGTTGAGCAGACGCTGGCCCGCGAGGTCGAGGAGCCGACCCGGGGTGCCGACGACGATCTGCGCACCGTCTTTGATCTGCTCGACCTGGCCCTCGTACGCCTTGCCGCCGTAGATCGAGACGATCTTCGTGTCGGGGCGGTTCGCCGTGGCGATCTCGAGGTCTTGGGTCACCTGCACGCACAGCTCGCGGGTCGGCACGACGACGAGCACCTTGACGCCGGGGGCCGGGTGGTGGCCGATGCGCTGGATGATCGGGAGGCCGAAACCGAAGGTCTTGCCGGTGCCGGTCTTCGCCTGGCCGATGATGTCTTGGCCGGAGAGAGCGAGCGGAATGGTCTGGGTCTGGATCGGGAAGGGCTCGACGATGCCCTTTGCCGCCAGTGCATCGACCATGTCCTGGTCGATGGAGAGGTCGCTGAATGTCAAGTGTGGCCCTGTTTCATATAGAGGGGTAAGCCCACAGTTTAGCCGGTCGCATGCAAGCCCTCACCGGACGCCGGGCCGCAACCCTCTAAGGTGGTGCCGTGGTGTCATGGAGGGGGTTCCGGTTCGGTCGGTCGTCGACCGCCGGTCAGCGTCCCCGACCCGCCCCGAGGCCCATCCCGGTGAGCCGAGTCGAGCTGGGCGATTTCACTCCCGATCTCGACGTCTATCTCGGCCTCGTGGCCTACTTCCAGCTCGCTCTGTTCGAGTCGCTCGGCCACGCGTCGAGCCTGGCCCCGTCTACCCGCACGAAGGCGCTGACCGGCGTGATCGCGGCGTCGACCCTCGAGCGACACAAGGCCATGCTCACCCTGATCGAGCGCGCCGACAAAGACGCGTCCGACGTGATGCAGCCGCACGCCGATCTGATCGACGACTTCCAGCGTCGCACTGCCGGCCGCGACTGGCACGAGGCCATGCTGGCCACCTACGTGGCAGCCGGCCTGCTCGACGACGTGTTCGTCCGCCTCGCCGATGGTCTGCCGGGCGACTACCGCGATCGCGTGGTCGCCGGTCTCGAAGTCGATGCCGAGAGCGATGAGACCGCGATCGTCGCCGAACTGTCGCTCGGGATCGGAGCCGATCCTCGCCTGGCCTCACGGCTGGCGCTCTGGGGTCGTCGTCTCGTCGGCGACACCCTTCTGGTGGCCCGCGCGGCGATCGCGGCCTCGCACCAGTCGGCCGACGACGAGCGACTCGAACCGGTCTTCACCGAGTTGATCGCCGCTCACACCCGGCGGATGGACGCCCTCGGCCTGACGGCCTAGTCGTCAGCGAGACTGGCGCGCCGGCAACACGGCAGGATCCGGCACACCGCCGCACCTGCTAAACGCACTTCAGGCGGTCTTACGACCCTGGAACAGCTCTTCGAGTAACTCGCGATCAGCGGCCTCGCGGCGCCGGGCGAAGACGCGCGCGACGCCGACGGCGGTCAACGCGGCGACGAGGAGCGTCACGATCCAGATCCAGCCGGCGTCCGACTTCCACTCGAGCCAAGTCAGGACCTCCCAGACCACGATGGCGGCCGAGGTCGACCAGCCGGCGACCCAGAACAACCCGCGCGTCGCCTGCCCGGGGAGGGCGAAGTGCACGATGAGGCCGATCAGGGCACCGCCTAGAGCGGCGAAGAGGAGTTCCACCGTTAGCTGACGAAGCCGACGCGGCCGCGCTCGACGCTGCCGACCTCGACGTAGGCGAGACCCGACGTGGGCACGATGTAGACCTTGCCCTTGCTGTCTTTCAGGGTGAAGTACGTCTTGCTTCCGTCGAGGGCCTCGGCGACGACCTTCTCGACGTCGGCCGGGGAGTCGTTCGACTCGAGGGTGATCTCACGGGGGCTGTTGGCGATACCGATGCGAATGTCCACGAGCACGACGATATCCGACTTCGTCGAAGCCCGCGGGCGGCGTTCACTCTGGGCAGAAGAGCCGAGGATCCCCGTGGTCGCCAGCCGTCGGATCCTGCGCTTCGATGTCGGCGGCAGCCGCTAGCGTCGACAGCGTGATCGCACCCCTCGATGCTTCCCAGCGCCTCGTCCTCGAGCTTGCCGACGGCGAGAGTGCCGCCGTGATCGGCGCCCCCGGGTCGGGCAAGACGACGGCGCTGATCGAGTTCGTGCTCGATCGGGTGCATCGCGACGGGTGGGGCCCGGCGGCCGTGCTGGCTCTGTCGCCGACGCGCGGGTCGGCCACCGCGCTCCGAGACACCCTCGCGGGGCGCCTCGACATCCCGTCGCCCGGCCCTCTCGCTCGAACGATCTCGTCGCTCGCCTTCGACATCGTCGGGCACGCGGCGCGGCTGGCGTCGAGCCCCGCGCCCACGCTGCTCACGGGCGGAGAGCAAGACGCCATCATCCGCGACCTTCTCGACGGGCATCTCGACGAGGGCACCGGGCCTGCCTGGCCCGACGAGCTCGGCCCGGTCGTCCGAGGTCTGCGGGGGTTCCGCACCGAGCTCAGAGAGGTGCTGATGCGCGCGACCGAGCACGGCATCGACGCGAACCGGCTTCGCGAGCTGGGTGCGACGAACGGTCGTCCCGAATGGAGCGCCGTCGCCGACTTCGCCGACGAATACCACGCTGTCGTCGACGGCCTCCAGGTGTCGGCCCTCGACGCCGCCGAGCTCGTCGACTACGCGGTCGCAGCCCTCGACCGGGGCGAGTCGTCGCCTCTCGTGGCCGACTTGAAGGTGATCGTCGTCGACGACGCCCAGGAGGCGACCGAGTCGACCCTCGCGCTGCTGCGAGCATTCGCCCGACGGGGAGTGGCCATCGTTGCGTTCGGTGACCCCGATCTCGCCACCAACGCGTTTCGCGGCGGCTCGCCCGACGTTCTCGGCCGCCTCGCCACCCGACTGGGCCTCTCCCGGGTCACGACCATCACGCTCGAATCGGTGCACCGGCACGAGCCCTCGCTGCGCGGGTTCGTCTCGTCGATCACCGAGCGGATCGGCACGGCGGGTGCCGGGCGGCAGCACGCGGCACTCTCGGCGGCGCCCGAGTCGTTGGGCGCCGCTGCACTGCAGCGCATCGAGTCGGACAGCCCGGCGCACGAGATCGCGTCGGTGGCCCGGGCGCTCCGCGAACACCATCTGTTCGGCGGGGTTCCGTGGTCGAAGATGATTGTCGTCGTCCGCAGCGGTGCTCTGGTGCCCGCGGTGGCGAGATCGCTGCACCTGGCCGAGGTGCCCACCCGCACGCCGATCGCCGGTCGGGCGGTGCGCGACGAATTCGGCGCCCGGCACCTGCTTCTCGCCGCCTCGGTCGCCACGGGGCGCGACGCCCTCACGCCGCTCGTCGCGGGCGAATTGCTCGCCGGGCCGCTCGCCGGCTTCGACTCCCTCAGCCTTCGCCGCCTTCGCCTCGCTCTCCGGGCGGAGGAGCTCGCGGGCGGCGGCACCCGATCCGCCGACGAACTGCTGGTCGAGGCGCTCTCCGGGCCGGGCCGCTTCGCCACGATCGACTCCCGCTTCGCTGCACGGGCCGGGCGCTTCGCGACGAGCCTCGACCGCGCCCGCGCCGATGCGTCGAAAGGCCTCAGCATCGAAGAGATCCTCTGGGGGCTCTGGGAGCGAAGCGGCCTCGCCGACGAGTGGAGCGCGCAGTCGCGGGGGCACGGCATCGTCGCCTCCGAGTCAGACCGGCAGCTCGACGGGGTCGTGGCGCTCTTCACCTCGGCCAAGCGATTCGTCGAGCGATCGCCCGAGGCCTCGGCGCTCGCCTTTCTCGACGCGATGATCGACGCGGATGTGCCCGAAGACACGCTGTCGCCGCAGGCGCTCGCCGAGACCGTGCTCGTGACGACCCCGTCCGGGGCCATCGCGGCCGAGGTCGACGTCGTGGTCGTGGCCCGACTGCAAGACGGGGTGTGGCCGAACCTGCGGGTGCGGGGCGGGCTGCTCTCTCCCGACGCTCTGGTCGAGGCGGCGGATGGGGATCCTTCGGTGTCGTCCGTCGGTGAAGTGCCTCCCGACGGAGCTCCTGCCGGGTCGTCTGCCGCAGGCTCCTCCGCCGGGGCTTCCACCGGGGCGTCCGTCGTCGACCGCCGGGCCGGCGTGCTCTCCGACGAGCTCCGGATGTTCGCGCTCGCCGTCTCGCGGGCCCGTCAGCAGGTCATCCTGTCGTGCACGGCTAACGACGACGAGTCGCCGTCGATGTTTCTCCGCCTGCTGCCGCCCACCACCCCGCTCGTCGACGTGCGGCCGCCCCTGTCGCTGCGGGGCCTCGTGGGCCACCTCCGACACGCGCAGCTCGCCTCCCGCAGCGCCGTCGACTCGGCCGATGCCGCGATCGGCCTGGCGCGCCTCGCAGCGGCCGACGTCGCGGGCGCCGCCCCCGGCGAGTGGTACGGCCTTCACGAGCCCTCCACCCTCGACGAGCTCGTCGACCTCGACGATCCCGAGGCCCGAGTGCGAGTCTCGCCGTCGGCCATGGGCAGTTTCGAGGAGTGCCCGCTGCACTGGTTCGTCGACCGGTTCGGCGGCTCGTCGTCGAGCACAGCCATGGGGCTCGGCACGGTGATCCACGACGTGATGGAGAACGCCGTCGAGATCGACGCCGACTCGCTCTGGAGGAGCGTCGAGGCGCGCTGGGGCGAGCTCGAATTCGAGTCGGAGTGGATCGGAGCCGCGGAGAAGAAACGCGCCCGCGCCATGACCGAGAGCCTCTCGGCCTACCTGACCGACTTCGTCGCGAGCAACTCCACGCTGCTCGGCGCCGAGTCGGCTTTCGAGCTCGACGCGGCGCCCGCCCTCCTCCGCGGGATGATCGACCGGGTCGAGCAGCAGGCCGACGGAAGCGTCGTCATCGTCGACCTCAAGACCGGCAAGTACGCCCCCTCGGCTCCCGAGGCGGAGAAGAACCCGCAGCTCGGCAGCTACCAGCTGGCGCTCGCCGAGGGCGCGCTCGAGGCAGCGTCGGCCGATTCGCCCCGGGGCGGTGCGAAACTCCTGTTCGTCGCGGTGTCGACCGCCAAGAAGCCCTACATCGAGCGATCGCAGACGGCATTCGACGGGGAGGCCCTTACGGCCTTCCGAGAGCGCGTGCAAGACGACGCCCGCGGCATGGCGAAGCGCGTGTTCGAGGCGCGGATCGACGAGCACTGCCTTCAACGGCACGGTGGCTCGTGCCGAATTCACGTGGTCGGAGAGGTCACCCAGTGAGCGATTCTTTCGACGAGGGTGTCGCCGTGTCTACGCTCTCAGTTCAGTACTCCGCCATCGACATCGCCGAGGCCCTCGAGCTGCCTCCGCCCACGATCGAGCAGCGCGCCGTCATCGAGGCGCCGCTCGAGCCGGCCCTGGTCGTCGCGGGCGCCGGCAGCGGAAAGACCGAGACGATGGCGAGTCGAGTCGTCTGGCTGCTCGCCAATGGATTCGTCACAGTGCCCGAGGTGTTGGGGCTCACCTTCACACGCAAGGCGGCCGGCGAGCTCGGCGAAAGGATCGGCCGGCGGATCGACCTCCTCGTCGAGCGCGGACTCCTCGACACGCAGCGCGACCCGTTCGAGACGCCGACCGTGTCGACCTACAACGCGTTTGCCAACGCGATCTTCCGCGATCACGCGTTGATCGTGGGCCGTGAGAGCGAGTCGCAACTGCTCGGCGAGGCATCGGCCTGGCAGCTCGCCCGCTCCCTCGTCGTCAGGAGCACCGACGAGCGTCTCGCCACCCTCGGCAAGTCGGTCGACCAGATCACCGAGGCCGTCCTGTCGCTGAGCCACGCCCTCGGCGAGAACGTCGCCGACCCCGCCGCAGTGTCGGCCATGGCCGACCGTTTCCTCGACGTCGCCTCCCTGCCGTTCAGCGGTAGAGCGCCTCGTCCCCACGTGCGACGGGCAGCGGCAGCACTCGAGACGCTTCCCCCGCTCGTCGACCTCGCGACCGCGTTCGCCGACGAGAAGGCGCGTCGGGGCTTCGTCGAGTTCTCGGACCAGGTCGCCCTCGCCCTCGAGGTCTGCGAGACATCCGTCAGCGTGGTGGGGGAGTACCGCGACCGGTTCAAAATAGTGCTGCTCGACGAGTACCAAGACACCAGCGTCGTTCAGACCCGGCTGCTCTCGCGCCTCTTCGGCGGCACGGCGGTCATGGCTGTCGGTGATCCGCACCAGTCGATCTACGGCTTCCGGGGCGCGAGCGCAGCGAACCTCGGGCGCTTCCCGGTCGACTTCGACGCGCGACCCGATGCCTCGTACACGCTCTCGACGAGCTGGCGAAACCCGGTCAGGGTCCTCGACTCGGCCAACGTGGTCGTCGACGAGTTGTCCCGCAGGTCTGACGTCGCGGTCGGCACGCTCGCGGCCCGCCCGAACGCGCCGCTCGGCGAGGTCAGCGCGGCCTTCGCCGAGACCCTGCCCGAAGAGGCAGCCGCGGTGGCCGAGTGGTTCGAACGGGAGCTGCGGATCCTGAATCCCGACGGTACGAAGCGCACCGCCGCCGTGCTCTTCCGCTCCAAGAAGAACGTGCAGGCCTTCGCTGCGGCCCTGCGTGCGCGCGGGGTGCCGTTCCACATCCTGGGGGTGGGCGGCCTGCTGTCGAGGCCCGAAATCGTCGACCTGGTCAGCTGCCTGCGCGTGTTGCACGATCCGGCAGCCGGGTCGGAGCTGATTCGGCTGATGGCCGGGGCCCGATGGCGCATCGGCATCCACGACATCGCGATGCTTCGCGAGGTCTCGTCATGGCTGTTCCAACACGACCACGCTCAGCAGAAGCTCCCCGACGAGGTGCGCGCCCGACTGCGGGCTTCCGTCGCCGCGGGCGAAGACGGGTCGATCGTCGACGCCCTCGACTTCGTGGGCACGGCTCCCGAATCGCACGGGCAGCTGCGGCGATTCAGCCCGGAGGGCCTCTCGAGGCTGCGGGCGCTCGCCCGACAGCTGGCCTTCCTACGCAACCGGGTCGGGCTCGATCTCGTCGACCTCGTGGCCCTGGTGCAGCAGGAGATGCTCCTCGACATCGAGGTGGCGGCGGTCAGCGGCTCCGTTCACGGCCGGGCGTACCTGCAGGCGTTCGACGATGAGGTCGCGGGCTATGCGGCCACCGACGAGTCGGCCAGCCTCGCCGGGTTCCTCTCCTGGATCAGCGCGGCCGAGCGCCGTGACGACATGGGGCCGCGCTCCGACGCCAGCGAGGCCGGCGTCGTTCAATTGCTCACCGTGCACGGGTCGAAGGGCCTCGAATGGCAGCTCGTCGCCGTGCCCCGGCTCGTCGAGGGCGAGCTGCCCGGCACAGCTCGCGAAGGCAACGGCTGGGTCGCGTTCGGCGAACTGCCCTACGAGTTCCGCGGCGACGCGATGGAGCTCCCGGTGCTCGCCTGGCGCGGAGCCGAAGACCAGAACGAGTTCCACGAAGCCGTCGAGGTGTTCCGTGACGAGCTCAAGCAGCGACACCTCGCCGAAGAGCGTCGACTGGCCTACGTGGCCCTCACCCGTGCGCAAGACGCCCTGCTGCTGACCGGGTCGTTCTGGGCCACGCAGAAGCGACCGCGAACGGCCAGCGTCTATCTGCGCGAGCTCGCCGAGGCGGAGATCATCGACGCGGGCCTCTTACCCGACGCGTCGGCGTTCGAGGAGAACCCCCTGGCGGCGGAGTACCGCACCCCCGAGTGGCCGTTCGACCCGCTCGGTGCCCGGCGACCCGCGGTCGAGAACGCCGCAGCTTTTGTGAAGACCGCCATCGAGCGACACGACGACGACGCGGGCCGCTGGAACGCCGACATCGAGCTCCTGCTCCGCGAACGGCAGGCGGCTCGAGAGAACGCGGTTGTGACGGCTCTTCCGCAGCGCATCCCCGCGTCGCGATTCAAAGACTACGTCGACGACCCGGCGGCAGTGGTCGCTGCGCTTCGGCGGCCGTTGCCCGAGAGGCCCTATCGAGCCACGCGTCTCGGCACCCTCTTCCACGACTGGGTCGAAGCGCGATACCGACCCACCGGCCGACTCGAGACCCTCGACTCCGGCGGGCTCGATCTCGACCTCGACGAGGGCGAGCGCGGTGTGCTCGCCGCGGGAGTACCGATCGATGTCGACGACGCCCGTCGGCTGGCAGAGCTGCAGGCGACCTTCGAGGCGTCGGAGTGGGCTGAACTCGAACCCGTCGACGTCGAGCTCGAGATCCACCTGCCCCTCGGCTCTCGCACCGTCATCTGCAAGATCGACGCCGTGTTCGAACGCGACGGCCGCTTTCAGGTCGTCGACTGGAAGACCGGCAAGGCGCCGCGCGACGCCGACGAGCTCCAACTCAAGCAGCTCCAGCTCGCGCTCTACCGGGATGCCTACGCCTCATTCCGGGACATCGACCCGGGTCAGATCGACGCGGTGTTCTACTTCGTGGCCGACGACGAAAAGCTCGAGCCGAGCCACGTCAGCGACCGCGATGAGCTCGAGAAGCTGTGGGGTGGCGTCGAAGCGAGGCTCTGACCGAGCCACGGGCCTCCCTGCCGGCGGGCCCGCCGAACCGGGCGCAACCGGCGGAAACCGGTCAGGACGGGCACCGCGTCAGGCGGACTCGCTCCGGTGTCGCTCCGTCGCCGCCAGCAGGTTCTCGACGCCGGCGACGTCCAATGCCTCGGTCGACCCCGACACCAGCGGACGCTCGTCGGACTGCTGCACCGAGTCGACCAGCCGAGACATCATCGCGACGGCGTCGTCGACGACCTCGGTGTTCTTCGTGTGGCTGCCGTGCAGCAGATACCGCGCGAGATCGAGCTCGTGGTACAGCGTCGCGCGGTTGCGGAGCTGGCGCTCGCTGGTGCCGCGGGCCGCAGCGTACGCATCGAAGACCGCATCGACGCTGTCGTCGTTGGGGGCTCCGAGCACCCAGGCGAGGTCACGCGCAGGATCCGCGATCTGCAGCTCGTGCCACCCCAGAATTCCGCTGATCCGGTCGCCCGACACCAGCACCGACGAGGCCTCGAGCGATCCATTGATCACCGTCGGCTGGAACTGCCAGAGCTGAGAGTCTTGAATCGCCGACTCCCAGCGCTCCACGAGAGCGGCGGGGAGGAGCCCCGTCGCCGCGGCGCGGTCGACCACGCTGGCGGACGACCGCATGGCCTCGAAGGGCGTGTGACTGGTGAGCCCCGAGTCGGTGACGAAGCTGGTGGGGAGCGAGTGGATGGCCGCGATGGCGGCTCCGACCGACGACGGGAGGCCGGATCCTGCGATCATCTCGGAGACGTCGAGGGGCTCGCCCTCGAGGTAGTCGTAGAGAATCGCTCGCGTCTCGGCGATGGGTGCCTGGCCGCGATACGACGGCACTCCGAACGAGAGCCGGCTGCGGACTCCCTGGCTGAGCGCGCGGATGGCCACGAGATCGGCGGATTGCTGAGCTTCGGCGCGAGTCGTTCTCGGAACCCGGATGATCCACTCCTCGCCACCCGAGCCGGAGAGTCGAGCGGAGTCGAAATCGCCGGCGCCGATGGAGCCGTGCGGGCCGGCTCGGCGGACGTCGAGGTCAGCGACGGCAGCCGTCGCCAACGCGGCTAGAGTGAAGTGGGATCTGGCCATGCCGTAAGGGTAGGCCGACAGCCACGGCCTGCCTCGTGCGCCACGCTGGTTCCTCGAGTCGATTGGTGGTCGGATGCCTGAACGTTCCTCTGGAAGCCAGGAGTCGTTCGCGGCGAAGCTCCCGCTCTCTCGGCACCAGATCGATCGTGACTACCTCACCCGGGAGCGCGAGGGCCTTTTTCCTGAACTGCTCGCCGATTCGGCGACACGCGTGGTGCCGGTGTGGCACGGGCGCGCGCTCTTCGCCGGGAGCTCGTCGATCTCCCTGTTGTCACCCGATGCGATTCCGACGCAGTCCACTCTCGTCTACCTGGGGCGCTCTCTCGACCCCGATGCCCCAGAACCCGTCGGCACTCCGATCGTCGCGGCGATTCTCGACGACGACCAGGCGGCGACCCTCGCGTCCGAGGAGGAATGGGGCAACCTCCGGATGTTCGCGACCGGGCTGAGCGACCGGGATGCCGGGCTCGCCACCGAAGCGATCGCGATCGCGAACTGGCACGCCTCGCACCGGTTCTCGCCGAGAACGGGGCGGCCCCTCGTGCCGGCGAAGGGCGGTTGGGTGCGGATCGACCCCGATGACGGCCACGAGATCTTCCCGCGCACCGATCCCGCGATCATCGTCGGTGTTACCGACGAAGACGATCGACTGCTGCTCGGCTCCAATGCCCTGTGGGAGAAGAACCGGTTCTCGCTTCTCGCCGGGTTCGTCGAGCCCGGTGAGTCGCTCGAACACGCCGTCCAGCGCGAGATCTTCGAGGAGTCGGGTGTGCGCGTCGTCGACCCCGTCTATCTCGGTTCGCAGCCCTGGCCCTTTCCTGCCTCTTTGATGGTGGGCTTCCGCGCGACCGTCGATCCGGCCGACCCCGGCACCCTCGAGCCCGACGGCGCGGAGATCATCGACCTCCGCTGGTTTACCCGCGACGAACTTGCTGGCGCCGGCGACAGCGTGATTCTGCCCGGCCGCTCCTCGATCGCGCGCGCGATCATCGAGGACTGGTTCGGCGCCGAGCTCGACGACTGATCGGCGAACGACCGATGGAGGCCGCCGACCTGATCGCAGGTCTCGACGAGCAGCAGCGCGTCGCCGCAGAGACACTTCTGGGGCCCGTCTGCCTACTCGCCGGGGCCGGCACGGGAAAGACCCGGGCCATTACGCATCGCATCGCCTACGGTGTCGCGACCGGTGTCTACGCGCCGAACCGAGTGATGGCACTCACCTTCACCTCACGGGCCGCGGCCGAGCTTCGAGGGCGTCTTCGAGTGCTGGGCGCCGGGGGAGTGGCGGCCCGCACCTTCCACGCCGCCGCGCTCTCCCAGCTCGCCTACTTCTGGCCGCAGACCATGGGTGGCACGATGCCGCGGTTGCTCGAGAGCAAGGCCAAGCTCGTCGCGCACGCGTCGGAGACCCTCCGGCTTCGGCTCGACACCGCCAGTCTTCGCGACCTCTCGGCCGAGATCGAGTGGCGAAAAGTCTCGCGTTTGACGATGGAGGAGTACTCGCACTCCCTCGCCAGCCGGGCTCTGCCTCAGAACGTCACACCGGAGCAGGCCCTCGACCTTCACCAGGCCTACGAAGACATCAAGGATTCGCGCAGGCAGCTCGACTTCGAGGACGTCCTGTTGGCGACGGCGGGGATGCTGGAACTCGAAGCGCGAGTCGCGCAGCAGGTGCGCGAGCAGTACCGCTTCTTCGTCGTCGACGAGTATCAGGACGTCTCGCCCCTGCAGCAGGATCTGCTCGACCTCTGGCTCGGCGATCGCAACGACGTGTGTGTCGTGGGTGACGCCAGCCAGACGATCTACTCGTTCGCCGGAGCGTCGTCGGAGTACCTGCTCGGTTTCGGCTCTCGCTACGACAACGCGACCGTGCTTCGACTCGAACAGAACTACCGCTCGGCCAGGCCGATCGTCGAGACCGCCAATGAGTTGATGCGGGGTCGGCCCGGTGCCCTCCACCTGCATCCCGCCCAGTCGGCCCCCGGCCCCCTGCCGCGCATCACCGACCACTCGTCGGATTCGTCGGAGGCCCGTGCCGTCGCCGAATCGATCGCCGCCGAGATCCGTGGGGGAACGCCACCCGAGTCGATCGCCGTGCTCTTTCGCGTCAACGTGCAGACCGCTGCTCTCGAGCGCGCACTCGAAGACGCGGGCGTGAGCACCCGCCTGCACGGGTCGACCCGGTTCTTCGATCTGCGCGAGGTCAAGCAGGCGCTCATGATGCTGAAGGGCGCCGCGGTGAGCATCGTCGACGAGCCCCTCTTCAAAACCGTCAGCGACGTGCTTCGCTCGCTGGGCTGGGCGCAAGAACCCCCCGAGCAACGGGGCGCCGTCCGTGACCGCTGGGAGTCGCTCAACACCCTCATGGGTCTGGCGGAGTCGGCGGTGCCGGGCACCACCCTGCGCCAGTTCGTCGACGAACTCTTCGCTCGCCAGGTCGGCCAGCACGAGCCCACGATGTCGGCCGTGACGCTTGCCACCCTGCACTCCGCGAAGGGACTCGAGTGGGAGAGCGTCTACATCGTCGGCTTGAGCGAGGGGCTGATGCCGATCAGCTACGCGAAGACGTTCGAGGGCATCGACGAAGAGCGGCGCCTCCTCTACGTCGGCGTCACACGAGCTCGGCAACGGCTGAATCTCTCGTGGAGCCGGACAGGCCAGGGCCGATCGATGCAGGAGCGTCGACCGAGCCGGTTCTTGGAGGAGCTCCGCATCCGCAGTCGGGATGAGGTCGGCTCACCGACGTCGTGACCTCCCCGGTGTCGACGTCGAGCATCTCGAGCACCGCGTCGGGAAGGCGATCGGCGCTGCCCGTCAGCCGGTTCAGCGCTCGCCGACTCGCCCGAACGGCGATCTCGCCGACGAGGAGTGGCGAGTGCTCACGAGGCGGGCGCCCCCAGAGCTGACCGGCGATGGCACCCCAAGCGGAGTCGACGTCGGCCCGGTGCAAATCGAGACACCGGCAGCAGGCAGTCACCCCGGGCACGACTACCGGGCCGATCCGCGCGAACGAGTCTCCGGTGACGACGCAGAGGTGCGGAACGTCTCGCCGGAGCCACCCTGCCGTCACGACCGGGTCGTGAACGTGCGACGACACCGCGATGGCGAGGGCGGGTGTCTCGCCGGCGTCGTCGTGGGGGAGATCGCGGTAGACCCGCACCCCCTCGGCGGTGAGCATCGCGGCGATCGAGGCGGAGAGACCGGAGGATCCCGGCACCTCGACGATCGGCCCCTCGCCGGGGCCGGGTGACACCAGTGCGGGCCGGAGCCGCTCGACCAGCTCTGCGACCTCGTGATCGGGGCAGCCGACCCGCTGAGCGATCGGCGGTGTGCCGGAGCGGCCGTGGCCGGCGGCGATGGCGGCGATGATGCGCTCTTGCTTGGTCGTCACGCCGTCGAGTACGGCTCGGGGACGGTCGACGCCGATCTGCAGAGTCTGCGGATCGCGCCACACGAGAGGAAGACGGGGATCGAGTCGGATGTCCATGCCCACAAGCATCGACAATCCGCGCAGTTCGCGCTGGCGTTGTCCACAGGCCCCGATCCAGAGGCCCAGCGGGGCCGAGTCGAGCTAGCTCCGCGGATCCTCGGCGGTTCCGTCTTCGGCCTCGCGGGGGCGGTCGTCGCTCACGTCGTTGAGGAGGTCTTCGATGGCGCGGTCGACGTCGTCCGGCTCGGGCTGGCCGCCCGTCAGTCGCGCGATCAGGGCCTGGGGGTCGTCGATGTCGTCGCTGGTGGGGACGATATCGGGGTGGGCCCAGAGCGAGTCGCGAACCTCGCCACCGGCGGCGTCGCTGACGGCCTGCCACATGGCGGCCGCCTCGCGAAGTCGGCGCGGACGGAGTTCGAGCCCGACCAGAGTCGCGAATGCCGACTCGGCGGGGCCTCCGGCGGCGCGCCTCCGGCGAACGGTCTCGGCGATCGACGACGACTTCGGCAGACGTTCGGTGGCCTTGGCCGTGACCACGTCGACCCACCCCTCGATCAGGGCGAGGGTCGTCTCGAGGCGAGCCAGCGCGGCGAGCTGCTCTTCTGTCTTCGGCGGGATGAGGGCACCGCTCGCCATGGCCTCGCGCAGCTCTTCAGGATTCGACGGGTCGAAGTCGGCGGCGAGCTCTTCGAGCCGACCGGTGTCGATCGAGATGCCCTGCGAGAACTCCCGGATGGACGAGATGAGGTGCAGGCGCAGCCACCGGGCGTGGCGGAACAGGCGAGCGTGCGCGAGTTCACGGACAGCCAGATACAGCTGGACCTGATCGATTGGAATATCGAGACCTTCACCGAACGCGGCCACGTTCTGCGGAACGAGAGCGGCCTGCTGGTCGTCGAGGAGGGGGATTCCGACATCGCCGCCGGAAACGACCTCGGTCGAGAGCTGACCCACGACCTGGCCGAGCTGCATCGCGAACAGAGCGCCGCCCACGTTTCGCATCACCTGGCTGGCGCCCGCGAGCATCTCGCGCATTTCTTCGGGCGCCTGGTCGCGGAGCACGCTGGTGAGCGAGTCGGCGATGGAGTCGGCCACCGGCTCGGCGAGCTGGCTCCACACCGGCATCGTCGCCGAGGCCCATTCGGCCCTGGTCATCAGGCGGGGCTCGACAGTGAGCTCGGCCACGTGCGCGACCTCGTCGAGCCAGAGGGCCGCGACGTGGAACGCCTGCTCTAGGGCGCTCACCTGGCCGGGAGACGTCTCAATCGCCGATTGCGTGGCGATGCTGGCGGACTGCTCGGTGGCGAGCGTCCAGTCGATCCCGTCGCCCGAGCGGCTGACGGCCGACTGGAGCTGACTCATGAGCCGTGCCATGAAAGCGGGATCATTGGGCAGGCCAGCTGCCCCGACGAGCTTCGACGGGTCGATCTCGGAATCACCCGAGAGGAACTGCCGGAGCATGTCGCGGAACTCGTCTTCGGGGCCCGGCTGCGAATCTTCAGACATGGCAACTACGCTATCTCCTGGCCACACGAACAGTCTGGGATTCGCCCGCTTCTCGCAAGGTCCGCCTCTGCGCCCAGGGCGAACAGCCCGCAGCTGTTCGTCGCTCCCCGAAAGGCAGTACCGAGTTGGCTCGATTCGTCACCCCCGCCTCCCGCCCGAATGCCCCGGCTCGACGAGGGTGGCTCGGCCCAGTGGTGCTGGCTATCGCCCTCCTCATCGGCATCGTCCTCTCCGTCCTCCCGGCGCCGTACCTCATCGAGCAGCCGGGCCCGGTCTTCGACACCCTCGGCACGAACGAGTTCGACGGTAAGCAGACGCCCCTCATCACGATCGAGGGCCACGAGACGTACCCGACCGCGGGTTCGCTCGACCTTCTCACCGTGAGCGTTCTGGGCAACCAGGCGCAGCGACCGAACTGGGCAGAGATCGTCAGCGCCTGGTTCGACCCCAGCAAGGCGGTCATCCCGGTCGAGGCCATCTACCCGACGGGCGTCTCGAACAAGCAGGTCGATCAGCAGAACACGATCGACATGGAACAGAGCCAGAAGTCCGCCATCACGGCCGCCCTGGCACACGAAGGGTTCGACGTCACGACGAAGATCGCCGTGAGCGCGGTCGAGAAGGGAAGCCCGGCCGACGGGGTCTTGAAGAAGGGCGACGTGATCCGGTCGATCAACGGCACTTCACTGTCGAAGAACAGCGACGTCGATTCCCTCCGAGCGCTGGTGGCCGAGAACGGAACGAAACCCGCGAAGATCACGTACACCCGAGGATCCTCGAGTGGCTCGTCTGGCACGACCCTCCGCACTGCCACCGTGACCCCCGTGGAGCAAAGCGGCACGTACCTCCTCGGCATCGGCGCCAGCGTGGCCTACACGTTCCCCTTCACGGTCTCGCTGAAACTCGCCGACGTCGGAGGGCCGAGCGCGGGTCAAATGTTCGCGCTCGGAATCATCGACAAACTCACTCCGGGCGAGCTCAATGGCGGCAAGAAGGTGGCCGGCACGGGCACCATCACGGCGGGCGGCACGATCGGTGCCATCGGCGGGATCCGGCAGAAGATGTACGGGGCGCGCGACTCGGGCGCCACGGTGTTCCTCGCCCCCAAGAGCAACTGCTCCGAGGTGACAGGGCACATTCCGTCGGGTCTCGACGTCTACGCGGTGTCCGATCTCGATGATTCGGTCACAGTGCTGGAGACGATCGCCGACAAGGGCGACACGGCCGCGCTGCCGACCTGCCCCGCGTCCTGACCGGCGCGACTCGGCCTGCCATGAGGTCGGTCGGCACCCGATGCACGGGTTCTCCACAGGCTGTTCGCCACTCGGCGTAGCTCGGAGGTTGGGCACATAGGATGGCCACTCCACCTCTCCATCAGCCAGGAGCAACCTCTTGACTTCCTCTGCATCAGCGTCGTCGGCCGTCACCGGTCGTCGTTCGCCGCGAGTTCCCGTCCTCGTCACCATCGGCATTCTCGCCGGTCTCGTGATCCTCTTCTTCCTCTTCTCGGGGCTCGCGACCGACTACCTCTGGTATCAGCAGCTCGGGTTCACCCGCGTGATCATGACGCAGTGGATCGCCGGCACCGCGCTCTTCTTCATCGGGTTCCTCGGCATGGCGCTTCCCGTGTACGCGAGCATCGACATCGCGTTCCGCTTCCGTCCCGTCTACGCCAAGCTCAATTCGCAGCTCGACCGCTACCAGCAGGTCATCGAGCCGCTCCGCCGCACAGTGATGTTCGGTATTCCGATCGTGCTCGGGCTCTTCGGGGGCATCGCCGCCTCCACGCACTGGGCCATGGTCTTGCAGTGGTTGAACCGCACCCCGTTCGGCAAGACCGACCCGCAATTCGGTCTCGACGTCGGGTTCTACGTCTTCTCGCTCCCGTTCTACCAAGGGCTCGTGGGCTTCGCGTCGGCGGTCGTGCTCCTCTCCGTCATCGCCGCGCTCGCGACTAGCTACCTCTACGGCGCCCTGCGCTTCTCCGGTCGCGAGGTGCGCATCTCTCGCGTCGCCCGCATTCAGATCGCGGTCACCGCAGCCCTCTACCTCGCGCTTCAGGCAGTCAGCCTCTGGCTCGACCAGTACGCCACCCTGACCGACGGCTCGGGCAAGCGCATCGTCGGCGCCACGTACACCGACGTCTTCGCGGGCATCCCCGGCAAGCAGATCCTGGCCTACGCCGCCGCGGTCGTCGCGATCCTCTTCATCGTCACTGCGGTCATTGGCCGCTGGCGCTTCCCGATCATCGGAACCGTCGCGCTGCTCGTGATCAGCCTCCTCATCGGGGCGATCTACCCGTGGATCATCCAGCGCTTCACCGTCGTCCCGTCCGAGAAGAGCGTGGAGTCGGCGTACATCCAGCGCAACATCGAGGCGACCCGCGATGCCTACGGTGTCTCCGATGTGAAAGAGGAGAAGTACGAGGCGAAGTCGAGTGCGACAGAGGGCGCTCTGGCGAGCGACGCGGTGACCACCGAGAACATCCGAATCATCGACCCCGCGCTCGTCACCGAGACCTTTGCTCAGCTGCAGCAGCTGCGCCAGTACTACTCGTTCGCCGACAAGCTCGACGTCGACCGCTACCGCATCGACGGCAAGGTGCAAGACACCGTCATCGGCGTGCGTGAGCTCGACACGGCCGGCCTCGGCTCGGCCAACAACGACTACAACTCCACGTTCGTGTACACGCACGGCTATGGCGTCGTGGCCGCTTACGGCAACCAGCGCAACGGTTCAGGTGAGCCGGTGTTCCTCGAATCCGACATCCCGGTCAAGGGCAAGCTCGGCGACTCATCCGATTACCAGCCTCGCGTCTACTTCGGAGAGAAGAACCCCGCCTACTCGATCGTGGGGGGCAATCAGAGCAAGAACATCGAGCTCGACTATCCGTCCGGCTCGAACGACGAAAGCGGAAACCCCACCACGAACTACACGGGCGATGGCGGGCCCAAGCTCGATAACGTCTTCAAGAAGCTGATCTACGCGATCAAGTTCCAGTCCGAGCAGATCGTCCTCTCCGATGCGGTCAACAACGACTCGCAGATCCTCTACGACCGCGATCCCGCCACCCGCGTGAAGAAGGTCGCCCCCTATCTCACGCTCGACGGCGATCCGTACCCGGCTGTCGTCGACGGCAAGGTCCTCTGGATCGTCGATGCCTACACGACGAGCGACGACTACCCCTACTCCGATCAGCAGAGCCTGTCGAACACGGTTGCGGCTGATAAGAGTGCCCAGAGCGCTTTCGCCTCTGACAACATCAACTACATCCGCAACTCGGTCAAGGCGACCGTCGACGCTTACTCGGGCAAGGTCACCCTCTTCGCGTGGGACAAAACCGATCCGATTCTGCAAACCTGGCAGAGAGTGTTCCCCTCGACGGTGAAGCCGATGAGTGAGATGAGCAGCACGCTGCTCAGTCACGTGCGCTACCCCGAAGACCTGTTCAAGATGCAGCGTGCGACTCTGGCCACGTACCACGTGACAGACGCTGGGTCGTTCTTCTCGGGCGACGACGCCTGGGCTATTCCGACCGACGCGTCCGATACGACGTCGACCAAATCAGCTGAGCAGCAGCCTTACTACCTGACCATGAAGCTCCCGGGTCAAGACGCGGCGTTCCAGCTGTACACGACGTATCAACCCCAACAGGCGACCGCGGCGAACGCGCGAAATGTGCTGACGGGCTATCTCGCGGCGAATTCCGACGCCGGGTCGACCAAGGGGCAGGTCTCGAGCGACTACGGCAAGTTGACTCTCCTCACCCTGCCTAAAGACGACAGTGTGCCAGGGCCCAACCAGGTGCAGGCAAACTTCAACTCGAATACGGCGGTCGCGAACACTCTCACGCTCTTGCGGCAGGGTGACACCTCCGTCAAACGAGGCAATCTGCTGACCCTCCCCGTCGGTGGAGGTCTCCTCTACGTGCAGCCTGTTTACGTCCAGTCGAACTCCTCCGGTTCGTACCCGATCCTGAGCAAGGTGCTCGCTTCCTTCGGCGGCAAAATCGCGTTCGAAGACACGCTTCAAGAAGCGCTCGACTCGATCTTCGGCGGCAACGCGGGGGCTTCGACGGGTGACAGCGGAGTTCCGACGACGGGTGACGGTACGACCGGCAGCGGTAGCGGCTCGACCGGCAGCGGCTCGACCGGCAGCGGCTCGACCGGTGGAGGGTCCACATCAGGATCCGGCGCGACGTCGGGCAGCACCGGCTCCGGGGCCGGCACCAGTGCAGCCCTCGACTCGGCGCTTGCAGACGCACAGAAGGCCCTCGACGACCGCAAGGCTGCCTACGCCTCGAACGACCTGGTGGCGGCTGCCGAGGCGGACGCCGCGCTCCAGAAGGCCGTTGAGGCGGCCGTGAAGGCGTCGGAGTAGATCCCGGCGACTAAGCGACTAGCTGCCAGCACGAACGCCGTCGTGCACCCGAGTTCGGGTGCACGGCGGCGTTCGTCGTTGAGGCCGCTGCAATTGCGGGGTCGGTGCGGAGCGGCCGGGCGCGGATGCAGAAGTCTTTTCGTGATCTCGGGTGGCCGGATCCTGAAGTCAGGTGAAGGGGCTTGGAATGCGGGAGTGGGGGCGATCAGCGCGCGTCCGTCAGGTGTGCCGGCTGCTTGGCCACCTGAATTCAGGGTCGCGCCGGTCGCGTGCCTGCAGTCAGGAGTGCTTCGCCCGAACACCGGAGGTCACGCGCACGTGACCCGATCCGGCCTCGATTAGACCCGTGCCGGATCCCGTGCTAGAGTCATTTCTTGTGCCGCGGGGTGGAGCAGTTCGGTAGCTCGCTGGGCTCATAACCCAGAGGTCGTAGGTTCAAATCCTGCCCCCGCAACAAAGGAAAGGCCCTTGACCAGCATTTGTTTGGTTGAGGGCCTTTCGCTTTGCCGGGTTCTGCGCCGTGCCAAAGCATGCTCGACATGCTCTTGCACGGCCCAGGTCAGGCGTCAAGGTCGAGGCTGGCGACGCGGTCGCCGGCAGTGCTCATATGCACGCGCATTGCGGCCTCGGCGGCGGCCGGGTCTCGGGCGGCGATCGCCTCGTAGATGCCGATGTGCTCTCGCAGGGCGACTTCACCCTGCTCTCGGTCGCGCAGTCCGCGCTCGACCCAGAGTCGCAGGAGTGAGCGAACGCTCTGCAAGAGGTCGCGCAGCACGACGTTGTCGGCACTTGCGGCGATCTGCAGATGGAAGCGCACGTCCGCCTCCACGAAACGGTCGAGGTCGTCGAGGGTCGCCTTCATCGTCTCGATGTGACTGCCGAGGGCCGCGATCTCGGCGTCCGTGATCCTGCTGGCGGCATAGGTAGCCGCCTGGATCTCCAGCCCACTTCGTACCTCTATGAGCTCGCGGGTACGAGAAGCCGAGAGCATGAGGCCCCAGCTCAGCGTGGTCGGTAGCAGCTCCGACGTGGAGTCGCGCAGGTAGGTGCCGGATCCTGGTCGCACGGTGACGATGCCGAGGATCTCGAGTGCCGCTAGCGATTCGCGAACGGCCGAGCGACCGACGCCCAGCTTTTCGGCAAGTTGCCGCTCGGGCGGCAGGCGTGACCCGGGGGCCAGCTCGCCCGACGTGAGCAGGGAGATGAGTTGCTTGACGACCTCGGCGACGGCTGTTCCTCGCGGGACTGCTTCGAGCTCCAGCCTCAGGGCGCCGGGATCGTCGTCGGGGTAGGCGGGCACGCAGTCAGCCTAGCCGGGCACGATCTCGGCCCCAGTGGGTGAAATTCGGTCTTGTCGGCCAAATTGGTCAACCGGTTGACAGATTTAATCGAAAGAGTCATGCTGGGGGGACGCGCTGGTGATCTCACCGACGCGATCCGACGATGTCGTTGAATGAACAGGAGTCGATGTGGACGCCCCCACCCGCACCACAGGTCGTAGCGCAAACCGCGCCGACACTGCCCCCAACCCGATCGAGAAGTCCGCGATCCGCAAGATCTCGATCCGGCTGGTGCCGTTCGTCGCGTTGATGTTCTTCATCAACTACCTCGACCGCACCGCGATCGGATTCGCAGCTCCGAACGGCATGGAGCAGAGCCTCGGTCTCTCGGCAGCTCAGTTCGGCTTTGCGTCGGGCGTGTTCTTCATCGGCTACATCCTGCTCGAGGTGCCCTCGAACCTGGCTCTCGCCCGCTTCGGCGCTCGTCGCTGGCTAGCCCGCATCATGGTGAGCTGGGGCATTGTCGCGTTCCTCTTCACCTTCGTGCAGGACTTCGCGCAGCTCGCAGGACTCCGCTTTCTTCTCGGAGTCGCCGAAGCCGGGTTCTTCCCCGGGGCGATCCTGTTCCTGAGCCTGTGGGTTCCCGGCAAGCACCGCTCCAAGATCCTCGCGCTGTTCTACCTGGCGCAGCCGCTCACGAGCGTGGTGGGTGCGCCACTTGCCGGGCTCCTCCTTCAGAACGACGGTGCCCTCGGCCTCGAAGGCTGGCGGTTCATGTTCCTCTGCGTCTCGCTCCCGGCCGTGCTGATCGGTGTCATCGCCTGGTTCTACCTGAAAGACAAGCCGTCCGATGCGAAGTGGCTCACCCGTGAGGAGAGCGACTGGCTCGAGACCACGCTCGAGACGGAGAAGATCGGCACGGAGACGAGCGCCACGGGCATCGGCGGCCACGGGGTCGGCCTCGGCCGCGTGTTGAAGAGCGGGCGCGTGTGGATGCTCTCGTTCATCTACTTCGGCTTCATCTACGGCCTCTACGCCCTCGCCTTCTTCCTCCCGACCATCATCGGCACCTTCGAGGAGCAGTTCGGCACCAGCTTCGGCCTGTTCGAGAAGGGCCTCATCACGGCCATCCCGTATCTGCCCGCCGCAGCCGCCCTGTACTTCTGGTCGCGCGATGCGACGAAGCGCGGACTCAAAACCTGGCACATCGCGATCCCCGCGGTCGTCGGCGGCGTCAGCATTCCTGTCGCCCTGTACATGAACTCGCCCGCGGCCACGATCGCCGTCATCACGATCACGGCCATGGCGATCTTCGCCGCCCTGCCTAACTTCTGGACGCTCCCCACGCAGTTCTTGACCGGCACCGCCGCCGCGGCGGGCATCGCGCTCATCAACACGATGGGCAACCTGGCCGGGTTCGCGGCCCCCTACATCACCGGTGCCGTCACCGACGTGACGGGAACGTACCGGGTGCCGATGTTCATCGTCGGATTCTTCCTCCTCGTCTCGGCTCTGTTGATGGTGCTTCTCTCGCGCAAACGCAAGGCGGGGGCCGATACGGGTGCGGCCCCGACGGACGACCGTCCGGCGGCAGCCACGGCGGCGGGTCTCGGCTGATGACGCGCCTCTACAACGAGCCGACCGACTTCGCCGACGAGATGATCGACGGGTTCGTCGCCGCGAACCGTCGCTGGGTGCGCAAGGTGCACGGGGGAGTGGTCCGGGCGACGACCTCCTCGCCGGGGTCGGTGGCCCTCGTGACGGGCGGCGGATCCGGTCATTACCCTGCGTTCGGCGGTCTCGTCGGCCAAGGTCTGGCGTCGGGCGCCGCACTCGGCAACCTTTTCGCCTCTCCGAGCTGGCAGCAGGTCCGCTCGGTCGCCAAGTCGGCCCAGAACGGCGGGGGCGTGCTGCTGAGCTACGGCAACTACGCCGGCGACGTCCTGAACTTCGATAAGGCTCAAGAGAAGCTCCGCGACGAGGGACTCCGCGTCGAGACGGTCACGGTGACCGACGACATCGCCAGCGCCTCCCTCGATGAGAAACGCAAACGCCGGGGCATCGCCGGTGATCTGACGGTCTTCAAGGCCGCCGCCGCCGCGTCTGACGCGGGCTATTCGCTCGATGAGGTCGTCCGCATCGCCCGCAAGGCGAACGAGCGCACCCGCTCCCTCGGCGTCGCCTTCACCGGTTGTTCGCTGCCGGGCTCCGACGAGCCGTTGTTCACCGTGCCCGAGGGTCGCATGGCCGTCGGTCTGGGCATTCATGGCGAACCCGGCATCTCAGAGCAGGACGTCCCCAGCGCGTCCGGTCTCGCCCAGCTCTTCGTCGACGCGCTCCTCGCCGAGCTCCCCGAGGGCGTCGCCGACGCCCGCGGCCAGCGCGTCGCCGTGATCCTCAACGGTCTCGGCTCGATCAAGTACGAGGAGCTCTTCGTCGTCTATGGAGCCGTGGACGCCCTGCTCACCGAAGCGGGCATCGAGATCGTCGAGCCCGAGGTGGGGGAGCTCGTGACGAGCTTCGACATGGCGGGCGCCTCGTTGACGCTGTTCTGGCTCGACGACGAACTCGAGGCGTTCTGGAGGGCCCCCGCGGACGCCCCCGGCTACAAGAAGGGGTCGGTCGACCTGGCTGCCCTCGACGCCGACTTCCACGATGAAGAGGTCTCGACCCTGGTGATCCCCGAGGCGTCCGAAGAGAGCCGCCGTTCGGCCGCACTCGTGCTCTCCGCTCTCGAAGCGGTGAAGGTCACGGTCGACGAGCACGCTGACGAGCTCGGCCGGATCGACGCGGTAGCCGGCGACGGCGACCACGGCATCGGCATGCAGCGCGGGGTCACGGCAGCGGTGGCCGCGGCTCGAGAGGCCGTCGAAAGGGGCGCAGGATCCGAGACGGCCCTCATACGGGCCGGCGACGCCTGGTCCGACCGCGCCGGCGGAACCTCCGGTGCGCTCTGGGGTTCGGCGCTGACCGCGCTCGGTACCGCGCTCACCGACGTCGCACCGGCGTCCGGTGAGCGGGTGGCCGCCGGGGTCGCAAAGGCGACCACCGAGATCCTCGACTTCGGCGCCGTTGTCGGCGACAAGACGATGGTCGACGTGCTCGTCCCGTTCAGCGCGGTGCTGACCAAACGCGTGGAGGCCGGGGAGCGGCTCGTCGATGCCTGGCACGGCGCGGCCGATGTCGCGTCCGCCGCAGCTCGGCAGACCGCGGATCTGCTGCCGAAGATGGGCCGTGCTCGGCCCCACGCGGCGAAGAGCCTCGGAACACCGGATGCCGGTGCCGTGTCGCTCGGTCTCATCGTGCAGACCGTTGCCGGTGTCTTGGCCGATGCGTCGGCGCGCACGACACCTGCCCGCTGACCCGGGCCCCACCCACTCGCACCATCTGAAGCAGCACCTACGAAGGAGAACACCATGACCGAGCCACTGCGCATCGTCGTCGGATCCGACGACGCCGGATTCGACTACAAGGAGATCCTCAAACAGGACCTCGCGGGCAACGATCTCGTAGCGTCGGTGACCGATGTGGGAGTCGATGCCTCGGCTCACACCCCCTACCCGTCGGTCGCGATCGCGGCAGCCGAGATGATCGCCCGCGGAGAGGCCGACCGCGCCCTTCTCGTCTGCGGTACCGGCCTCGGCGTCGCCATCTCGGCGAACAAGGTGGCCGGTATCCGTGCCGTCACCGCGCACGACTCCTTCTCCGTGGAACGCGGAGTCCTGTCCAACAATGCCCAGGTGCTCACGTTCGGCCAGCGAGTCGTCGGCATCGAGCTGGCCCGTCGCCTGGCTCGCGAATGGCTGACCTATACGTTCGACGAGACCAGTGCGTCGGCCGACAAGGTCGACGTCATCACCGCCTACGAGCACTCCCACTCCGACGCGTCGACGCCGGCGGCGGTGGGCTCGAACGCATGACCCTCTCGACGACCGCTCCCTACACGGTGGGGGTGAGCCTCAAGATGTACTTCGGGCACGCCCGCACCGTGGAGTGGGCGACTGCGATCGGCGCTCTCGCCCGCAGGCACCCGGCGATCGAGCTGGGCCTCGTCGAACTGTTCATCGTGCCGACCTTCCCCTCGCTCGTACCCGTGCGCGAGGCACTGGCGGGCGCTCCCGTGCGTCTCGGCGCGCAGGATCTCGCTTGGGCCGACGAGGGCGCCTTCACGGGCGAGGTCTCCGGTGTCGAGCTGGCCGAGATCGGCTGCACCCTGGCCGAGGTCGGCCACGCCGAGCGGCGCTCGCTGTTCCACGAAGACGACGAGGTCATCGCGCGGAAGACCGCGGCCGCTCTCCGCAACGGGCTGACACCCCTTCTCTGCGTCGGCGAGGAAGCGGAGTCGTCGCCAGCCCTCGCAGCCCTCGAGGTGACGGAGCAGATCAAGGCCGCCCTGGCCGCTTCCGGTTCCGGCCCTGTCGTCGTCGCCTACGAGCCGCAGTGGGCCATCGGGGCGCCCGCGCCGGCATCGCCCGACTACATCGCCGCGGTGGTCGCCGAGCTGGAGTCGTTCGTCCTGACGCTCGACGGCCGCGAAGGCAGCCGGGTCATCTACGGTGGCAGCGCCGGTCCGGGACTCCTCACCGATCTCGGCGGCACCGTCAAGGGCCTGTTCCTCGGCCGCTTCGCACATGACCCCGGGGCCGTAGCCACCATCCTCGACGAGGTGCTCGTGCTGTGCGGCGCCGAGGTGCAGGCATGACCGCCGCCTCGCCGACGACCAGGGGTCTCATCGGTCTCAGCACCTACGCCTACTTCTGGCGGTTCAGCGACCGGGTCGCCCGGCCGATGTCTCTCGATGACATGCTTCGCGATGCTTCCGAGCTCGGCGCGGAAGTCTTCCAGATCTGCGACTACGCGCCCCTCGACGACTACTCCGACGAGCGCCTCGCCGGCGTGCGGTCTCTCGCCGAGAGCCATGGCCTGACGCTGGAGGTGGGGACGCGCGGCACGGATCCTGCGCACCTGTTCCGCTACCTCGAGATCGCCGTCGCCCTTGGTGCGACGCTCGTGCGGAGCATGTGGAGCCAAGGATCCGACAATCCGTCTGCCAGCGAGAACGTCACCCGTCTCAAAACCGTGCTCCCTCGCTACGAGGAGGCCGGCGTCACTCTGGCGCTCGAGACGTATGAGCAGGTGTCGTCGATCGACCTCGTCGCGCTTGTCGAGGTGATCGGGAGCCCCAACCTCGGCATCTGCCTGGATCCCGCTAACACCGTTGCGAACCTCGAGCTGCCCGGCGATGTGACCGGACGCTGCCTGCCTCACGTCGTGAACTGGCACGTCAAAGACTTCGACTTCAGCCGCGAGGCCGGCTGGGTCGGATTCTCGCTACTGGGTGCGCCCCTCGGTACCGGACGCCTCGACTACGACGGAATGCGCCGGGCGATCGATCCCGCTCGCCGTGGGATCAGCCAGATCATCGAGCACTGGCTGCCCTGGCAGGGCGACGGCGAGACCACCACCCGCGTCGAAGCGGAGTGGACGAAGAACAACCTGAACTACCTCAAGGAGAAGAACTCATGACCGACATCCTCACGACCCCGGCAGTGACCTACGCGGACGGCCAGGGCTCGGCCGACATCACCGTCGCCGTCATCGGCGCCGGCGGCAAGATGGGCCAGCGCGTCTCGAACAACCTCGCCAAGAGCAGCTACACGACCCTGTATGCGGAGGCCTCGCCGGCCGGCGTCGCCCACATCGAGTCGCTCGGCCGCACCGTTACCGCAACCGACGAGGCCGTCAAGGGCGCCGACGTCGTGATCCTCGCGGTCCCCGACGTCGTGCTCGGGAAGGTCTCCGAGAGCGTCGTTCCCGCGATGAAGTCGGGGGCGATCATCCTCACGCTCGACCCCGCCGCCGCCTACGCAGGGCTGCTGGCCGCGCGTGACGACATCCACTACGCCGTGGCGCACCCCTGCCACCCCAGCGTGTTCCTCGAGCGCACGACCAAAGAGGAGTGGGCCGACACCTTTGGTGGCGTGGCCGCTCCGCAGGAGGTCATTGCGGCTCTCGAGGGCGTCGACGAGTCGTCCCCGGTGCGCGAGCTCGCCACCCAGGTCATCTCGACGATCTACGCTCCCGTCATCGCCGTGCACTACGTCACGGTCAAGCAGCTCGCTGTGCTCGAGCCGACCCTCGTCGAGACCATCGCGTGCATGGTCGGGGCTTTCCTCAAAGAGGCCCTCGAGGAGACCGTCGACGGCGTCGGAGTTCCCTACGAGGCCGCTCGTGCGATGCTCTACGGCCACACCTGGATCGCCCTCACGAACGGTCTGCGGGGCTCCAACCCGTTCTCGGACGCCTGCCACATCGCCATGGACTACGGCCGCGAGTCGATTGTCAAAGACGACTGGAAGAAGATCTTCGACGACAGCGAGCTCGACTCGGTCATCGCGCGCATGCTGAAGATCGACGCCGTCCGTCGCTAGCCTCGAACCCCCGAGACCCACCGTCTCGGGGGTTCTCGCTGGTTAGGCTCAGCGGGTGAACGTCTCTCGAAACTCCCGGTTGTTCGTGTTGATGGCTGTGACCGCCGTTTTCGGCCTGGTGGTCTCCGGATGCACCGCGACACCGGCCAGCGCGGCCCCGACGATGCAGGTCGTCGGCTATGCCGAGGCCGGTTCGACGCCGACCAGCAGGCTCGATGCATCCAAGACCGCTCTCACGACGGTCGGGGTCGACGGCATCAACGTCGAGCGCGGGGGAGCGAGCCTCAGCGCCGTCTCGCCGGAGGCGCTCGCGCTCCTGAAGGCAGCCCACGCGCGGCATGAGAAAGCGGAGCTGCTCGTCGGCAACTTCGACGCGGATCTCGGCGATTTCTCCCCGGCCATCGGTGACGCGCTCCTCGGCTCGCCGACGAATATCGACTCTGTCGTGGCGCTGCTGGCCGCCGAAGTGCAGAAGCACGGCTGGGACGGCGTCACCATTGACCTCGAAAGCCTGTCGTCGAAGTACCCGACGGGGTTGACGAGTCTCGTCTCCAAACTGAATTCGGTTCTGGGGGCGGGCAAGAGCGTCTCGATCTGCCTGATGGCGACGACGGGTCGCTACGCCGATCTCGGCTACGACGTGCGCGGCCTGGGGCGTGCGGCCGACCACGTCGTCCTCATGGCCTATGACCAGCACGGTCCGACCTGGACGAAAGCCGGCCCGGTGGGCGGCCTTCCCTGGCTGAAGAAGACGATGGCGCCGCTTGTGCGCACGGTTCCCGCGGCGAGGATCCAGCTCGGCATCGCCGGGTACGGCTACACCTGGCCCGCAAAGGGCGACGGCACGCAGATGTCGGATGGCGCGGCGCGCGCACTGGTCAAGCGGGCGAAGGCGAAGGCCGTCTGGAGCACGACCCAGCTCGAGTGGCACGCAACCCTGTCGAACGGCACGGTGGTGTGGTGGTCCGATGCGAAGTCGTACCGTGCTCGTCTCGCCTACGCGAAGCAGCTGCGCATCGGGGGTGTGGCCGTGTGGTCGCTCGGCCTGAGCGATCCGCTGACTCGCTGACTGGCAGAGCCGCTGGCTACCTCAGCCGTTGAGACGAGCCCGGTCGCGGCTGCTCACCGCGACGTGCGCTACCCGGCAGCGAGCACACGCCGAAGATCCGCCTCAGCCGCAACCGGCACCCCGTAATCGCGTGCCTTCCGGGCCTTGCCCGACAGGGACGTTGGATCGGCGGCGACGAGCAGCGTTGTCCTTTTGGTTACCGCTGGCCATGCGACGACGCCAACCATCGCAAGAAGTCGCTCGATCTCGGCCCGGGGCAGCCACATGTCTCCGGTCAGTACCACGACGTCACCGGGATTGAGGGTGACCGAGTCGGTCCGAATGAGGGTCGCGCCGGCGAAGGATCCGGCCACCGGCGGCACGAGTGCGGCCTCCTGCATCTCTGCGGGGATGTCGAGCATGCGGCCGACTGCGTCAAGCTCGCTCCGTTCTTCGGCCGTGAGGATGCCGTCCATCCACACCGCATCGACAAGCGCCCGAAAGTAGTCCTCATGGAGAGAACGGCGACGCGCGGGCATGATCGCGAGCATGGCTGCGAGCTCCCGCAGCTCATCGGCTTCGTCGAGCGACAGGTAGCCGTCCGAGAGGGCCCGGTCGAGCATGGCCGCGTATTCCGATTCGCTGTCGGTTGTCTCTAGCGCCGGCAGGTGGGTCGCGGCGTCGGCGAGAGCGGTGGATTTCTGCGGTGCAACGTGGTTCGCGGTCGCCTCGACGTCAGCGACAGGAAGGCGGGGCCGAGGAGTCCACGAGGATCCCGGCCACGTAGTCAGAGGCCAGCGCAGTGTCGCTGCCCGGTCGCCCCATGCCGCCCACTCCCGCGTGTCCTCCTGCCCGACTCTCAGGTACTGACCGAGCAGTTGCGCCGTCGCCCTTGCATCCGCCAGCGCCTCGTGCGCGTCGGTCAGATCGATGTCGAACGCGGCACAGCAGTCGGCCAACTTCCGGCCCGACCCCGGCAGATATCGCGACGCCAGCTTCATCGTGCAGAGGGCACGATCGGTGTCGAGTGGCGACTCGAGGCCGACTCGGTCGAGTTCGGCGCGGAGGAAGTCGACCTCGAAGCGCGCGTTGTGAGCGACGACGAGTCGGCCCGCGAGCCGGTCGAGGAGCTCGCCGGCCACGTCGCGAAAGGACGGAGCGTCCGCCACGTCACTGCCACGGAGTCGATGGATATGGGTCGGGCCGAGGTCGCGACCCGGGTTGACGACGGTCTCGTATTCGCCCTCGATCTCGCCACTCGGCGAGACCTGAACGATGCCGACTTCGATGACACGATCGTGCCGGGCCGGCCAAAGGCCGGTCGTCTCGAAGTCGATCACTGCATAGCCGTGGTGCGCCAAGTGTTCCCCCAAACCCGAACGGATGCCTTCCGATAGTCATCGTGTCAGAAAGCGCCTCGCCGAGCGCGGCTAGGGTGGCGACATGACCGACACCATGCTCGCCGCAGTGGCCCAGTTCGCTCCGACGGCCGACTTCGAAGCCAACCTGCGGGTCATCGACGAGCTGGCAGCGAAGGCCGCGGCGCGCGGGGCGAGCGTGGCGGTGTTTCCGGAGTACTCCTCGTTCTTCGAGGCGCAGCTCGGGGTGAACTTCGTCGGGGGCGCTCAGCCGATCGACGGACCGTTTGTGCGCGGGCTGGGCTCCATCGCGTCGAAGCACGGCCTGTACGTGGTGGCGGGATTGGTCGAGACGCGGCCATCGGATCCTCGTCGCTTTGCCAACACGCTCGTGGCGGTCGACCCGAGGGGCGGAGTAGTCGCGACGTATTCGAAGCTGCACCTCTACGACGCGTTCGGATCGAAGGAGTCGGAGTGGGTCGTCGCCGGCGATATCGAGGCCCCGCAGACGTTCGAGATCGAGGGCTTCCGGGTGGGGCTCCAGACCTGTTACGACGTGCGCTTTCCCGAGGTGACTCGCACTCTGGTCGACGCCGGCACCGAGGTCGTCCTGCTGCCCGCCGAGTGGGTGCGGGGGCCGCTGAAAGAGCATCACTGGCGCACACTCGTCACGGCGCGGGCCATCGAGAACACCATCTACATCGCCGCAGCCGACCACGTGCCGCCGATCGGTGTGGGCAACAGCATGATCGTCGACCCGTTCGGCGTCGAGATCGCGACCCTCGGCGACGAGACCGGCATCGCGGTCGCCGAGATCTCGCGCGAGCGGCTCGAGCACGTTCGGCAGGTCAACCCGGCGCTGGCGCTGCGTCGCTTTCGGGTGACTCCGGCCTGACGGCGGGTACACGGGGGCCATTCTGCGAGCGATCCGGAGCAGACACCCCCGCACGGCAGTAACGGGTGGGAATGCAGCGGCGGATCGCTCTCAAATTAGCGGCGTGCCGCGAGCGGCGACCGGCGAGCGGCCAGCGGACTAAGCGCCGAGACGCGACAGCCGCCCGACGGCCTCCTCGAGCACCTCGAACCTCTTGCAGAACGCGAACCGCACCAGCGACGAGTACTCCTCGGCGAGATCGGCGTGGCAGAACGCCGAGATCGGCACGCCGACCACCCCGGCCAGCGACGGGAGACGGCGGCAGAGGTCGACAGCATCGTCGAAACCGAGCCCCGCGGCGTCGGCGACCACGAAGTACGAGCCGCGCGGCGTCGAGGTCGGCAGGCCGGCCGCCTCGAGCCCCGTCCGGAGCAGATCGCGTTTGCGCTGCAGTGTGGCGGCGATTCCGCTGAAGTAGGTGTCGGGCAGGCCGAGGCCGACGGCGATGGCGGGCTGGAACGGGGCCCCGTTCACGAATGTCAAAAACTGCTTGACCGCAAGGATCCGGGTCACGATCTCGGCCGGGGCCGTGAGCCACCCGATCTTCCAGCCGGTGGTGGAGAACGTCTTCCCGCCGCTCGAGATCGTGACGGTGCGTTCGGCCGCTCCGGGCAGGGTCGCGATCGGGCGGTGTTCGGCGCCGTCGAACAGCAGGTGCTCGTAGACCTCGTCGGAGACGAGGAGGGCATCGTGCTGGTGGGCCAGCTCGACGAGCAGACGCTTGGTCGTCTCGCTGAGGACGCTGCCGGTCGGGTTGTGCGGGTCGTTGAGCAGGATGATCCGGGTGCGGTCCGTAATGGTTCGACGCAGTTCGTCTTCGTCGACCTCGAAGTCGCGGCCGCGAAGGGCGACAGTGCGGTGGTCGCCACCGGCGAGCCCGATGACGGCGCCATACGAGTCGTAGAAGGGTTCGAGGGTCACGACCTCGTCGCCCGGCTCGACGAAAGCGAGGAGCGTCGCCGCCAGGGCCTCGGTCGCACCGGCGGTCACGAGTACCTCGGTGACGGGGTCGACATCGAGGCCGTAGAAGCGCTTCTGGTGCGAGGCGACGGCCTCGAGGAGCACTGGCATGCCACGCCCGGGCGGGTACTGGTTCACGCCGTCGGTGATGGCTCGGCGGGCCGCCTCGAGAACCTCCTCGGGCCCGTCTTCGTCGGGGAAGCCCTGACCGAGGTTGATCGCGCCGGTCGCCGCGGCGAGGGCGGACATCTCGGCGAAGATCGTGGGCGCGAGGTGCCCGTGACTGTCGAGGAGCATGGCGCCGCGAGCGGCGCGTTCCCAGGGGGCCGGTGTCGTCATGGCATCCTCGTCAGGTCTCGGAGCGGAAGCGCTCGTGGCCGGGGTCGGCGTTCTCGGCTGACCCTTACAGAGCCAGCCTATGATGTGAAATCAGTTCGCTCGCGGTGTGTCGGAGGTCCAGGAGGATCGCCGGCAGGGCCGTCGAGACACGAAAGGATCCCTCCGCGCATGAGTCAGTTCCCCGGCAGCGACAGCTCTTCCGAGAACGACCGTTCATCCGAGAACGCCGGCCCTTCCGACAACCCGGGTTCGTCTGAGACGAACCCGACGGAGCCCCTCGCCGACACGACCTCACCCGTCGTCCCCGAGCAGCGCTCGCCGTGGCAGGCCCCGGTCGGCGCACCGGCTCTCCCCGGTGAGACCCCCTCTTCTCTGGCCGACACACGTCCCGCACCCGCGCCGACCTCCGGTGTGCACCAGGCGCCGCCGTCGCTGTCGCACGCCCCGTACGCGGGAGCTCACTCCTCGGCCTTCGGCACGCTCCGAGAGAACGGCGCGCCCGAGCCGGCCGCCGAAGCAGGTTCCGACGATGTCTGGCAGCGCCCCGCCTCCTCTCGGCGCAAGCGAAGCGGCCTGGGCGGCTTCGTCGCGGTCGCCGCGGTGGCCGCCGTCATCGGCGCTCTCGTTGCCACCGGGGGCTATGCCCTTCTCGGTCGTGGTGCGACTGCGGCCACCGGCGGAACGAGCGATACCCTCTCGATCGGCCACTACAAAGACGCGTCGCTGATCACCGCGGTGGCGGCGAAGGCGACCCCGTCGGTCGTCACCATCGGCGTGACGTCGGGCTCTTCGGGTGGCACGGGTTCGGGCGTCATCCTCACGAGCGACGGCTACATCGTCACGAACACCCACGTGGTGACCCTCGACGGAGCGAGCTCGACCGGAACCGTGTCGGTGACGACCTCGGGTGGCCGGGTGTACTCCGCCAAGGTGATCGGTACGGATCCTCTCGTCGATCTGGCGGTCATCAAGATCGACGCGACCGGCCTCACTCCCATCACGTTCGCCGACTCGTCCAAACTCAATGTCGGCGACACGACCGTGGCGATCGGCGCCCCCCTCGGGCTCTCGAACACCGTCACCGACGGCATCGTGTCGACCCTCAACCGCAGCATCACGGTCGCCTCGTCGGCCGTCCCCGACACGGGCGGCGACACCTCGGGCGGCTCGCAAGACAACAACGGCCAGGGCCCGTTCAGCTTCGACAACGGCCAGGGCAGTTCCGGTTCGACGACATCGACCATCGCACTCCCCGTGATCCAGACCGACGCGAGCATCAACCCGGGCAACTCGGGCGGTGCCCTGCTCGACACCGACGGCAAGCTCATCGGCATCAACGTGGCTATCGCCAGCGCCGGCGGATCGTCGTCGTCGAGCAGTGCCGCTGGCAGCATCGGGGTCGGGTTCTCGATCCCGTCGAAGCTCGTCGAGCGCGTGGCGAACGACATCAAAGACACCGGATCGGCGACGCACGGCCTTCTCGGGGCTTCCGTCGACGACGCGACGAGCGACACGTCGGCGACGCAGACCGGTGCCCTCATCAAGACCCTGACCTCGGGTGGCGCCGCTCAGAAGGCGGGCCTCCGTGCCGGCGACGTCGTCACGAAGTTCGACGGCATTCAGGTGACCAGCGGCACCGATCTCTCGGCCCAGGTGCGCGTTCTCGCGGGCGGTTCAACGGCCTCGCTGACGTACATCCGCGATGGCAGCACCAAGTCGCTGACGGTGACCCTCGGCACGCTCAAGGGATGACGCCCGGCAACCGGACGGAGACGCCCTGGTAAGCTCGTCCGGATTTCCCCGGACGGCGCCCGGCCGACCGTCAAACCCATGCCAGGACGACATGAGCACCCACGATCGTGACGATGCCCTCGGCGGCGACTCGGTCGACAGTCGCACCGTCGGCGTCTCATATGTGATGCCCGTCTTGAACGAGGTGCACGAGATCGAGTCGGCGGTGGCGTCGCTCATCGCCCAGGATCACGAGGGCCCCTTCGAGGTGCTCCTCGCCCTCGGGCCGAGCGTCGACGGCACGAACGAGGTCGTCGCGCGACTGGCTCAGGCCGACCCGAGGATCCGATCGGTCCCGAATCCGATCGGCTCGACTCCCGCGGGCCTGAACGTCGCGATCCTCGCCTCGAGGTTCCCCGTGACCGTCCGCGTCGATGCGCACTCCGTGCTCCCCACCGACTACACGCGGCTGGCCGTCGAGACCCTTCTCCGCAGCGGGGCCGACAACGTGGGCGGCATCATGCACGCGGAGGGGCGCACCCCCTTCGAGAAGGCCGTTGCGCGCGCCTACGGTAGCCGCGTCGGTCTCGGTGGCACTCCGCATCACGTGGGAGGCAAGGAGGGCCCGGCCGAGACGGCCTACCTGGGTGTCTTCCGACGCAGTCGCCTGATCGAGGTCGGCCTGTTCGACGAAGACATCAAGCGCGGTCAAGACTGGGAGCTGAATCGGCGCCTCCGCGCGTCGGGCGGCACCGTGTGGTTCACCCCCGCCCTGACCGTGACGTATCGGCCCCGGCCGAGTCTCGGCAAGCTCGTCCGCCAGTTCGTCGCCACGGGTATTTGGCGCGGTGAGCTCGTGCGCCGATTCAAGCTCGCCAACTCGCTCCGCTACCTCGTACCGCCCGCGATGGTGCTCGGGGTGGGTGTCGGTGCACTGGTCGGCATCGTCGGCATCATCGGCGCCGTCCTCGGATCCTGGGCGGGGTGGTTGCTCGTCGGCTTCGCCGTTCCGGCCGTCTATCTCGTGTTCGTCGTCGTGGCCACTCTGACGGCCGCCCGCGAGGAAGACGCACGGACGAGACTGTGGTTTCTCGTAGTGTTGCCCTGCATCCATTTCGGTTGGGGGCTCGGCTTTGTCGCCGGGTTCCTCTCGCTGACCAAGAACATCACCGCCCACGTCGGAAGGTAAGAATGTCGCCTTCGCCCGGATCGAGACCCTCGTCGATCGCCGAGCTCAAGCGCGTCGCGCAACCACCGGAGGTGCGGAGCCGGGCCAATGCCGAGCACTGGACCGCCTCGCTCTACCTGCGTGACATCTCGCCGTACCTGACCTGGGTGCTGCTGCGCACGAGCATCTCGGCCAACGGTGTCACCGGGCTGATGATTCTCGCCGGGTGGGCGACCGCCTTCTCGCTGCTGATTCCCGGTATTGCCGGGCCGTTGCTCGCTCTCGTACTCGGGCAGGTGCAGATGCTGATCGACTGCTGCGATGGAGAGGTGGCCCGCTGGCGCGGCACGTCGTCGCCGGCCGGGGTGTTCCTCGACAAGGTCGGGCACTACACGACCGAGGCGCTCATTCCGGTCATGCTGGGGTTCCGGGCGGCGGGATTCCCGTTCCAGGCCCCGGCCGACTTCCTCTGGACCACCCTCGGGTTGACGTTGGCGCTGATCATCGTCTTGAACAAGGCGTTGAACGACATGGTGCACGTCGCCCGGGCGAACGCCGGTCTCGACAAGCTCGAAGACAAGCGCGGGGGAGTGACCGTGCCGAGCGGTCGCCTTCTGGCGCGGCTGCGGCGAGCTGCCCGCTTCGTGCCGTTCCATCGGCTGTATCACTCGGTCGAGCTCACGATGATCATCTTCGTGGTGTCGATCGTCGGCATCTTCGTCGGTCAGATGCACGCCGACCGTCTTCTCCTCCAGATCCTCACGCCGCTGTCGCTGCTCGCCCTCGTCGGGCACTTCGTGGCCATCATGTCGTCGAAGCGGGTGCGATCCTGAGCGTTTCGCCGCCTGTCCGGCCGACGGTGGGCGTCGTCAGCCTGACCCAGGGGCGTCGACCGGACGACCTGCGGGCCGGGCTCCAGTCGGTCCTGCGGCAGATCGACGTCGAGCTCGACATCGTCTGCGTGGGCAACGGGGCTGATCCCGGCACGCTTCCGGGCGGCGTCCGATCGCTCGTGCTCCCTGAGAACGTCGGAATCTCAGCCGGGCGCAACCGGGGGGCGGAGGCTGTCTCGGGTGACTACGTGTTCTTTCTCGACGACGACGCCGCCCTCGCCTCCGACACCTTCCTGGCCGACGCGATCGCCCTCGTCGAGACAGCGGGTGACATCGGCCTGCTTCAGCCGCGCGTGACCGACCCGCGCGGTGTCGGAGACCCGCGCCGATGGATCCCTCGTCTG
The DNA here is from genome assembly GCF_049472575.1 of Frondihabitans sp. 4ASC-45. Classification (NCBI taxonomy): domain Bacteria; kingdom Bacillati; phylum Actinomycetota; class Actinomycetes; order Micrococcales; family Microbacteriaceae; genus Frondihabitans; species Frondihabitans sp. 4ASC-45. The sequence continues at coordinate 135,164 of NZ_JBCEBN010000003.1, read as the reverse complement.
AAGAAGGGGCCGGCCACCGACTCGAGTGACGTCTTCTCGGTGTGGGAGGGCGCGACCCTCCTACGTCGGAGCGCGTTCGACGCGTGCGGCGGCTGGGGAGAGCCCTACTTCTACGCCCACGAGGGCATCGAGCTGGCCTGGCGGGTCTGGGCGCAGGGCCTGCGCGTCTGGTACGCGGGCGACCTAGTGGCTCACCATCCCGCCATCGACCCGGCGCGTCACAGCCAGTACTACCGGCTCAACGCCCGCAATCGCGTGTGGTTGGCCAAGCGCAATCTGCCGTGGCCTCTCGTGCCGGTCTACGTCGGATCTTGGACTCTGGTGACCCTGGTGCGGTGGGGTCGTCGACCCGACCGCATGCGCCCCTGGCTCGCTGGATTCCGAGAGGGGTGGTCTTCGGCTCCCGGGGGGCGCCGGTCGATGGGCTGGCGGACGGTCATCCGGATGACCCGCGCCGGGCGCGCTCCGATTCTCTAAGGCGGGTTCTGCAATGCTGAGAGAGAGCGGAATCGGTCGGGCCACCAGACCCGTCGCCGGTGCCGCCACCGCCGTCAACCACTTCGAAGGAGCCTGATGCCGATCGTTCGAGATCTCGGTCTCGCCCTCGGGCTGGTCAAACGCTCGGTGCGCGCCCGTCGCACGCGCAAGCAGCTGGCGAAACGCGACCTGACCCTGGCAGCGCCTCGGCCGGGTGTCGTGCGCGTCGCGGTCTATTTCGCCGACGGGCCGGTGAATCTCTATCAAATTCGGCAGTGGTACGCGCCTTTGGCGCATCTCAACAAGACGACCCCGGTTGCGATCGTCGTGCGAAGCCCCGCGACGATGCTGGCGCTGCTGGACGAGTCGCCGGTTCCGGTGGCCTATGCGCGCCAGGTCGCCGACCTGGAGGCCTTCGTCGAATCGCAGCCGATCGCGATGACCCTGTACGTCAACCAGAACTCTCGCAACTTCCAGATGATGCGATACGGGCGCATGTGGCACGTCTTCGTCAATCATGGCGAGAGCGACAAGATGTACATGACGACGAACCAGTTCAAGACGTACGACTACGCGTTCGTCGCAGGCAAGGCGGCATTGCAGCGGCTCGGCGCGAAGCTCTGGGACTACGACCTCGACCGTCGGGCCATTCTGATCGGGCGCCCCCAGGCGGACCACTTCGCTGGCGCACTGCCCTATACGCCCGACGGCCGCATCGTCGTCCTCTACGCTCCGACCTGGGAGGGCGACCGCCCCGCCGCCGCGTACGGGTCGATCGCGTCGCACTCGGCGCTCGTGCCGGCGCTGCTGGCGACCGGCCGGCACCGGGTCGTCTATCGGCCGCATCCGCGCAGCGGGGTGCGCGACCCCGACTATCGCGCGGCTCACGAGGGCATCAAGCGTCTGATCGAGGAGGCGAACCGCAAGGATCCCACTGCTGGTCACCTTTTCGACGACGGACCCGACCTCGGCTGGCAGCTCGCTGCGGCCGATGTCGCGATCACCGACATCTCGGCGATGGTCTACGACCGGCTGGCCACAGGTCGACCGTTGCTTATTGCACGACCGGTCTCACCCGAGGCCGAGGTCGACGAGGGGGGTTACCTCGGGTCGGCCGAGTGGGTGACGGCCGATCAGGCTAGCGACATCGTTCGATTGGTCGACCGGGTGCTTCTCGACTCCGACGCGCGGGAGCGCCTCGACTTCTGGGCCGAACACCACTTCGGCGACACGACTCCGGGGGTGGCGACCCGCCGATTCGAGTCGGCCGTCGCGCTTCTCGAGAGCCGGTGGCACGAGTTCGCGGCACAGAGCCCGCGCCCGGAGGCGTCACCGTCGGGTGACGCTTCTGAGGCGGGGCCAGATGACGGCGACGACTCTCACCGCGACTAGTCACGAATAAGGCATATACAAATGAGGCATAAAGAGTGCCTCTTTATATAGTCTGGACATGCTGACGTGGGTGCCGTATTCGTAGGGTATGCCTGCTCCCAGTTCTGAAGCGTCACGCCTCGTCGGCGAACGGATCAAGGCGGAACGACTACGGCTGGCCCTCAGCCAAGACGAGGTCGCTCACCTGGCGGGCATGAACGTCTCGAACTACGGCAAGATCGAGCGCGGCATCGGCAACCCCGTGCTGCACACGCTCGTGCGCATCTCGGCAGTTCTCGACATCGACCCGGCACAGCTCGTCGCCGGACTCACCGCAGATCACCTCCCGGCGCTTCTGGAGGCGTTCAGCGCCGCCGACTATGTCGCCGAGCAGCGCCGTCGAGCCGGGCGCCAGCCCAACTGACGGAGCGACCCGGCGGCGACGCCACCGGCCTCAGAAGCTAATGCGCCAGAGGTACTCCTCGCCATCGGGGCGGAATCAGCGCACGACGACGATCGAGTCGGTGCTCTCCACCCCGATGAGGGTGAGTCGGGCGCTTCTGCCCGGCTCGAGGGTCAGTGGTTCGAGCGGGACCAGGTGGCCCGACCCGAGCAGGGTCGCTCGGAGGTTGATGACCCTCTCGTCACTCATATTGACGAGGCGGATGACGTGCGGAGCATCGTCGCGGTCGATCCAGAACGGGACGGGGTAGGCAGGGGCGTGGCTTCTCATGGGACGACCCTAAAAGGGGCCTACGACGAATGGCCCGGCACCCCTGTGGAGGGCGCAATTGCTGGGGATAACCCCGAGGGGCGGGGGTCTGTGGAGGCGCAGACGACCCCGTGTGCCGGGGAACTGCAGACGGCGGTCAGGATCCTAATTCGACCGGAAACGACGCGGGCGGCGGCCCGAAGGCGGTACGGGAGCTCGTGACGACCCGGCGACCGAGCGTGTGATTGCCCACGCCACCGATCACGGCACCGATGCCGAACGGAATCGCGCGCCCGATGATCGACGTCGACTGCGAGCGGAGGAAGCGCTTAGTGAACTCTTTGCGCACGAGCCCGGAGAGACCGGAGAGCGACGCCTTCGGAAGACGCTCGGCGACGAGGTCGCCCCAGAACGCCGATCGCGCGGGGCCCGAGCCGATGGCCTCGCCCGCGAGCTGCTTGACCAGGTCTGCGCCCGGCCCGCCGAGCATCATCGCCATGACGATGGTGCGAGCACGTTCGGGGTCGGTCACGGCGACACCGTGCACCTCGGTCACCGACTGGGCATAGAGGGCGCTGGCCTCGAGGAAGTAGGCCGTCTCGGCCCCGGAGAGGGCGAGGGAGAGCGGAATGCCGATGCCGGGGATGACGGCGCTCGCTCCCACCGCGGCCCCACCCGTCGTCACGGCGGCGAGGTATTCGCGCTCGAGAGTGCGGAGGATCTGCGCCGGGGTGTGATTCGGGTGACGGCGTCGAAGCTGGCGCACGTGACTGACGACGACCGGGTGCTGAACCGTCAGGACCCGGTTCAGAGTGCGCTGCCATTTGGGGCTGTCGGTATCGCGCGTCAACTCACGACCGACCTCGCGCAGTTCTTGACCCTGGATCGGAACGGCCCAGGTCTCGTCGACCGCCGAAGAACGGGAATCGGCCTGATCGACCTTCTCGAGAGAGGCTCGGTCGAGTTCGGCCTTCTCGAGGGCTGCTTTCTTGGATCGTCGCATCCTCGTGACATTACGCCTTGGTCTTGGGAGCCAGATCGGCGTTGTACCTCGCCAGCGCCTCGGTGATCGGGCCGTCGAACACCAGCGCCCCCTTGTTGAGATAGAGACCGCGGGTGCAGAAGCGCCGGAGGTCTTTCTCGTTGTGCGAGACGAAGAACAGCGTGCGACCCGCGCTGAGCATCTCTTCGATGCGGCGGTAGCACTTCTCCCGGAACGCTCGGTCGCCGACCGCGAGCACCTCGTCGACCAGAATGATGGGCTCTTCGAGGCGCGAGATCACCGAGAAGGCGATTCGCACCTTCATGCCGCTCGACAGGTGCTTGTAGGGCGTGTCGACGAAATCGGCGATCTCGGCGAAGTCGATGATCTCATCGAAGGCTTCGTCGATCTCGGCCCGTCGCATACCGTGGAGGCCCGCGGTCAGGTAGACGTTGTCGCGCACGCTGAGGTCGCCCACGAAGCCGCCGGTGATCTCGATGAGCGGCGCGACGCCCTTCTCGACCGACACGCGTCCCTCATCGGGCAGAACGACCTCGGCCACGAGTTTCAGCAGGGTCGACTTGCCCTGGCCGTTTCGGCCGACGACCCCGATCGACTCGCCGGGCTGTACCTCGAACGAGACGTCGCGGAGGGCCCAGAACTCGCCCGGTCTGGTGCGACGGCTGCTGTCGGCGAAGAGGTCTTTGAACGACCGACGGGCGCGACGATTGCGGCGGTACCGGATGCCGGCGCCCGAGACCCGGATGACGGGATGGTTCTCGCCCATCAGATCTCCTTCAAGACGGCGCGCTCCGAGGCGCGGAAGACGAGGATCCCGACGAACAGAATCACCACCGACATGAGGGCGGCGACGACGACCTCCAGCGGTCGGAGCTGATCGGGGAAGAATGCCGATCGGTAGAGCCCGAAGATGCCGCTGAGGGGGTTGAACGCCGCGACCACGTGAAAGGACTCGGGGAGGTTCTTCGTGCCGTAGATGATGGGCGACGCGTAGAAGAGGAAGCGCAGGATGAGCTTGACGGCGCGCTCGAGGTCGCGGAAGAAGACGACGAGCGGCGCGATGATGAGGCCGAGGCCAGTGACGAGGATGGCCTGCAGGATGATCGCCAGCGGGAAGAACACCACCTCCCAGTGCAGCGGGGCCCGGGTGATCAGAGCGAAGATCGCTAGCACGGGGAGGCTGAACAGGAATTCGATGCCTTTGGAGGCCACGATCCGGTTGACCCAGATGGTGCGGGGGATCTTCGTCGACCGGACCAGCTTCGCGTCGGAGGTGAACGCCTTCGTGGCATCCGACACCCCACCGGTGAACCACTGCCAGGCGAGGAGGCCGCTGAGCAGGAAGACGATGTACGGCTCTTCGCCGACGTCGCGCTTGAAGACGACCGTGAAGACGAAGAAGTAAATCGCGCTCATCAGCAGCGGGTCGAGGATCGACCACAGGTAGCCGAGCGCACTCGTCGAGTAACGGACCTTGAGATCGCGCGACGTCAGCAGCCAGAGCACCTGCCGGTAGCGCGCGAGACCGGTCGCTCGGGGCGGGGCGATCGTGCTCGAAGAGGGAGGGAAAGTCGTCACGGGAGTCCTATGTCGTCAGGACACCCCGCCGAACGCGTCAGACGAACAGGTTGGCGCGCTCGAGGTCTTCCGCGAAGTCGACCTCGACGGCGTAGAGGTCGGAGATGTCCACCGGTACGAAGCGTAGGGCATTCTGTTCGATGCCCAGCTCGATGCCGCGCTCGAAATAGTCTTGGCTGTCGACGCGACCGAGCTGGCGAATCAGGTCGGCCTTGTCGGCCTTCGAGACGAAGTTGATACCGACGGCCTCCCCGAGACCGTGCTTGACCTGCTTGGAGAGCTCGTCGATGAAGCCCTCGGCGTCGGTGGTGTATTTGACCTCTTCGTCGGAGACGCTCGAGGTGTTGACCGAGACGAACGACTGGTCGGACGAGATGTACGGCACGGCGCGGGTGAGGGCTGCGGGGTCGAAGACGACGTCGCCGTTCATCCAGAGCACACTCGACGACCCGGTCGCCTTGAGGGCGCGAAGCAGGCTCTTCGAGGTGTTGGTCTGGTCGTACTGCTCGTTGTAGACGAAGCTCGCGGTCGGGAAGGCCTCGACGATGTGCTCGTACTTGTACCCGACGACGACGGTGATCTTCACGTCGGCACCGAAGGCGCTGCGGATGTTTTCCATCTGCTGCTGCATGATGGTGCGGCCGTCGGCCAGCTCGGTGAGGCACTTCGGAAGGGAGCGGCCGAGGCGCGTGCCCATACCTGCTGCCAAAATAACGATCTGCGTGCTCATGCGTGTCTCCTCTGGTTCGAACCCGGCCGGGCGCTTCGCCCGGGGCGAGAGCAGCCCGTGCGTTACCGACTGTTCGTCGTCGTCACACCTGGGGTTTGTCGTCTGCGGCACAGCGATGTGCAATCTGAGAGTACCGGCAAAGCGTGATAGGGGGACGGATTGTCAGGTGTTTGTCGCCTATTCGTGACGTCGGCGACTCGCCTCGGGGAGGCGGGGACCGGGATCCTCGACCGGTTGCTACGGTTGAGCGTCCGGGAAGAAGGACGACGACCACTCGTGCATTGGGGGACACCGTGAGCAACACGGAAGGCGCAGACGGCGGGGTCGCACACGGGCAGGGCGACCAGATCGAGACCGGCGGGGCACCCGCCGACAAGGCGGTTCCGGTGACGCGCACACCGGCTGCGAAGCGGACCCCGGCGACCCCGGGCGCTCGCAAGCCCACGCCGAAACGGACGCCCGCGACCGCCCGCCCGGCGGCTGCCGCGAAGACGACTGGTGCGAAGACCACTGCCTCGAAGCCGGCGGGGGCGTCGCGCACGACGGCCGCCTCCAAGACGGCCGCAGCCAAGGCGACCGCGGCGAAAGAAGCGGCGGCGAAGGTGAAGGCCGAGGCGGCCAAGGCTGCAGCCGACGAGAGCGAAGCCGTCGCCGATTCCGACTCGTTCGCCGACGAGGCCGAGCCGGTCGTCCGTGTGACGCCGGCCCGCGCACCGCGCGCATCCGCCGCGACGCGAAGGCGCACGTCGCCCTCGCCCTCGCCGTCGCCGTCGGCGGAAGCGCCTGTCGTGATCGCGTCCTTAGAGCCGGAGGTACCCGCAGAGCCGGAGGCACCCGCAGAACTCCAGGTCGAGCCGGAGCCGGACGAAGCTCCCGAGGCGGAGCCCGCTCCCGAAGCCGAGCCCGCTCGAGACGCCGAGCCCGAGGCGGACGCGACCGTTGCCCCGATCGCCGAAGACGATCCCGAGACGGAGGTCGACGAGACCCCGCTGCCCGAGTCGGATCCTTCAGCCGATGCCGCTCGCGAGAGCGCGCCCGTCGTGCTCTCGATCAAGGGCCTGGTGAAGCGCTACGGCGCGACGACGGCCGTCGAGAACATCGACCTCGACGTGCACGCGGGCTCGTTCTACGGAATCGTCGGGCCGAACGGCGCAGGCAAGACCACCACCCTGTCGATAGCGACCGGGCTGCTCCGCCCCGACGAAGGAACCGTGACGATCCTCGGCGACGACGTCTGGAGCGCCAAGGAGTCATCGAAGGCCAAGAGATCGCTCGGCGTGCTGCCCGACCGGCTGCGGCTGTTCGATCGGCTCACGGGGGCGCAATTCCTCTACTACGCCGGCACGCTCCGGGGCCTCGACGGTGCCACCGCTCGCAAGCGGACCGCCGACCTCGCCGAGGCATTCGGCCTGCAGGACGCCCTCGGACGCCTCGTCATGGACTACTCGGTCGGCATGACGAAGAAGGTCGCACTCGCGGCCGCGATCATCCACTCGCCCCGACTGCTGATCCTGGACGAGCCGTTCGAGTCCGTCGACCCCGTTTCGGCCGCGACCGTGACCGAGATCCTCCAGCGCTACGTGCGCGGCGGCGGCACCGTGCTGCTGTCGAGCCACAGCATGGATCTCGTCGAACGCATCTGCGACAGCGTCGCCGTGATCGTCGACGGGCACGTCCTGGCCCAGGGAACGGTCCACGACGTGCGGGCGGGTCGCTCGCTGCAGGAGCGGTTCGTCGAATTGGCCGGCGGGGGAGCAGCGACGGAGGGGATGGAATGGTTGCACAGCTTCTCCGACTGAGGCTGCTCTCGATCGCGAACCTCGTGCGCTTCGGCCTGCGTCCGGCCTTCGCCACGGTCGTGCGAGTTGTCATCGTGCTCGCGGCCTCGATCGCGGTCGCGACGCTGACTAGCCGTCTTCGTTTCGACCCTCTGCCCGAGGTCCAGGCGCTCGTCGTCGGAGGGGGCGCCCTTCTGCTGGTGGCGTTCCTCGTCGCACCGTTCGCCTCGTCACGCCCACCGTGGGGAGACCCGCGTCGCCTGTACGGCTACCCGATCGGCACCGACGCCGCGGCCGGCGGTCTCGCTCTCGCCGGGGCCATCGGGTTGCCGACGCTGTCGCTGCTGATCCTCGGCGCCGGCTACGTCCGGTCGTTCGGCGAAGGGTCGGGCATCGCCGCTCTGGCCGTCGTGTCCGCCGTTCTCGCGGGGCTCACGGCACTCCTCCTCGCGCTGGTCGCCTCGACGATCAACACGATGATCACCGGGCGCCGTGCTCGCGACCTCCTCGCGGTCGGAGGCGTGGTCGTCGCCCTCGTGCTGGTGCCTCTCGTGATCGACCTCATCCGCGTCGTGCTTCCGGGCGGATACCGAGGATCCGGCACCGTCGCGTCTCTCCTCGCCGCGACGCCCTTCGGTGCCGCGGTTGCCCTCCCCGGCCACGCCGCCACCGGCAGCACCGGTCGCGTGGTCGCCGACGTCGTCGTTGCCCTGCTCACGCTCGCCGTGCTGTGGTGGGTCTGGCGGATGCTGGTGGAGCGCGCCCTGCACCGCCCGCCGGCGCCCACTCTCGAGGCCGAGCGAGTGAGCCTCGGCTGGTTCGATTTCACTCGGGGAACACCCGGCGGTGCCATCGCCGCGCGCAGCCTGACGTACTGGGTGCGCGACGCCCGATACCGCTGGTCGCTCGTGATCCTCCCGTTCCTCCCGGTGCTCATCGTGCCTCTCGGAATCGCGGGCATCGACTGGCGTCTGCTCGCTCTCATCCCCGTGCCGGTCATGTGCCTGCTGCTCGGCTTCCTGCCCCACAACGACGTGGCCTACGACAACACGGCCCTCTGGATGCACATCTCGGCGAATACGCGCGGGCTCCCCGATCGCCTCGGACGGCTGACCCCCGCCCTCGTCATCGGCATCCCTCTGGCCCTTGTTGGCTCGCTGGTAGCCGTGGCCCTGCGGGGCGACTACACCGCCTACGGCCCTGAGCTGGGCATCTGCGTCTCATTGCTCTTCTGCGGCCTCGGCCTGTCGAGCATCCTGTCGGCGGCCTTGCCCTACGCGGCCGTCCGCCCCGGTGACGATCCGTTCCAGCAACCCCAGTCGACGAGCTCGGCGGCCGGCTGGTCGCAATCGCTGCTCGTCGGCGGGGCTGTCCTCCTCAGCGTGCCGACCGGTGTGATGGCGATCGTCGCAACGCTCGACGGGCGCAGCGACCTGGCGTCGGCCGCTCTCGGGACGGGCCTCGGCACCGGAGTCGTCGTGCTGGTGGCGGGAGTCGCCATCGGGTCGTGGGTGTTCTCACGCCGAGCCCCCGAGCTGCTGGCGTTCGCGCTGCGGAGCTGACCCGCGCCGGGTGCCGGGGCGCAGGATCCTTCGGGTCGCCCTTCAGAGGACGCGGCGGGCGGCGTACGATGGTCGGCATGAGCGACACGGGTAGCGGAAGCGAAATCACCGGCGGCGGAACAGACGTTCTCGACCGCGAGTTGGAGAAACTCCTCAACGAGGAGGCCATCGAGCCGGGCGACCACGAACGTTTCTCGCACTACGTGCCGAAGAACAAGATCATGGAGTCGGCGCTGTCGGGCAAGGCCGTCAAGGCGCTCTGCGGCAAGAAGTGGACTCCGGGTCGCGACCCGGAGAAGTTCCCGGTCTGCCCGACGTGCAAGGCGATCTACGAAAAGATGAAGTCCGAGTAGAGGCCTTCTCGGCTCGACTCTCTGCTGACGGGCCCGGGGTCTCGGCCCGTCCGGCCCCGCTCACTCGTAACGGGTTGGGATGACTGGCTCGCCGCGACCCAGGCTGAATGCCGCCTGCGGCAGCTCGCCCACGGCGGCTTCGCGGTGCGCTCGGGCACGGAGGACGCCCTCGGGGCCGGTCCAGCGCTCGTCGATCATGCCGTCCGTTACTAGCGGCACCAGCAGCGTCCGTTCGGAGGGGCCGACTTCAGTCGAGCCAACCCGGACGATCTCTTCGGACGCGATTCCCTTGCGCCGGGCCCGGACGGCGAACTTGCGACCGCCGACGGTGGCCTTCTCGGCGGATTTCTTGCCGACCGATACCCACTCGCCGCAGTCGTCGCGGTGCGCCACCAGCTTGAAGACCATGGAGGCGGCCGGGTGGCCCGAGCCCGTGACGACGCTGGTGCCGACACCGTAGCTGTCGACGGGGGCTGCCCGCAGCGCCGCGATCGTGAACTCGTCGAGGTCGTTAGTGACGGTGATGTTCGTGCCGGTGGCACCGAGCGTGTCGAGCTGGCGCCGCACCTGCGCGACGAGCTGGGGGAGGTCGCCCGAGTCGATGCGAACGGAGCCGAGCTCCGGCCCGGCCACCCGCACGGCCGTCTCGACCGCAGCCTCGATGTCGTAGGTATCGACGAGAAGCGTCGTCGCCGGGCCGAGGGCGTCGACCTGCGCGGTGAAGGCGGCCTCTTCGGTGTCGTAGAGGAGCGTGAAGGCGTGGGCGGCCGTGCCCATCGTCGGGACTCCCCAGGTGCGACCGGCCTCGAGGTTGCTCGTTGCTCCGAAGCCGGCGATGAACGCGGCACGTGCCGCCGCGACAGCGCTCCACTCTCCGGTGCGCCGCGAACCCATCTCGGCGAGGGGTCGCCCGTCTGCCGCCGCGACCATGCGCGCCGCAGCGCTGGCGACGGCGGAATCGTAGTTGAAGACGCTCAGCGCGAGCGTCTCGAGGAGGACCGCCTCGGCGAATGTCGACTCGATGATGAGCAGGGGCGAGTTCGGGAAGAAGAGTTCGCCCTCGCGGTAGCCCCAGATGTTGCCGGTGAACCGGTAGTCGGCGAGCCAGTCGATCGTGGGGGCGCCCACGACGTTCTGCTCGCGCAGCCACTCGAGCTCCGGTTCGCCGAAGCGGAAGCGCCGGAGCTCTTCTAAGAACCGGCCGGTGCCGGCGACGACGCCGTAGCGGCGGCCCGGCGGGAGGCGCCGGGTGAACACCTCGAACACGCTCTCGCGAAGGGCGGTGCCGTCGCGGAGGCCCGCGTCGAGCATGGTGAGTTCGTACCGGTCGGTCAGGAGTGCACTGGTCACGCAGCCAGCCTAGGCCCCGCCATCGTGCCGCGGGCTTCTTGCAAATTCGAAGGAAAAACCCGCGGACGCCGACGAAGTCATGCCGATCGCGCGGGCTCGAGCGCGCGGATCTCCTTCCAATTCGGTAGCGGCCCGACCGGTAGACTCGACCATCGTGACGGACGCACCCATCGGAGTCTTCGACTCGGGCGTCGGCGGCCTGACCGTCTCCCGGGCGATCATCGACCAGCTGCCGCGGGAGTCGATCCGCTACGTCGGCGACACGGAGCACATGCCCTACGGCCCTAAGCCGATCGCCCAGGTACGCGAGTACGCGCTCGCCGTCATGGACGACCTCGTGGCCCAGGGCGTCAAGCTGCTGGTCATCGCCTGCAACACGGCCTCCGCGGCCGTGCTCCGAGATGCTCGCGAGCGCTACACCGGCCCGCACGGCATCCCCGTCGTCGAGGTGATCCAGCCGGCCGTGCGCGCCGCGATGAAGCAGACGCGCACCCGAAGAGTCGGCGTGATCGGCACCTCCGGCACAATCGACTCGCGGGCCTACGAAGACGCTTTCGCGGCGGCCCCCGACCTCGCTCTCTTCACGCAGGCCTGCCCGCGATTCGTCGAGTTCGTCGAGGCGGGAGACACCTCCAGCGCCGAGCTGCGCGCGGTCGCCGAGGAGTACCTCGCCTCGCTCCGCGACGCCCGCGTCGACACCCTCGTGCTCGGCTGCACGCACTACCCGCTGATGTCGGCAGCCATCCAGTACGTCATGGGCCCCGATGTGACCCTGGTCTCGAGCGCCGAAGAGACCGCCAACGACGTCTACTCGACGCTGGTGGCCCACGACCTCGACCGGCGCGATGGCGCTGCGCCCCTCTACGACTTCCAGGCCACCGGTGCCGACCAGGCGGGCTTCATCCGACTCGCCAAGCGTTTCCTCGGCCCCGAGGTCTCGACGGTGAGCCACCTCGAGACCGGAACGATCGATCTTCCCCCGGGATTCCGGGCGAACCGAACCAAGGAGAACTCCGCATGACAGAACGCGCCGACGGCCGACAGACAGACCAGCTCCGCGAGGTCACCATCGAGCTCGGCTGGAGCCCGCAGGCGGAGGGCAGCGCCCTCGTCAGCTTCGGCAACACTCGCGTGCTCTGCACGGCGTCGTTCACGAACGGCGTGCCGCGCTGGCTCGCCGGCAAGGGCAAGGGCTGGGTCACCGCCGAATACGCCATGCTGCCGCGCGCCACGAACTCCCGCAACGACCGCGAGAGCGTCAAGGGCAAGATCGGGGGGCGCACGCACGAGATATCCCGCCTCATCGGCCGCAGCCTCCGCGCCGTCGTCGACATGAAGGCCCTCGGCGAGAACACGATCGTGCTCGACTGCGATGTGCTCCAGGCCGACGGCGGGACCCGCACGGCTGCCATCACCGGCGCCTACGTCGCGCTGGCCCAGGCGATCCAGTGGGGCAAAGACAACAAGTTCATCGCCCAGAAGGCCTCGCCCCTCTCCGACAGCGTCTCGGCCGTCTCCGTCGGCATCATCGACGGCGAACCGATGCTCGACCTCGCCTACGTCGAAGACGTGCGCGCCGAGACCGACATGAACGTCGTCGTCACCGGTTCGGGCACCTTCATCGAGGTGCAGGGAACGGCCGAGGGTGCCCCCTTCGACCGCGACGAGCTCAACTCACTGCTCGACCTCGCGCTGGCGGGCGCCGTCGACCTCAGCGCGATCCAGAAGCGCACCCTGGAGGTGTGACCGTGGCACCCTCGACCGTGAAAGTCGTCCTGGCGACGCACAATGCCCACAAAGTAGCCGAGCTCCGTCGGATCCTGGGCGATGCCCTCGACGGAGTCGAGCTCCTCACCTACGACGGCCCAGAACCGGTCGAAGACGGCGACACCTTCGAGGCCAATGCCCTCATCAAGGCGCGGGCCGCCGCCGAATACACCGGGTTGCCGGCCCTCGCCGATGACTCGGGTATCGCCGTCGACGCCCTCGACGGGGCCCCGGGCATCCACTCCGCCCGCTACGCCGGCACTCGCGACGACGGCGACAACCTCCGCCTCCTGCTGACCAATCTCGATGCCCTCGGCGGCGCCGATCGCAGCGCCTCGTTCGTGTGCGCCGCGGCGCTCGTCATACCGCCGTCGGTCGCCTCCGTCGGGCCCGACGGCCCGGCCGAGTCGGTCGAATCCGACGAATACGTGGAGCTCGCGACCTGGTCAGGGCACGTTCTCGACAAGGCGTCAGGATCCGGCGGCTTCGGCTACGACCCGATCTTCTGCCCCGCCGGTGAGAGCCGCTCGGCAGCCGAGCTCAGCACGGCCGAGAAAGACGCGACGAGTCACCGGTCGCAGGCGTTCCGGGCACTCGCGCCGCGGGTTGCCGCGCTGGTCTCGTAGGGCCCAGCTCCGACTTCGAGGCCAATCCGACGTGGAACGGCCAATCCGACTGGCCGCGGCACGTCGGGTTGGCCGTTTCATGTCGCCTTGCCGAGCGGCTGCGGCTGGCTAGGCCTGAGGGGACGCCTGCGCCTCTTCGAGCTTCTTCGCCTTGCGCGACGAGCTCATCACCTTGATCACGATCGGAACGACGGTCGCCGCGACGGCGCCCAGCAGGATCAGGTCGATGTAGTTCTCGACGAACCGCGCCACCGGCGGGATGTGGCCGATGCCGAAGCCGATCATCGTGATGCCGAAGCCCCAGGCGATGGCTCCGATCGCGTTGAAGAGCGAGTACCGGCGGTAGTGCATGTGGGCGATGCCCGCGGCAAGGGGCAGGAACGTGCGGATCACGGGCACGAACCGCGCGAGAATGACGGCGCCCGACCCGAAGCGGGTGAAGAACTCGTTCGTCTTCTTGACGTTCTCGGACGAGAAGATACCGCTGTCTTTCCGCTCGAAGATGCGCGGCCCGAACTTGTGCCCGATCAGATAGCCGAGCTCGCCCCCGAGGAACGCCGCGACCGCGATGAAGAGCGCGATCAAGACGATGGGCATGCCGAGGCCGCCCGGTGTGGTCGCCGCGAGGACGCCCGCGAGGATGAGCAGGGTGTCGCCGGGAAAGATGAAACCGATCAGAAGGCCGGTCTCGGCGAAGATGATGGCGCAGATGCCGAGCACTGCCCACGGCCCGAACGCGTGAATGAGGGCCTCGGGATCGAGGAAGGGGATCGCGGCGAGCGGCAGCATGGGGAGAACTCCAGGAAGTACGAACCGAAGGAGGTCGGTGCGCCCGCTTCGTGATCGGGGCAAGCGTATCGGACACGGAAGACAGCGACTCTGGGGTAACCCCCGAGGATCTCTCCGGTATTCCGGGCCGCCCGAACGCTCGTGCGGGAGCTCTGCTTACAGTGCGGGAGAAGGGACTTGAACCCTCACGCTCGAAAGCACAGGAACCTAAATCCTGCGTGTCTGCCAATTCCACCACTCCCGCGGCGAGACGAGTGTACCCGGCAGCGCGGCACCGGGGGCCTCGTCAGCGCTTCAGATGCGGCTGGTGCGGCGAATACCGCGGCACATAGCGGAGCAGGATCCCGGCCCCGACGAACCCGAGCACGCCCATGACGCCGGACGCGAGCGAGATCGACACGAGCGCCGTGATCCCGGCGATCAGCAGGGGAGCGGCCGCGCTGCCGAAGTCGCCCGTGAAGCGCCAGGCACCGAGGAACGGTGCCGGGTCGGATTTGTCGGCGAGGTCGGCGCCGAGGGTCATCAGGATTCCCGATCCGATGCCGTTCGCGACCGACATGAACATGGCGACGCCGATGAACCACGTCACGTTGTTCGGGAGGGCATGCGTGACCGATAGCACGAGGTACGAGAGACCGAGCCCCACCATGCAGGGCATCGCGCTCCACATCCGCCCCCAGCGATCCATGATCTGGCCGCTCGTATAGAAGAGGGCGAAGTCGATCGCCCCGGCGATACCGATGATGAGCGCCGTCTGCGACGAGCCGATGCCGATCGAGACCGCCCAGAGGGGCAGGATCACCTGGCGCCCGGCGCGCATGGCACCGATCAGCGCCGCACCGCTGCCGAGCTTCACGAGCACGCCGCGGTGCTTCCAGAGGGTGGGGAACAGGCCCTTCGACTCGGTGCCGACCTCGACCTCGCCGGTGGTGGGAGCGGCGCCGGGGTGGCGCAGCGACCTCGTTGCGAGCGCTGCTGCCGGATCCTTGATCACCAGGAGAACGCCGGCTGCTGCCAGGCACGCGACGATGTGGATCCAGAAGGCGGACTGCACGGCGCCGGTCAGATGGATGAGCCCGGCCGAAAGGAAGGGGCCGACGAAGTAGCCGAGACGGAAGACTCCGCCGAGGCTCGACAGTGCGCGGGCGCGGATCTCGGGCGGCACGAACGAGGTCATGAACGCGTGGCGAGCTAGGGCGAAGACCGCGGTCGAGAGTCCGATCAAGAAGACGCCGATTGCGAGCACGACGACGTTCGGCGAGAAGACGCAGACGAGCAGGCCGACGACGCTGACCAGGGCCGCGCCGATCATGGCGGTGCGCTCGCCGATGCGAGAGACGAGCCAGCCGCTCGGGATGTCGCCGAAGAGCTCGCCGACGAGGATCAGCGAGGCGACGAACGCCGAGAGTGCCAGGGTCGCACCGAGGTTGTCGCTCGCCACCGGGATGATCGGGATGATCGCGCCCTCGCCGATCGCGAAGAGGGCGGCGGGGAGGAAGGCGGAGAGTGCGACGGATCGCATCGAGAAGGATCCGTCGGCGCTGGTCATCGAAGACGACTCTAGACCCGAGATGGCAGAGCCCCGAGACGGCAGAGCCCCGAGACGGAAGAGCCCCGAGACGTAGACTGGTTCGCATGAAGGTTCTGGCAGCGATGAGTGGCGGCGTCGACTCCGCCGTAGCGGCAGCCCGGGCAGTCGACGCCGGGCACGACGTGGTGGGAGTGCACCTGGCGTTGAGCCGGATGCCGGGAACACTGCGCACCGGCAGCCGTGGCTGCTGCACGATCGAAGATTCGATGGACGCCCAGCGGGCCGCGAACATGATCGGCATCCCCTACTACGTGTGGGATTTCTCGGAGCGGTTCAAGCTCGACGTGGTCGACGACTTCGTCGCCGAGTACACCGCCGGCCGTACCCCGAACCCGTGCATGCGCTGTAACGAGAAGATCAAGTTCGCCGCCCTGCTCGAGAAGGCGGTGGCCCTCGGCTTCGACGCCGTCGCGACCGGTCACTACGCCTCGATCGAGATCGACGCCGACGGCAACAAAGAGCTTCACCGGGCGAGTGCCTGGGCCAAAGACCAGTCGTACGTGCTCGGCGTGCTCACCAAAGAGCAGATCGACCACTCGATGTTCCCGCTGGGCGCCACGCCCTCCAAGGCCGAGGTTCGTGCCGAGGCGGCGGCCCGGGGCTTCACGGTCGCGCAGAAGCCCGACAGCCACGACATCTGCTTCATCCCCGATGGCGACACCCGCGGCTGGTTGGCCGACCGGGTCGGCGCAGAGCAGGGCGAGATCCTCGACCGCACGGGCGCTGTGATCGGTCAGCACGAGGGTGCGCACGCCTTCACCGTCGGCCAGCGGAAGGGTCTCAACATCGGCTATCCGTCGGACGACGGCAAGCCCCGCTTCGTGCTCGAGGTGCGCCCGAAAGACAACGCCGTCGTGGTCGGCCCGAAAGAGGCCCTCGACATCCGAGAGATCGCGGGCTCGAAGTTCTCCTGGGCCGGAAAAGCTCCCGAGGATCCCACGGAGCCCTTCGCCTGCGACGTGCAGATTCGCGCCCATGCCGATCCCGTTCCCGCGGTCGCCCGAGTGTCGGCGGTCGAGGGTAGAACTGAACTTGTCGTCACACCCGACGAGCCCCTCAACGGAGTGGCTCCCGGCCAGACGGCCGTCGTGTACGTCGGCACCCGTGTGCTCGGTCAGTGCACGATCGACCGCACGGTCAGCGCCGTGCCGGTTCCCGTTCCCTCTTTCTAGGAGTACCGCATGGCCGAGGCCACCCCGACGACAGACCTCGAGGCGGCCCGCGATGAGGCCCAGTCTCTGACGACCCGGATCCTCGAACTGCGCGACCAGTACTACGAGGGCAACGCCTCGACGGTGTCCGACGCCGACTACGACAAGATGGTGCACCGCCTCGACGAGATCGAGCGCGAGCACCCCGAGCTGCAGTCGCCCGACAGCCCGACCCAGACCGTGGGCGGCCGGGCCGAGACCACGCAGTTCGCCCCCGTCGAGCACGCCGAGCGCATGCTCAGCCTCGACAACGTCTTCGACTTCGACGAGCTCGCCGAGTGGGCCGGCAAGGTCGAGCGCGACGCCGGGGCGGAGCGCGTGCGGTTTCTCTCCGAGCTCAAGATCGACGGTCTCGCGATCAACCTCCGCTACGAGAACGGCGTGCTCGTCACGGCGGCGACCCGGGGCGACGGTGTGGTCGGCGAAGACGTCACCGGCAACGTGCTGACGATGGGCACGATCCCCGAGCGCCTGTCGGGCACGGGGCATCCTCCGCTCGTCGAGGTCCGCGGCGAGATCTTCTTTCCCGTCGCCGAGTTCGATGCGCTGAATGCCGCGCAGCTCGCCGCAGGAGAGCGTCTGTTCGCCAACCCGCGGAATGCTGCCGCGGGCTCCCTCCGGCAGAAGGAGGAGGGCAAGAGCCCCGAGAAGAAGGCGCTCATGGTGAAGCGGCTCAAGGGGCTCCGCATGCTCGTCCACGGCATCGGCGCCTGGCCGGTCCGTGAGCTCGAGGCCTCCACCGATGTGACGGCCCAGTCTGAGATCTACGGCCTGCTGGGGTCGTGGGGCCTGCCCATCTCGACTCACTTCCGCGTCTTCGACACCGTCGCCGAGGTCGAGAAGTTCATCACGAAGTACGGTGAGCAGCGCGCATCGGTCGAGCACCAGATCGACGGCATCGTCATCAAGGTCGACGACCTCGGCCTGCACGAAGAGCTCGGCGCGACATCGCGGGCCCCGCGCTGGGCGACCGCCTTCAAATACCCGCCCGAAGAGGTCAACACGAAGCTCCTCGACATCGTCGTCAGCGTCGGGCGCACCGGTCGGGCGACGCCGTTTGCGGTGATGCAGAAGGTCGAGGTCGCCGGCTCCGAGGTGCGGCAGGCGACGCTGCACAATCAGCAGGTCGTCAAGGCGAAGGGCGTGCTCATCGGCGACACCGTCGTGCTGCGCAAAGCCGGCGACGTGATCCCCGAGGTCCTCGGCCCGGTGGTCGAGCTCCGCGACGGCACTGAACGCGAGTTCGTCATGCCCGAGCACTGCCCCGAGTGCGGCACGAAGCTGGCGCCGGCCAAAGAGGGCGACATCGACCTCCGCTGCCCCAACAGCAAGAGCTGCCCAGCGCAGGTGCGCGGTCGGGTCGAGCACATCGCCTCGCGCGGTTCACTCGACATCGAGGGCCTCGGCGAGGTGGCGGCGGCTGCGCTGACCCAGCCACTCGAACCGAAAGAGCCCCCGCTCCGCACCGAGGCGGGCCTCTTCGAACTGACGATCGACGACATCCTGCCGATTCGCGTGATCGTGCGCGACTCCGAGACCGGCATGGAGAAGCTCGACGGCGACAAGCCGAAGGTCATGTCGCCGTTCCGGGTGGCAAAACTGCAAGAAGACGGTTCACCGACGCCTTCGAAGCGGGCGGAGGTGCTGCTCGAAAACCTCGAAAAGGCGAAGATGAGCCCGTTGTGGCGGATCCTGGTCGGTCTTAGCATTCGCCACGTGGGGCCGGTCGCCGCGCGCGCGCTCGCCGACTACTTCGGGTCGCTCGACGCGATCCGCGCTGCCTCCCGCGACGAACTCGCGGCGGTCGACGGAGTGGGCGGCATCATCGCCGACGCCCTCCTCGCCTGGTTCGAGGTCGACTGGCACGTCGAGATCATCGACCGGTGGACCGCCGCGGGCGTACAGTTCACGACCCCCGGCCACCCCGGGCCCGGGGCTGCCGTGTCAGCCGGGGGAGTCCTCGCGGGTCTCACGGTCGTGGCCACGGGATCGCTCGAGGGGTTCTCGCGCGAGGGCGCCCAGGAGGCCATCTTGGCTGCCGGGGGCAAAGCCGGAAACAGTGTCAGCAAGAAGACCGACTTCGTCGCGGCCGGGCCGGGCGCCGGTTCGAAGCTCACGAAGGCTGAAACCCTCGGGGTACGCATCATCGACGCCGCCGAATTCGCGATCCTTGTCACGACGGGCCCGACGGGGCTTGACGACCCCAGTGAGGGGGATGAGGGTATCCCCAGTTCGGGTGACGATACCGAGTGATTCCACCCCAGTACTGGTCACAGGAGGCGTCGCGCTCCTAAGCTGTGTGCTAGCTCATCGATCTCGTCTGTAGGGGTACAAGATTCGGGTGGGCTAGTAGAGGAACCCCGACGTGCTGTTCTTTGCCGCAGCCATCCTGATTTCCTCGGTCCACGTGCTTGGTGTGGCCGGGCCTACAGCCGTGCCCATGAGCGACGCGACCGCCCAGCAGGTGTCGGCGCCGAGCCACCACGTGTCGGCCACGGCGACGCCTGTCTCCCTGGTCGACAGCCGCATCGCACCCGGTCGAGAGATCCGCTCGGCCGTCTCGCTCGCGCCCGCCGTCGCGGCCGGCGATCTGACCGCCTGCCGGGGCGAGGTCACCGACGCTGCCGCGTGTCTCGACGGCCTCGGCACCGCTCCCGTCGCCACGCTCGAGAGGTTCGGCCGTTCACTCGACTCCGACACCGGCGAAGACGTTGCCTTCGCGACGGCCATCGGGCGCCAAGGATCCGCCACAGCCACGAGGTCATGGTGGCAATCTCTGGGGCTCGAGCGCCGCACCGCCCTCGCCACGGCTCTGCCGTCGATCGTCGGCAACCTCGAGGGCATCCCCTACAAGATCCGCGACGAGGCCAACCGACTCACCCTGGAGAGCACGCTCCAGCGCCTGAGCGGCCGGGCCGCGCAGTCGCACGAGGCCGTCGGCGGGTCGGCGGAGGCCCCACGAGTGGCCATGCTCGACCAGGTGCAGGCGGCACTGGCAGCGGGTGCCGACCGGAGTCTGCTCTCACTCGACACCGTGTTTCCGGGTCGGGCCGCCGTGGCGGTCGGCGATGTCGACCGCGCGGCCAACGTCAGCGTGATCGTGCCGGGCATGCTCTACACGGTGACGACGCAGATGGTGAGCCTCACCGGGGCCGCCGCTGATCTGCAGAGCTCGCAGACGTTCTGGTCGAACACCCTCTCGACGTCGGTCTCGCACCACGTCGCCACCTCGGCGGTGGTCGCGTGGATGGGCTACAAGACGCCGGGCCTGACGAACGTGCTCGGAATCGGTCTCGCCACGACGGGCGCACGGCAACTCGAAGACGCCATCCAGGGGCTCGACGCCGATCGCCGAACGGACATGCCGCGGGTCACCCTCATCGCGCACTCCTACGGATCGACGACCTCGACCATCGCCCTGTCGTCCGGTCGCATCCGGGTCGACGACTTCGTGGCCATGGGGTCGCCCGGAAGCGTGGTCGCAACGGCGTCGAAGCTCGACGTCACGGCCGGTCACGTCTTCGTCGCGGCGGCGGCCCTCGACCCCGTGGCGGGCAGTGCGGTGTTCGGGGCCGATCCCGGATCGATGGCGTTCGGGGCGAAGGAGCTCAATCTCGGGGCGATGGTCGATCCGTATACCGAGCAGCGAGTCACGGCCGTCGTCTCGCACAACGAGTACTTCACGGCCGGTAGCCACTCGATGCGCAGCCTCGCGCTCATCGGGATCGGTCGCGGCGACCTCGCCGACGGCCGACGGCCCGACCCGGGCGCGCCCGAGCTCACGAATAGCCCGTCGCTCGGGCTGGTACGGCCCCAAGACATCAACCGGGAGTCGGTGGGTGCGTAACGCTGACTCGCCTCCGAGCGCGGGGGAGGGCAGCGCCGTGCCGGATCCTCGGCGGGGCCCGAATAGACTTGGGGCCATGTCTGAAATCACCCGCGAGCAGGTGGAGCACCTGGCAGGTCTCGCCCGCATCGCCCTCACGCCCGACGAGATCGAGAAACTCACCGGAGAGCTGGGGCACATTGTCGACAGCATCGCGAAGGTGCAGGAGGTCGCCGGGCAAGACGTTCCCGCGACGAGCCACCCGATCCCGCTGTCGAACGTGTTCCGCGACGACGTGGTCGGCGAGACGCTGACGCAGGAGCAGGCACTCGCGGGTGCGCCCGAGCACGACGGAAGCCGCTTCAAGGTGAGCGCGATCCTGGGAGAAGAGCAGTGAGCGACGACCTTATTCGCCTGTCGGCAGCCGACCTGGCTTCGAAGCTCGCTTCGGGCGAGGTCTCGAGCGTCGAGGCGACGAAAGCCCACCTCGACCGGATCGCGAGCGTCGACAAAGACGTGCACGCGTTCCTCCACGTGAGCGAGGCGGCCCTTCAGACGGCGGCCGCGATCGACGCGAAGCGCAGTGCCGGAGAGAAGCTCGGCCCGCTCGCGGGTGTGCCGATCGCCATCAAAGACGTGCTGTGCACCTCCGACATGCCCTCGACTTCCGGCTCGAAGATCCTCGAGGGCTGGGTGCCGCCGTACGACGCGACCGTCGTCGCGAAGCTTCGCGCCGCCGACCTCGTGCCGCTCGGCAAGACCAACATGGACGAGTTCGCGATGGGCTCGTCGACCGAGTTCTCGGCCTATGGCCCGACCCACAACCCGTGGAACCTCGACCGGATCCCCGGAGGCTCCGGTGGAGGCTCGGCCGCGGCTGTCGCCGCGTTCGAGGCGCCGCTCGCCCTCGGCAGCGACACCGGCGGATCGATCCGTCAGCCCGGCGCCGTCACGGGCACGGTCGGCGTGAAGCCCACCTACGGCTCGGTGAGCCGATACGGAGCCATCGCGCTCGCATCGTCACTCGATCAGGTCGGGCCCGTCAGCCGCACCGTGCTCGACTCAGCGCTGCTTCACGACGTCATCAAGGGGCACGACAAGCGCGACTCGACTTCGCTGCGCGACGAATGGCCGTCGTTCGCCGATGCGGCCACCGCCGGCCTCGCTCCCGGATCGCTGCAGGGCGTCAAGATCGGCATCGTGAAAGAGCTGAACGGCGACGGCTTCCAGCAGGGAGTCAAGGCCCGCTTCGCCGACGCCGTCGCCTTGCTGACCAGTGCCGGTGCCGAGATCGTCGAGGTCTCGGCCCCCAGCTTCGAGTACGCGATCAGTGCCTACTACCTGATCCTGCCCGCCGAGGCGTCGTCGAACCTCGCCAAGTTCGACTCGGTCCGCTTCGGCCTCCGGGTCAACCCCGAGGGCGGCGGCACGGTCGAGCAGGTCATGTCGGCGACTCGCGAGCAGGGCTTCGGCCCCGAGGTCAAGCGCCGGATCATCCTCGGCACCTACGCGCTCAGCGCGGGCTACTACGACGCCTACTACGGCAGCGCGCAAAAGGTGCGCACGCTCGTGCAGCGCGACTTCGCCCGTATGTTCGACGAGGTCGACATCCTCCTCTCGCCCTCGGCGCCGACCACGGCGTTCCCCATCGGCGAGAAGATCGACGACCCGCTGGCGATGTACCTCAACGACCTGACGACGATCCCGGCGAACCTCGCCGGAATCCCCGGCATGTCGATCCCCATGGGCCTCGCCGACGAAGACGGCCTGCCGACCGGCATCCAGCTCATGGCTCCGGCCCGCGAAGACGCGCGCCTCTACACGTACGGCGCCGCGCTCGAGCAGCTCTTCGAGCAGTCGTGGGGTCACACACTCATCTCGAAGGCGCCGAGCCTCAGCGCCTCCGAACAGTCCGCCGCAACCGAGGGAGTCGTCTGATGGCCGCCCGCCCAGAACTGATGGACTACGACAAGGCTCTCGAGATGTTCGAGCCCGTCGTGGGCTTCGAGGTGCACGTCGAGCTGTCGACTAAGACCAAGATGTTCTCCGACGCCCCGAACGAGTTCGGCGGAGAGCCCAACACGAACATCACGCCGGTCGACCTCGGCCTACCGGGGTCGCTGCCCGTCGTCAACGGCCAGGCCGTGAAGTACGCGATCAGCCTGGGCCTCGCGCTCGGCTGCTCGATCGCTCCGACGTCGCGCTTCGCGCGGAAGAACTATTTCTACCCCGACCTCGCCAAGAACTACCAGATCAGCCAGTCCGACGAGCCGATCGCGTTCGAGGGCTCGGTCGAGGTCGAGATGCCCGACGGCACGCTGTTCACGGTGCCCGTCGAGCGTGCGCACATGGAAGAAGACGCCGGCAAGCTGACTCACGTCGGCGGGTCGACCGGCCGGATCCAGGGCGCCGAGTACTCCCTCGTCGACTACAACCGCGCTGGCGTGCCGCTCGTCGAGATCGTCACGCACCCGATCATCGGCGCGGAGCACCTCGCTCCCGAGCTCGGTGCCGCCTACGTCGAGACCATCCGCGACATCGTCCGAGGTCTCGGCATCTCGGAGGCGAAGATGGAGCGCGGCAACCTGCGCTGCGACGCCAACATCTCACTGCGCCCCCGCGGCCAGGAGAAGCTCGGCACCCGCACCGAGACGAAGAACGTCAACTCGTTCCGCGCTGTCGAGCGCGCGATCCGCTACGAGATCCAGCGTCAGGCCGCGATCCTCGCCGCCGGCGGCTCGATCACGCAGGAGACGCGCCACTGGCACGAAGACACCGGGCGCACCTCCGCCGGGCGCCCCAAGAGCGACGCCGACGACTACCGCTACTTCCCCGAGCCCGACCTGCTCCCGGTCGAGCCGTCGCTCGAGCTGATCGACGAGCTGCGCGCGGCGCTGCCCGAGTCGCCGGCCGTGATGCGGACGCGACTGAAGGCCGAGTGGGGCTTCACCGACCTGGAGTTCCAGGACGTCAAGAATGCCGGTCTGCTCGGTGAGATCGTCGAGACGGTCAGCGCAGGATCCTCGCCCCAGGCCGCTCGCAAATGGTGGACCGGCGAGATCGCGCGCCTTGCCAACGCCGCCGGCCCCGAGGTCGAGGCCTCCTCGCTGGTCACCCCGCAGCAGGTCGCCGAGCTCATCACGCTCATCGACTCCGGCGAGCTCACCGACCGCCTCGCGCGCCAGGTGCTCGAAGGGGTCATCGCCGGCGAGGGCTCGCCGTCCGAGGTCGTCGAGAAGCGCGGGCTCAAGGTGGTCTCCGACGACGGTGCGCTGATCGCGGCGATCGACGACGCGCTGGCTGCCCAGCCCGACGTGCTGGCCAAGATCCGCGACGGCAAGGTGCAGGCGGCTGGCGCGGTGATCGGCGCGGTCATGAAGGCGATGAAGGGCCAGGCCGACGCGGCCCGAGTTCGCGAGCTCGTGCTCGAGAGAGCGCAGGCCTGAGCTGTCCGGCACAGTGTCTTCCCCCGCTTCGAAGGGCACGGCCTGGTGGCTCACGCCGCTGCGTCCGGGCCTGATCGGCCTGGTGGCACTCGTGGTCGCTGTCATCGTGGCCTCGCGGGTGCTGCCCGCCCACTCGATCCTCATCTGGGCCTCGGCGGGCAAGCAGGGGCTGGCGGCGTCACGGAGCGATCTCGAGATCACCGCCACGATCGCCGGGCTCATCGTGCTGGGGGCGTGGAGCCTCGGGTCTCTCGCTTTCGCGGTGACTCCGGCGCGGCACATGCTCGTGCCGCACGCCGCCTACTGGAAGTCGGGAGGACGCGAGCGGGTGCGTGAGATGAAGCACCGCTACTTCATCTACCTGTCGCGGGCCATCGGAATCACGTTCTGGTTTCTCGCCGCCGAGGTGATGGTGGCGGTCGTCTCGCAGAAGAACGGCCTGCTGGAATCGCCGTGGCTGCCGGTGGTCGTCTCGGCGCTGTACATCATCGGCCTGCTCGTGTTCGCGGTGTGGGTCTTCGCCGACGGATTCCAGCCGGCCGAGGCCAAGGCCGCGCGACGCCGCTAGAGGAGGGGCCATGACCGACTTCGATCGCTACGGCGACGACGTCCTCGCGAAGGGCTGGAAAGACGCGGGGCGCAAACCGCCCCGTGTCGTCGACGCCGTGCGCGACCTCGTCGTCGAAGAGACCCGATCAGGGTTCACCGGCGCCATCGTGCGCGTCGAAGCCCAGACGGTGGAGCTCGTCGACTGGAAAGACCGCGTCCGTGCGTTTCCGCTCACCTCGGCCTTCGCGATCGACGGCGAGCCCGTGCGGCTGCAGTACCCCCGGGCGGCGCCTCAGGGGCGTCTCCGGTCGGCCTCCGGGTCATTCGCGGTGACTGACGCCACAGCGCGCGTGGCCTTGCCGAGCCGCATCTTCGTCGAGGGGCGGCACGACGCTGAGCTCGTCGAGAAGGTCTGGGGGCACGATCTGCGGATCGAGGGCGTCGCTGTCGAATACCTCGAGGGCGTCGACCACCTCGCCGACGTGCTCAAGGAGTTCAAGCCCTCGCCCACGCGCAAGGTCGGTGTGCTCGTCGATCACCTGGTGAAGGGCTCGAAAGAGAGCCGCATCGCCGAACAGATCAGCCGCAGCCCGCTCGGGCACTCGGTGCTGGTCGTCGGGCACCCGTACGTCGACGTGTGGCAGTCGGTCAAGCCGGGGCGGCTCGGCATGACGGAGTGGCCGACGATTCCCCGCTCCATCGAGTGGAAGCACGGCATCTGCCAGGCGCTCGGGTGGCCGCACGACGAGCAGGCCGACATCGCTCGGGCGTGGCAGCGGATCCTCGGGCAGGTGCGGACGTTCGCCGACCTCGAGCCGGCCTTTCTGGGCCGAGTCGAAGAGCTGATCGACTTCGTCACGGCGCCCGCCGCGTGAGACCTCAGAATTGACCTCTTGTGGCGCTGATGCCCGGTCGATCTTGACGTCTCGGGTGGATGTCCAGCAGCAATTCGCTAGCGTCGGTCGGCGCGAGCGCGGGTGATACCCCGCCAGGCGAGCAGCACGATCACAGCGAAGACCACGAGGATCCCGCCGAACACGATCCAGCCGAGGTCGATCGTGAAGCCGTCCGACCCTGCGGGCGACGACGTCGGCGAAGGGGACGGGGTGGGCGCGAGAGCAGCCTCGACGGCGGCACCCGTTTGCGCAGCCAGGAAGCGAGCGCCGGCGGCATTCGGATGCAGGGCACCGCGCTGCAGCGAGATGTCGCTGAACCCGGCCGACGCGATCAGAGTGATGCCCTGCATGTACGACCCCGAGGTCGCGCAGCCGGAGTGCGCCCGGGTCGCCGCGAGCGTCGACACGTAGGTGAAGCCGGCGGCCTTCGTAGCGGAGCGGAGGGCGTCGTCGAGGTGATCCTGCACACCGGAGAGGTACTTCACGTCGGTGGCGGTGAAGGGGAAGCCGTTCGTGGGCAGCCCGTCGGTGAGGGTCGACGCCGAGACGACCGGGCGGAAGCATCCCGCAGGGGGAGTGTGGGCTGCGTCCGGGAAGATGGCCGGGTAGCCGACCACGATTACCTTCGCCTGCGGTGCCCGCGACGCGATCGTGGCGAACGCCGATCGGAGCCCCGAGGTGACGTGCCCGTCGATCGCCGCGGCCAGCGAATCGACGCCGTCGGTGACGAGTGCTGACCGGCACGACGACGCCCCCGAGCTGATAACCGGTCCGTCGGCCGAGACCGCGATGCACTTCGACGCCGTCGAGAAGAGACCGGCGTCGTTGCCGCCGATCGACACCGTGACCACTTTCGTCTGGCTGCCGAGGGCATCAGCCTGCGGAGCGGCGCCGTGCTGACGCATCGACACGATGTCGGCGGTGGTCGCACCCGCGCACGACACATCGGTGAGGTCGAGGCCCAGCGACGACGCGACGAGGTGGGGGTAGTCGAGGGCGGACTGACCGCACGCGGCAACAGGACGGCCCGTCGGCTGAGCGAGGCCGTACCCCGCGGCATACGAATCGCCGAGGGCGACGTACTCGGGGCCGTCCGCCGGGCTTGCGGTCGAGGTGGCCGCGGTAGCGGGCAGGGGCAGAGCGACGCCGCAACCGACGAGCAGGGCCAGGACGGGGGCCAAGCGCAGGATCCGACGGATCCTTCGCTTCGTTTTCGGCATCTGCCAATCGTACGGGCACCTTGTGGTGCACCTCCTCCAAGCGGGAGACTGGCGCCGTCACAACGGCTGTGACATCGAGACCGGGAGGGTCCCATGACTATCACGCTCAACCCGTATCTGAGTTTTCGCGGTCAGGCTCGCGAGGCCCTCGACTTCTACGCCTCGGTGCTCGGCGGCACCCCCACCACGATGACCTTCGCCGAGGGCGGCATGGCGGAGCAGTTCCCCGGTGAGGAGCAGCTGCTCATGCACGGCCAACTCGTCACCGACAGCGGCCTGACGCTGATGGCCGCGGACGCCCCGTCGTCGATGCCCGGCGAGTCGGGCAGTGCGATCAGCGTCTCGCTGTCGGGCGGCGGCGACGGCGATTCCGAGACGCTCGCCGCGTACTGGGAAGGGCTCGCCGCGGGCGCCACCATCGTCGCGCCCTACGAGCTGGCTCCCTGGGGAGATCGGTTCGGCATGCTGAAAGACAAGTTCGGCGTCGACTGGATGGTCAACTCGGCTGCTGCCGGCGCCTGATAGGCCTGCTCGGTCTGTTGCCCGCCCGAGCTGTGCCCCGCCCGAGCTGCTGCCCACCCGAGCTGTGGCCCGCCCGAATTTGAAGGAGAAACGTCGCGCAGCCGACGAAGACATCAGGATCCGACGGGGTCGCCGCCCGGTTTCTCCTTCAAATTTGCAGAGGGGGGACGCGATCGGCAGAGGGGGCACGCGATCGGCGTAGCGGTGAATCCGGGGGTCCTCGCCGTACGATGTGCGCATGGCCGATTCGATCGAGGGGCGCGTGCGCAACGGCGTCGACGCCTTCCTTCGATGGCTGCCGCGCTGGGAGATCGGCACCTCCCGGGCACGGACGAAAGTGTGCCGGCTCTGCCTCGGCTCGCCGGTCGCGACAGCGGCGGGGTTCGACCACGAGGTGCCGCACACCGTGCAGCACGCTCTGCTCAGTCGCATGCGCGTCATCATCGACGAGGCGGTCGAGGAGTACACGGCGCGCAACCTGCCACTCGTATCGCGCGAGCTGAGCCGGGCCGCCGAGCCGGAGCCCGCCGGCTACAAGCCCGACGAGGGGCTCGCCCTCGAGTTCCAGGGGCTTGAGATCGATCCCGAGCCGGAGCCCGGACAGCCCTACCTCTTCACCCTCGCCGAACTCGCGGAAGCCGACCGGGTCGTGCCGCCCGCTCGTGCCGAGCCCTCGGATCCTGCCCCCTCGTCGCTCGACGACGCCCCCGCCAGCTACTCGGAAGAAGCCAAAGCCGCATTGCGCACCGAACTCGAACTCGCCGACGACCACGCCCGGCAGGTCGGCACCGCCGTCTGCCTTGCTCTCGTCGAACACCGCACCCGTATCTCCGACGCAATCGACCGCCTCGTCGAACCGCAGATCGACGAGCTCCTCGCGGAACTGTCGCGGGCCCTCGAAAACCCGAGGTCGCGCTGATGGGCGTCATCGATCGGATCGTGAATCCATCGTCGACCGTCTTTCGGCGGTTCCCGTGGTGGTCGTTCGTGATCGACCTGGCGCTGGTGCTGGTCTTCGTGCTGATCGGTCGACGCAGTCACGCGGAGTCGGACGCGTTCGTCGGAGTGCTGACGACGGCCTGGCCGTTCGTGTGCGGGCTGGTGATCGGGTGGCTCGGCATCGTCGGATTCCGGTGGCCGTTCGTGACGCTGCACTCGGGAGTCGTGATCTGGGTCGCGACCGTGTTCGTCGGAATGCTACTGCGCGACTCGTCGGGTCAGGGCGTCGCGGTGAGCTTCGTCATCGTGGCCACCATCGTGCTCGGTGTCTTTCTTCTCGGATGGCGAGCTCTGGCGATCACGCTGGCGAAGCGGCGTCAGCGGACGGCTGCCTAGCCCCGAGCGGCGCGCCCGAAAGGCGCCGGACCTACGACTTGACGCTGTTGTCGAGCGACGGCTCGTCCGAGAGCACGAGGCCGCTCGAGCTGTTCGCGCTCGTGGTCAGCTCGGCCAGCCAGGCCCGGCTGATCGAAGGCACGCGCCCGCCGTTGTACTTGAAGTAGAGGGGGATGCCGGGATCCATCCAAAGGCTCGACCGACCGTCGCCGACCTTCTGCGGGTCTCGCCATGAAAAGAAGAACGACTCGCGACGACGGAGCTTGGTGGCGATCACGATCTGCAGGTGTTCGAGCGTGCGGTCTTCGAACTCGATTTCGATCGAGGTCGAACCGTAGATCAGTGATCCCATGGTTCTCCTTGGTGGTGACGCCGCACGAGTCCCGGATGACACGAGTGCGGCGAAACGAGGGTACCGGACGACGGAGCCCGCGCGGGCTCAGGGTCGCACGACTACCGTGAAGCATCCCGCGGTCAGCCGACCGACGCAACAGCACCGAGGAGATCCATGTCGAACAAGATCGCAGTCGTCACCGGCGGAACCGCCGGCTTGGGCCGTGCCATCGTCCGCGAACTCGCCGAGCGCGGGTGGGATGTCGCGATCCTGGCGCGCGGCGAAGACGGGCTCGACGGGGCAGCCGCCGACGTTCGCAGCACGGGCCGCCGAGCCCTGCCGATAAGCGTCGACGTGGCCGACAACGACGCCGTCGAGGCCGCAGCCGAGCGGATCGAGCTCGAGCTCGGCGAGATCGACCTCTGGGTCAACGACGCGATGGTGGGCGTCTTCGGCGAGTTCCTCACCACCGACCCGGGCGACTTCGAGCGGGCCACGCACGTCAACTACTTCGGCTTCGTCAACGGCACCCGCGCAGCTCTCAAGCGCATGGTTCCCCGCGACCGCGGCCACGTCATCCAGATCGGGTCGGCACTCGCGCACCGCGGCATTCCGCTCCAGGCCGCCTACTGCGCCTCCAAGCACGCGATCACGGGCTTCACCGAGTCGGTCACGACCGAGCTGATCCACAACAAGAGTCACGTGAAGATCTCGCAGGTCGACATGCCCGCGATGAACACCATCCAGTTCAACTGGGTCAAGTCGCAGCTGCCCGACCACCCGCAGCCCGTTCCCACGATCTTCCAGCCGGAGACCTGCGCCCGTGCCGTCGCCGACGTCGCCGAACGACCTCGCCGCCGCAGCTGGATCGGCGAGCCGACCGTCATGACGGTGCTCGGCAACCGGTTCGTCGCAAGCTTCCTCGACGTCTATCTCGCCAAGACGGGCTATTCCGGTCAGCAGGCCCCCGAGAAGTCGGAGCCCATGCTGCCGACGAACCTCTACGAGCCCGTGGCCGGCGATCACGGCTCACGCGGCATCTTCAGCGACAAGGCCAAAGAGTCGAGCCCGCAGATCTGGTACACCCAGCACCGGACGGTGACTTACGCCGCCGCGATCGGCGCGGCTGCGGCGGGGCTCACGGCGCTGGTGGCGGGCGTCAAGGCGCGCAAGTGACCGACGACGCCATCGTCGTCGGAGCCGGCCCCAACGGACTGGCAGCGGCCGTCGTGCTCGCGCGGGCCGGGCTGAAGGTAAGGGTGCTCGAACGGAACGACACGATCGGCGGCGGCGCGCGCACGGCCGAGTTGACGCTCCCCGGGTTCCTGCACGACATCTGCTCGGCCGTGCACCCCATGGGCGCGGTCTCTGGATTCTTCCGGCGGTTCGAACTCGACCGCAGGATCCCGATGCTCACCCCCGACATCAGCTACGCGCACCCGCTGGCTGACGGCCGGGCGGGCATCGCGCACCGGAGTCTCGCCGACACGGTGGCCGGCCTGGGCCCCGACGGCCGCTCGTACGAGCGTCTGCTCGGCGACCTCGTCGCCCGCGACGACCAGCTCGCGCAGTTCTCGCTGTCATCGCTGCTGCAGCTTCCCCGCCATCCCGCCACCGCAGCCCTCTTCGGCCTCGCGATGCTCGACCAGGGCATGCCGTGGTGGTACGAGCGCTGGCGTACCGAAGAGGCGCCGGCAATGCTCGCCGGCGTGATGGCGCACGCGATCCGTCCGATGCCGACCCTCGCGGCCTCCGCCGCGGGCCTCGCTCTCGCGGTGCACGCGCACGCTCGCGGTTGGCCTCTGCCTCGGGGCGGAAGTCAGAGCATCATCGACGCTCTCGCCGCCGACGTGATCGCGCACGGGGGTGAGATCGAGACCGGTGTCGAGGTGACGTCGCTCGACGAGGTCGCCCACGCCAAGGCAGTCGTCTTCGACGTCAGCGCCCGGGCGATGGCCGCGATCGGCGGCGACCGCTTCCCCTCCTGGTACTCGCGCGCGCTGAACAAGTTCCAGTACGGCAACGCCGCCTCGAAGGTCGACTTCGCCCTCTCGGAGCCGGTGCCGTGGCTGAACGCCGACGTGCGCCGATCGCCGACCGTGCATCTCGGCGGCACCCGCGAGCAAGTGGCGGCCGCCGAGAGAGCGGTGGCCCAAGGGCGCCATGCGCCGGATCCTTTCGTCTTGGTCGTTCAGCAGGGAGTGATCGACCCGACCCGAGCCCCCGAAGGCAAGGCGGCGCTCTGGGCGTACACGCACGTGCCGCGCGACAGCGACATCGACCAGACCGAGGTCATCACCCGCGAGATCGAGAAATACGCGCCCGGGTTCCGCGACACGATCCTCGCATCGGTGTCCCGGACGGCCAAAGACCTCGAGAACTACGACCCGAACTACATCGGCGGCGACATCGCCACTGGGGCGCCGAGCGTCAAGCAGCTCATCGCGCGGCCGATCATCGATGTCGACCCGTGGCGCACGCCGGAAAAGGGCGTCTACCTCGGGTCGTCGTCGACCCCGCCCGGGCCGAGCGTGCACGGTCTCGGTGGCGCCTACGCGGCCCGAAGTGCACTGCGACACGAATTCGGCATACGCTCGCTTCCTCACCTCGGACTCTGAAAGGGGCGCCATGTCTGTTCGCCACCGCCTGATCCACGCCACACCCGAAGCCGTTTTCGACGTGCTCGCCGACGGCTGGCTGTTCGCGAGCTGGGTCGTGGGCTCCGCCCGGATCCGCGACGTGTCGGATGCCTGGCCGGCCCCCGGATCCGAGATCCATCACTCGTTCGGCTCCTGGCCGGTCGTGATCGACGACACGACCTCGTCGGTGGAATGGGATGCCCCTCGGCACGCGAAGTTCGTCGCGCGAGGCTGGCCGATCGGCGAAGCGGTCGTGATCATCGACGTCAAGCGGCACAACGACGGCTGCGTCGTCCGCATGGAAGAGTTCGCCTCGAAGGGCCCCGGCCTCGTGGTGCCGAAACCACTCATGGCGATAGCGCTCAACATTCGCAACACCGAGGCGCTGCAGCGTCTCGCCTGGCTCGCCGAGGGGCGCGCCGGGCGCTGACGCGCGGCCGGCGCTGCCCTCGGTAGGCAAGGCCTACTTCTTGAGCAGCTGCTCTTTCACGTGGCGGCGGATGACCTTGCCGATGAGCGACTTGGGCAGGCTGTCGACAACGACGATGCGACGCGGAACCTTGTAGGCGGCGAGGTTCTCGCGCGCGAACTCGCGCAGTGCCGCCTCGTCAAGGGTCGTGCCGGGCTCGACGACCACCGCGGCGGTCACCTGCTCGTTGGACGAGGATCCGAGACCCACGACCGCGACATCGGCCACCCCCGCGAACTGCTTGAGCGTGTCTTCGACCTCGGACGGCGACACGTTGAAGCCGCCGGTGATGATGAGGTCTTTGATGCGGTCCACGATGGTGAAGTAGCCGTCGTCCGAGATGGTGACGATGTCGCCCGTGCGGAACCAGTCGCCCGTGAAGACCTCGGCGGTCTCATCGGGGCGCTTGTAGTAGCCGCTGAAGACCTGCGGTCCGCGCACCACGAGCTCGCCGCGCTCACCGAGCGGGACGTCTTTCGTCGGGTCGTCCGGGTCGACGGCGCGGGCCTCGGTGCTCGGCAGGGGCATGCCGACGGTCCCGGCACGGCGACTGTCGGCGACCGGGTTCGCCATCAGCACGGGGGAGGTCTCGCTGAGGCCGTAGCCCTCGATGAGCCACCCGTGCGAGCGCTCCTCCCAGGGCTCGACCACGGAGGCCGAGAGCGGCATGGCGCCCGAGATGGCGATCTCGATGCCGTTGAGCGAGACGCCGGCATCGTCGGCCGCCCGCTGCAGCCGCTGGTAGATCGGAGGCACGGCGGGCAGGAATGTCGGCGGGTGCTTCTTCATCGCCTTCAGCACGAGCGACGGCTCGAACGCGGGGAACAGCACGAGGCGCGATCCCATCCGCATGGCAAAGGTGAGGCAGAGCGTGAGGCCGTACGCGTGGAACATCGGCAGCACTGCGTAGACGACGCTCGAGCCCTCCTGGATCTGCGGGATCCAGGCCTGGCACTGTGCGGCATTCGACAGGAGGTTGCCATGGGTGAGCATCGCACCCTTGGGGCTGCCCGTGGTGCCGGAGGTGTACTGGATGAGAGCCAGATCGCCCGTCTCGGGGCGCGGGTGGTTCGCGTCGATGCGAGGGGACGCCGCGATCTTCTCCCACGGAGTCGTGCCCGAGACGCTCGTCGTGAGGCGCTCGCGCGACTCGCGGGCCTTCTTGATCGGCAGGCGGAGCTGGGCGCGCATCGAGAAGAGCATCGCCTTGGTCACGTCGATCGACACAATGCCGTCGAGGGGCACCTCGGCCGGGAACTTCTGCAGCGTCGCTACCGTCTTGTCCCACGCGATGGCGAAGCGAGCGCCGTGGTCTTCGAACTGGTGCTGCAGCTCGCGCGGCGTGTAGAGCGGGTTGTGCTCGACGACGATGGCGCCGAGACGCAGGATCGCGTAGAACGCGACGACGTGCTGGGGGCAGTTCGGCAGGATCAGCGCGACGGTGTCGCCCTTCTTCACCCCAAGGCGGCGGAGGCCTTCGGCGGCCCGCTGGATCTCTTCGACCATGTCTTCGTAGGTCGTCTCCGCGCCGAAGTACTCGAGCGCCACGGCCTTCGGGTATTTCTGAGCGGTGTCGCGGACCAGATCGATGAGGGAGCCGGTCGCGGGCTCGATGTCGTGAGGGATGCCGGGGGCGTAGGAGCCCAGCCAGGGACGGGCGCTGTCGATGGTCACTGCACCACTCTAGAAGGTTCGGGGGACGAACCTGGGGAAGCCGAGGATCCGAGGGAGTTGCCTGACCCAGGAATCACTCATCGAAAGGAACACGACAGTGAGCAAGGTTTGGTTCATCACCGGCGCATCCAAGGGCTTCGGCCGCGAGTGGGCCGAGGCGGCCCTCGAGCGCGGCGACAAGGTCGCGGCCACCGCCCGCAAGATCGAGACGCTCGACTCCCTCGTCGAGCAGTACGGCGACAGCGTACTGCCGCTGACGCTCGACGTCACCGACCGCTCGGCCGATTTCGCCGCCGTCCAGCAGGCGGCCGAGCACTTCGGCGCCCTCGACGTCGTCGTCAACAACGCCGGATACGGTCACTTCGGCATGATCGAGGAGATCACCGAAGACGAGCTCCGCGCCCAACTCGAGACGAACCTGTTCGGCGCCTTCTGGGTCACCCAGGCGGCGCTGCCGATCATGCGCAAGCAGGGTTCGGGCCACATCATCCAGGTGTCGAGCATCGGCGGCATCAGCGCCTTCCCGACGGTCGGCGCGTACCACGCGTCGAAGTGGGCGCTCGAAGGCTTCTCGCAGTCCCTCTCGCAGGAGGTCGCCGGCTTCGGAATCGACGTCACCCTGATCGAGCCCGGCGGATTCTCGACCGACTGGTCGGGGCCCTCGGCCTCGCGCAGCGACGAGCTGCCCGAGTACAAGGACGTCCGTGAGGCCGCCGCCAGCCGTCCGTCGGCGAACAACCCCGGCGACCCGAAGGCGACCCGCACGGCGATCCTCAAGGTCGTCGACGCCGAGAAGCCGCCGCTGCGCATCTTCTTCGGCAAGGCGCCCATCGAGATCGCGACGAAGGACTACGAGTCCCGTCTGGCGACCTGGAACGAATGGCAGCCCGTCTCCGTCGAGGCGCACGGCAACTGATCGAAAGCGACTGAACACAGGCAGCCGTTCCCGCTGATCGCTCGGACCCGAGCGATCAGGGGGCCCGCTGTCAGGTGGCTGGCATTCACTGGACGGATGCCAGCCACTGCTTCGTCCGGGGCCCCTTCGACTGATGCCCCCTCGG
The DNA here is from genome assembly GCF_049472575.1 of Frondihabitans sp. 4ASC-45. NCBI lineage: Bacteria > Bacillati > Actinomycetota > Actinomycetes > Micrococcales > Microbacteriaceae > Frondihabitans > Frondihabitans sp. 4ASC-45. Next base: position 100,295 of record NZ_JBCEBN010000003.1, on the reverse strand, counting down.
GCCTCGCCCGCGTCACCGAACCGATCCGCTCGCGCCTTCAGTACACCTTCAACGGCCAGCGCACGGGCACACCCGAGTGGGTCAGCGACCTCGAGAAGGGCGACGACCCCGGCTTCTTCGGGCCGGGATCGGCCGTGTGGGCCGTGCACGGCGGCATGTCGACGATCCCCGCGGGAGTTCGCGCGCTGCTCGTGCAGGCGCTTCACCCGGGAGCGCTCGCCGGGGTGCACGACCACTCTCGGTATCGGGAGGATCCTCTGGGCCGTCTCGCCGGCACGATCCGCTGGATCTTCACCGTCTCGTACGGTTCGCAGGAGGCCGCAACCCACGCGTCGAACTGGGTGCTCCGGCTGCACGAGAAGGTGAGTGGCAGCTACGACGACCGCCACGGCGTCTCGCACGACTACAAGGCCAACGACCCCGACCTGCTCGCCTGGGTGCATATGGCGTTCGCCGACTCGTTTCTGGCGGCGGCCATGGCATGGGGCGACCCCATCCCGGGCGGCCCCGACGCGTACGTGCGCGAGTGGGCCAAAGCTGGCGAGCTCATGGGAGTCCAGGATCCGCCGCGTTCCGTCGCTCAGATGCAGGCGCAACTGGCGGCCTTCGACGATGCCGGCATCCTCGAGCGCTCGGCCCGCACCGATGACGTCGTGAAGTTCCTGCGCCGACCACCGCTCTTTCCGGTGCTGCGCGCCGGCTACCCCGTGCTGTTCAACGGCGCCGTGCGCACCCTGTCGTCGCGCCATCGTGATCTGCTCGGGCTTCGCGCGCCCCACCTCGGCCCGCTCGACCTACCGACGCGGGCCCCCGCGGGCGCCATGCTCGCCGGGATCGGCGCGCTACTGGGGCCGGAGCCGGTCGCCGCCAAACACGCGCGATTGCGGAGGGCACGGCTCGGTATCGCGGATCCTGCGTAGCGTTCGAGGGCGAGGTCGCGCGAATCGGCCGACATCGCGCGCCGCGGCGCCGCTACCTTGGCCGATCCACGCGAGGTCGCACGGCGATCACGGGCGGGCGATGAGCTCGTCGCGCACCTTCCGCCGCAGCACCTTGCCGATCAGGTTGCGCGGCAACTCGTCGACCACGAACAGGTGTTTCGGCACCTTGTAGGCGGCGAGGTTGTCGCGCAACTGCGCCCGAGCGGCCTCCTCGTCGAATGACACGCCCGGTTCGAGCACGACCACGGCGGTGACATCCTCGCCGCCGGCCTCGCGCGGCAGGCCTACGACGGCCGCGTCGGCCACGCCGTCGATGCCGCGCACGGCGTCTTCCACCTCGGAGGGTGCGACATTGAAGCCGCCGGTCACGATCAGCTCCTTGATGCGATCGACGATCGTGATGAAGCCGTCGTCGCTCATGGTGACGATGTCTCCGGTGCGGAACCATGCGCCCTCGAGCAGCACGGCGGCCGTCTCGTCGGGCCTGCGCCAATACCCCTGGAACACCTGCGGACCCTTGAGGAGCAGCTCACCGGGCTCTCCGGGTTCGACCGGCACCGTGGGATCCTCGCGTTTCACGACCTTCGCGAAGGTCGATGGGAATGGCACGCCGACCGTGCCCGAGCGCCGCGACGGCCCGACCGGGTTGCCGAGCGCGACGGGAGAAGTCTCGGTCAGGCCGAATCCCTCGACGAGGATCCCGCGGCTCACTTCCTCCCACGCGGTCACGGTCGAGGCCGGCAGGTTCATCGCACCCGAGATCGCAGCTCGGCAGGCTGTCAGGTCGACCTTCCGCTCGCGGGCGGCGTCGGCCAGACGCTGGTAGATCGGCGGCACGGCCGGGAGGAACGTCGGCGGGTGCTTCTTCGCCGCGGCGAGCACGAGGTCGACGTCGAACTTCGGGAACAGCACGAGTCGGGCACCGATGCGCATCGCGAACGTGAGGCACAGCGTGAGGCCGTATGCGTGGAAGAACGGCAGGACCCCATAGACGGTCTCGGCCCCGTCGTCGAGACCCGGCACCCAGGCCCGGCCCTGCTCGACATTGCTGCGCAGGTTGCGGTGGCTGAGGATCGCACCCTTCGGCGTTCCCGTCGTGCCGCTCGTGTACTGGAGCAGCGCGATGTCGTCGGCTGCGGGCCGATCGTGCTTTCGTCGCAGCGGACGGTGGTCGACGAGGTCGGCCCAGGTGGTGACCGTCTTGCCGCTCGTGACGGGCTTGGCTGTCGTCAGCGCCGCCTTCGAGTCGCGCGCCTTCTTGATGGGCAGCCGAAGGGCCAGGCGCTTGCCCAGAGGTAGTTCACGGGTGATGTCGACGGCGACGATCCGGTCGAAGCGGATGTCGCTCGGCATGGACGCGAGGCAGTCGACGAGGGTGTCCCACGCGATCGCGACCTTCGCCTCGTGGTCTTCGAAGAGGTGGCGAAGCTCGCGGTCGGTGTACAGCGGATTGTGCTCGACGACGACGGCGCCGAGTCGAAGGATCGCGTAGAAGGCGACGACGTGCTGCGGGCAGTTCGGCAGCAGCAGAGCGACCCGATCGCCAGGCTCGACACCGAGGCGTCGGAGGCCCTCCGCGGCGCGCAGGATCCGATCGTGCAGGTCTCGGTAGGTGGTCTCGCGCCCGAAGAACTCCAGCGCCGTCCGGCTGCGGTACGTGCTCGCCGCCTCGTCGATGAGGTCGACCAGCGTTGCATCGGAGGGCTCGATGTCGTGCGGGACACCTAGGGCGTAGTGAGCGAGCCAGGGGCGGTCGACGTCGACCGGGAGCTGTGAGGCTGACATGGGCCAAGCCAACCATGGGCGGCTGTGGGGGTGCGGTGGTGGAGTGGCAGCCCGGGCAAGGGCGCTGAGCTGCTGAGCGACGCGAATCGGCCAAAGCAACGCGGCGCGCCACGTCGGATTGGCCGATCCGCGTCAGAAAGCCCTGGCTCGCCAGAGCGACGCGGGTCAGCTCGCGTCGCGACCCGTCAGCGCGAGCAGGCGCACCCGCAGCGGCGCGTTATCGGGCACCGGCACGATCGGCGCGAAGAGGCCGCTCGCGGCGAGCCCCTCGGCCTGCGGCTCGAACACTCCCCACACGGCGTCGACGAGCGCGTCGTCGAGCTCTTCGCTGGTGCCGGTGGCGCGGGCAAGATCCCAGGAGTGGATCGTCACGTCACCGACCTGCTCGGCGAGGTAGTCGGACGCGGTCACGGTGTCGTACGAGAGATGCACTTCGCGGTCGAGGTCGGCCTGTTGCCACGCGTCCAGAGCGGAAGCGGCGTGGCGATGCCACTCGAGAGCCAGGTCGTCGCCGAGCGGGGCGACGGCGAGCTTTGCCTCAGAGGTGGTCTTGCCGGCAAGCAAGAGCGGCACCCACTGCTGGTCGTCGATCACGTGGGCGACGAGGTCGCGGGTGGTCCAGTCGGTGTCGGGTGTCGGGGCATCCCAGTCGGTGACAGCGGCGATGCGGTCGGCGAACTCGGCGTGGGCGAGGCGAAGGAGGGCGATCCAGTCGGTGGTCACGGTGTGATCCTCTCGTGTCGGGCCCTGGGCAGTGGCACACGGCCCCGGGGCTTGGTGCAACTCTGACCCTTGTCGAGGTGTTCCCGGGCCTCGTTCGCTGATGGGAGAATCGCGTGCCCGTTAACGGAGCGAGACCTCGAAAACGACCAGCGGGATCTCAGGGATCCGGTCGTTTTCGAGGTCTCAGCCTCGTGGCGAGTGACTGCTAGGAGGCGAGAACGACCTGGATTTCGAGGTCGAACGAGATGTCGTTTCCGAGCAGCACGCCGCCCTTCTCGAGGTTCTGGTTGAACGAGACACCGAACTCGGTGCGGTCGATCTTGCCCTTGGCCGAGAAACCGGCCTTGGTCTGGCCGTAGCCGTCGGTGACGATGCCACCGAACTCGGCCTTCAGCGTGGTGGGCTTGGTGACGCCCTTCATCGTGAACTCGCCGTCGATGAGCAGGTCGTCGCCGTCTTCGGTGACCTTGGTCGACTTGAAGGTCGCGGTGGGGTGCGTCTCGGTCGAGAAGAAGTCGTCGGAGTGCAGGTGGCCATCGCGGTCGGCGTTGCCGGTCGAGATGGACGAGATGTCGATGACGGCCTCGACGGTGGAGTCGACGATCGACTCACCGGTGGTCAGGGTCACGTCGAACTTCGAGAAGTTGCCCTTGACCTTCGAGATCGCGAGGTGGCGCACCGAGAAGGTGAGCTCGGAGTGCATCGGGTCGATGTTCCAGGTGCCTGCGACGTAGCCGGGGATGGTTTCGGTGGTGATAGCCATGTGGTGTCTCCGTAAGTGAGAAGCGGTAAGGGGATCCGAGAGATCGGTGACGTGTCACCGACCGGACGAATAGATGCAAGTGTATCGATTCGGGAGAAATTCCCAAGGATCCGAGAAAAGAAGTTTCGGCCCGGGGCTCAGGCCGGGCGCGAGTCGGGCGAGACCGTCTTCGCGGGGTCGCGCTCGGCCAGGTGCCCCACGGCTGCATCGATCTTCGAGAGCACCTCGGCGGGCAGTTTCACGCCGGCCGCCTTGACGTTGTCGACGACCTGCTCGGGGCGCGAGGCGCCGATGATCGCGGACGCGACGTTGTCGTTCTGCAGCACCCAGGCGACGGCGAGCTGCGCCATCGACATGCCGAGATCGGCGGCGATCGGCTCGAGATCGGCGACGGCCGTCAAGACCTCGTCGGTGAGGAAGCGCTTGATGGTGTTGGCGCCGCCCTTCTCGTCGGTGGCCCGCGAGCCCGCAGGGAGCGGCTGGCCGGCCTTGTACTTGCCGGTGAGCACACCCTGGGCGATCGGCGACCAGACTATCTGCGAGAGGCCGTACTGCTTCGAGGCGGGCACGACCTCCTCTTCGATGACGCGCCAGAGGAGGGAGTACTGCGGCTGGTTCGAGATGAGCTGGACGCCGAGCTTCTGCGCGAGCTCGTGGCCCCGCTGGATCTCGGAGGCGCTCCACTCGGAGACGCCGATGTAGAGGGCCTTGCCCTGGCGGACGACGTCGGCGAACGCCTGCATCGTCTCTTCGAGGGGGGTCTCGTTGTCGAAGCGGTGTGCCTGGTAGAGGTCGACGTAGTCGGTGCCGAGGCGCTTCAGCGATCCGTCGATCGACTCGAGGATGTGCTTGCGGCTGAGACCCACATCGTTGTGGCCGCGCGGCCCGGTGGGCCAGTACACCTTTGTGAAGATCTCGAGCGATTCGCGTCGCTCGCCCTTGAGGGCGTCGCCGAGCACTTGCTCGGCGGCGGTGTTGGCGTACGCGTCGGCTGTGTCGAAGGTCGAGATGCCGGAGTCGAGAGCGGCACGCACGCAGGCGGTCGCCTGGTCGTTCTCGACCTGCGACGCGTGCGTCAGCCAGTTGCCGTAGGTGATCTCGGAGATCTTGAGGCCGGAGTTGCCGAGGTATCTGAATTCCATGGCCCCCAACTTACGCGCCACGGGCCAAGGCCCGCATATGAACAACTTGTGACCTTTGTCTGGCAATCCCGTCCAATTGCTGTACCCCGACCAAACCGTTCCCCTGGGGGCACCCGAACGAGGGGCATGGCCGGACTCCTTGCCCCCTTCTCGGGGGTCGGACGTTCCTTCTGATCGCTGACGATCTCACCCACCCGAGCATCATTCCCGATCTCCCCCCGAAAAGGAGACCTCCGTGTCGACTGACCCGACGCGTTACCTCAGCCTGCCCGCAGCCAGCGAACCCGCGCCGCTGCTCACTCCCCAGGCGCCGTCCGACGGATCCTTCGTTCCCAACCGCGGGGTCTCGACGGGTGCCGACGGCTCCGTTTTCGGATTCCAGTTCCCCGCCTGGACGCCGGCGGAATGGATCGGCTACTCGGCGCTCGTCGTCGTGTCGCTGCTTCTGACGGCTGTCGCCGTGTCGACCCTCTGGTGGATGCTCCACGCCTGGCGCTCGAAGGACAACCTCAAGGGGACGTCGTTCAGCGATGACCCGCTGGACGCGCGCCACTCGTTCACGCTGCTCGTACCGGGCCGCCACGAAGAGGAGGTCATGGGGCAGACGCTCGACCGTCTGGCCCTGCAAGACCACCCCGACTTCGAGATCATCGCGATCGTCGGCCACGACGACCCGGGCACCGAGCGGGTCGCTCGCGAGGCGGCGGCCCGACACCCCGAGCTGATCCGGGTTATCGTCGACGACTCCGAGCCGAAGAACAAGCCGAAGGCCCTGAACCTGGCGCTGCAGACGGCCCACGGCGAGATCGTCGGCGTGTTCGACGCCGAGGACGAGGTGCACCCGCGCCTGCTGACACTGGTCGACTCGAAGTTCACCGAGACCGATGCCGACGTCGTCCAGGGCGGTGTTCAGCTGATGAACTTCCAGTCGTCGTGGTGGAGCCTCCGCAACGTGCTCGAGTACTACTTCTGGTTCCGGTCGCGTCTGCACTTCCACGCCAAGTCGAAGTTCATCCCGCTGGGCGGGAACACGGTCTTCGTCACGAAGAAGTGGCTCGACTGGTCGGAGGGCTGGGACGCCGGATGTCTCGCCGAAGACTGCGAGCTCGGCGTGCGGCTCTCGAGCGCCGGTGCCAACGTCGTCGTCGCCTACACGCCCGAGGTCGTCACCCGCGAGGAGACGCCGGGAACCTTCACCTCCCTGCTCAAGCAGCGGACGCGCTGGAACCAGGGCTTCATGCAGGTGCTCGGCAAGGGGGAGTGGCGCAAGCTGCCCACCTTCCGTCAGCGCTTCTACGCCCGCTACCTCCTGACGATGCCGTTCATCCAGGCCGTCACGGGTCTTCTGATCCCCATCTCGGTCGTGCTGATCTTCACGATCAAGGTTCCGACCGGCATCGCCCTGATCACCTTCATCCCGGTGGCACCGACCCTCGTGCTGCTCGCGGTCGAGATCACCGGACTCGCCGAGTTCGGCCGGACCTACGACATCAAGGTCCGCGCCCTCGACTACTTCCGTCTCGTCTGGGGCCTGATTCCGTACCAGATCTTCCTCGCGCTCGGCGCCGTGCGGGCGGTCTACCGTCAGCTCCGCGGCCAGAACGGCTGGGAGAAGACGGAGCACAGCGGCCTGCACCGCGACGCTGAATTGCCCACCTCCGAATCGAACGTCGTGCCGATCGGCGAGGGCCGTAAGCAGCCCGAGTCCGCGCTCGCGATGGTGTCGGGAGACGAGCGATGACCGCCACGCAGGAACGTCCCACCGTCCAGGCCCCGCCGCGCCAGGCGAGCCGCGACCTCGCGGGCCCGCCCGCGGCTGCGCCGAAGAACCGAAGGATCCGAGGCTGGCTGGCTCGTCACGGAGCCTCCCTCGTCTGGATCCTGCCCGTCCTCGCCCTCGCGGGCATCGTCCAGCGCATCAACATGGCCGGGTCGCCCCAGCGCATCGACGACGAGGGCACTTACACGGCGCAAGCCTGGGCCATCGGCCACCTGGGTGAGTTGACGCATTACACCTACTGGTACGACCACCCGCCGCTCGGCTGGATTCAGATCGCGGGCTACACCGGCCTCACCGGTGCCTTCGGGCGCTACGACCAGGCCGTCATGGCCGGCCGCGAGGCGATGCTCTTCTTCGCCCTCGTCTCCGTGCTCCTGGTGTGGCTGCTCGGTCGTCGTCTCGGCCTCAGCCGTCCGGCCTCAGCCGTCGCCGCGCTCGTGTTCGGTGTCTCGCCGCTGGCCGTGCAGTTCCACCGCACCGTGTACCTCGACAACGTGGCCGTGCCCTGGCTGCTGCTGGCCTTCCTCCTGGCTCTGAGCCGGAAGAACCAGCTGGCCGGGTTCATCGGCGCGGCGTTCGCCTTCGGGATCGCCGTGCTCTCGAAAGAGACGTTCCTCCTTGCCCTGCCGTTCCTCGCGTGGGTCATGATCCGGAACTCCGACAAGAGCACCCGCCGCTACACCCTCGCGACCTCGGGGGCCGTCCTGGCCCTCGTCGGGCTCAGCTACGTCGTGCTGGCGGCCGTGCGCGGCGAGCTGATCCCCGGCCCGGGCCACACGAGCCTGATCTCCGGGCTCACTTTCCAGCTCGGCACCCGCGCCGACAGCGGATCGATCTTCGATACCGGAAGCCTGTTCTTCAAGGTCGTCGACCAGTGGTGGGTCCTCGACCAGGTGTTCATCGTGATGGGTGTCCTCTCGGCCGTCGTCGCGCTGTTCCTCAAGCGCTTCCGCCCCCTGGCCGTGCTCGTGCTCTTCGCGGTCGCCGTCATGTTCCGCCCGAACAGCTACGTGCCGGTGCCGTACGTCATCATGCTGATCCCGTTCGCCGCGCTCCTACTCGCCGGTGTCGCCGACGCGGCCGTGAAGACGTACCGCGCTCGCCGGGCGGGGAAGGTCACCACGACCCTCAGCCGCGTCGGCGGTACCGCGTGGCTCGTGGCCTGCGCGGTCGCGATCGCGGCACTCGTGCCGTTGTGGACCGTCCAGCTCCGCGGGTTCCTGCAGACCGACCTCGACCAGCCCATGGTGAGTGCCGAGCAGTGGGTCGACGACAACGTGCCGCACGACTCCCGGCTGCTCGTCGACGATTCCATGTGGGTCGACCTCGTGAACGATGGCTTCGATCAGGACAACGTCATCTGGTTCTACAAGATCGACACCGACGGGGCCGTCGAGGCGCAGTCGCCGAACGGCTGGAAGGACAGCGACTACATCGTCACGACCGACTCCATCCGGACCTCAGCGGCGGGCAGCCCGGATGTGCAGAACGCGCTGAAGAACTCGACCATCGTCGCCTCGTTCGGCACCGGCAACCAGCTGGTCGACGTCCGTCGCATCAACCCCGAGGGTGCCGCGACCGCGAAGCAGACGGCCGACTCCGAGAAAGCGGCGCAGACGGCCGCCGGCACCGAGATCTCGGAGAACCCGAACCTCGTCGCCTCCGACGCTCTGAAGAAGCAGCTCGCCGCCGGGCAGCTTAACTCTCGGGCACTCGTCGTGCTCGGACAGCTGCTGGGCACGGGCAAGGTCACTGTCGCCGACCTGGAGCCGCTCCCGGGCGAGGAGGGGTCGTCGTTCCGCCGCCTCGTCATCGAGTCGGCAGCCGGCGAACCCGGCTCGCAGCTCACCGACTGGCTGAAGAACGTGGGATCGACCTACGCCCCCTCGACCATCCGCACCACGGGCGCGGGCACCGAGGTCGTCTTCCCGGCGATCGAGCCGACCGGCCTCCTCGGCTGATGGGCACCCACGCACGCTCCACCCGAAGAACCCGTCGCACCACCCGCAGCAGCACCCACCCGAAGAAAGGAACCACCATGGCCTCCGCCCTGGGAACGTCCGAACTCCCCGAGAACACCGAATCGCGTCTCCTCCACTACCGCCGACTCGCCCTCGTGCTGGCTCTCGTCGTAGCCGTCGCAATCGCGGTCGGCACCGCCCTCCTCGGCTCCGCGCCCGCTGCCAACGCCGCCACCAATGCCAACGCAACCACCGCGGGCAAAGGCTGGGTGCGGGTCGGCCATCTCTCGCCCGACACCAAGTCGGTCGACGTCCGCCTCACCTCCTTCTCGGGCGGTCAGACGGTGTACGAGCTCGACAACGTGAAGTACGGCCAGATCAGCCCGTACAAGCAGCTCCCGAGCGGAAAATACACGGTCGCGATGACGACGGCGGGTGCCTCCAGCACCGCTAAGCCGGTCATCAGCGCATCGATCACCGTGGCGACCGGCAAGCCGATCACCGTCGTGGCCTACGGCACCAACGCCAACCTGAAGACCACCGTCTTCGAGGACGACCTCACGAAGCCCGCCACCGACAAGTCGCGGATCCGCCTCGTCCAGGCGGCCAACGTGTCGAAGACCGTCAGCATCGAGACGTCGACCGGCGTCGCGATCGCGAAAGACGCGGCGTTCGGCAGCGCGTCCGGCTACGCCTCGGTCGGAGCGGGCAAGTGGACCCTCGACATCCAGGGGCGCGACAAGGCCGTTGACGCGACGAAGACGGTCAACCTCGCCTCGGGCAGCATCACCACTCTCTTCGTGCTCGACAACTCCCAGAACGGCATCACGGTCGTTCCCGTGGTCGACAGCGCGGCGACGACGACCACGCCGAAGGGCGGAGTGCAGACGGGCGGCGGCTACGAGGCCACTCACGTCGAGTTTTTCGGCGGCTTCCAGAGCTTTGACCGCTTCGCCGATTTGAGCGAGGCAACCCGCTAGGGGCTGTATGACCGCGAAGACGAAAGCACTCATCGCCGGAGGAATCGCTCTCGCCGTCCTGGTCACGGGTGGCATCGCCACGGCGGCGATCGGCGGGCTCCCCGGCTCGTCGACCGCCGATCCGTCCGCCTCCAGCACCCCGCAGCCGTCCGAGTCGGCCGACCCCACCCGGTCGGCCACCGAAATCGGACGGGCGTTCCTCGACGACTACGTCGTCGACTCCGGGGCGGCGGCGGGCCGCGTGGTCCGCCGTGACCAGGGTGGCGACACGGTCAGCGAGGGGCAGGCCTACGGCATGCTCGTCGCGGTCGCCCTGGGCGACGAGAAGACGTTCGACTCCATCTGGTCGTGGACCACGACCCACCTGCAGCAGAAAGACGGGCTCATGGCCTGGCGCTGGGATGACGGGAAAATCGTCGACGACGAGCCCGCCTCCGACGCCGACATGGACATGACCCGCGCGCTCCTGCTGGCCGGGAAGACCTTCGACTCAGCCACCTACACCCGCGAGGGGAAAACATTGGGCGCGCACGTGCTCGACGACATGACGTCCGTCACACCGCTCGGTCGGATCCTGCTGCCCGGGGTCTGGGCCCAGGGGTCCGGCCCGTGGTCGTACAACCCGTCGTACGCGGCCCCGGCGGCCTTCGACGAGCTCGCGAAGTCGACCGGAGACGCGCGGTGGAGCGAGCTGGCGAGCGGGTCTCGGAAGGTGACCACAAGGATCCTGGAGTCCGCCGCCCTTCCCAGCGACTGGGCCCAGGTCAAGACCGACGGCACCGTCGTGCCCCTGCCCGGCCCCACCGGCGACTCGGGCACCGTCGAGTACGGCTACGACGCCGGCCGAGTCGCGATCCGCTTCGCCGAGTCGTGCACACCCGTCGACCAGAAGATCGCGGCGAAGCTCGCCGCACCACTCTCGGGCAAGGATCCGCTGCCGATGCAACTCGATCTCGGGGGCACGCCCCTCAGCCAGGACCAGAGTCCGCTCGGCTACGTCGCTCGGGCCGGCGCCCTGGCCGCCGACGGGCAGGACGGCGCAGCCCAGCGCGACCTCCAGCGGGCCGACGAACTCGCGCAGTCGACGCCGACGTACTACGGAGCGGCATGGGATGCGCTCGGCGCGCTCCAGCTGCAGACCGACTCGCTCGGAGCGTGCGCTCCCCTGAAAGGACAGTAGATGCTCTCCCGAATGAAGACGGCCCTGGGTGCTGCGGCGCTCGCCGCCATCGTCGCGCTCGGTGTCGCCGGATGCTCGGCGGGCTCCGGCGAGGCCGATGGCTCCGCCCCGAAGACGACCGCGTCGCCGACCGCCTCCGCGACGCCGGGTGCAGGCGCGGCCGGACGGATTCAGGATCCCGACACCGAGTCGCTCTCGGACGCCCCGGCTGCCGGGGTGGTCCCGTCGAAGATCGTCATCCCGTCGCTGGATGTCTCGGCCGGCATGCAAGACCTCGCCATCGGGGCCGCGGGCGAGCTCGATCCGCCGACGAACGCGACCGACGCCGGCTGGTACGCGAAGGGCGTCGTGCCGGGTGCGGTCGGCCCGGCGATCATTGCCGGCCACATCGACTCGACGACGGGCCCCGGGGTGTTTCTGCACCTCGCCCGGCTGAAGGAGGGTGACACCGTCGAGGTCGTGCTCTCGAACGGCGACGTCCAGACTCGGACCGTCACGGGCAGCCGTGCGGCGCTCAAAACCGAGTTCCCGACCAGCGACGTCTACGGCACGTCGCCGACGCCCCAGCTGCGCCTCATCACTTGCGGTGGCACGTTCGACGCCTCGATCGGCCACTACGACCAGAACACGATCGTCTTCGCCGACCTGACGTCGACTCGGAAGGCGGCGTAGCGCTTCGGCGAACAGCCACCCCTCGTGCCGTGACCTTCAGCGGCCGCCCGCCGTCTACAGTGGCCTCGTGTATCGCTTCTTCCGTTTCTTCGCAGTCCGCCCGGTGATGTTCCTCTTCTTCCGGACGCGGGTCGTCGGTCTCGAGAACATCCCGAAACGCGGTGGCGTCATCATCGCGGGCAACCACATCGCGTTCATCGATTCCGTGTTCGTGCCGGGGGCGGCCAACCGGCCGATGACCTACCTGACCGGCAGCGACTACTTCACGAAGACCGGATTCGGCGGGCGTCTGCTCGGCTGGTTCCTGACGCAGATCGGGCAGCTCCCGATCGACCGGGCCGGCGGGTCGGCGTCGAAGGCGGCGCTCGATACCGGAATCGGTGTGCTCGAGCGAGGCGGCGCCCTGGGCATCTACCCCGAGGGGTCACGCAGCCGCGACGGCAAGCTCCACAAGGGCCGCACCGGGGTGGCCCGTCTCGTGCTCTCCTCCGGAGTGCCGGTCGTGCCCTTCGGCATCGTCGGCAGCGACGGGGTGATGGTCAAGGGATCCAAGCTCCCTCGACGGGCCCGCGTCACCGTCACCTTCGGGGAACCCCTGACGTTCGAGAAGGTGACGGGCGACTACGACGCGGCGCGGCTGCGTGCGGTCACCGACGAGATCATGGCGGCCGTGCAGAAGCTCACTCCCCAGGAGTACGTCGACACCTACGTGTCGGCCCGCTCGGAGTAGCGCGCCCGTTCGGGTGCGCCGTCGTCGCGGCTCAGTCGAGGACTCCTGCGTCGTTCAGCGTTTCGATGAGGGCGGGCGACGTCAGGTGCGCTGCCTCGGGGGTCAGATGGTTGAAGTCGTAGCGGACCGGCGTCGTGCCGATGATGGCGGGGCAGAGGTCGTAGGCGCAGTACAGCGGGCGACTGTCGATCCACACGCCACGGAGAGACCGTGCCAGGGCTGATTTGAACCGAGCGCGAGCCTTCCAGCCGTCGGTGACGCGGCTCAGGCAACTGCTCGGAGTGCTGAAGCGAGTGAAGCAGTTGCGAATGTTGTTCTGCGACGGAGGGGGAGCCAGGAGTACGATCTTGTCGGTGTAGCGCGCGATGCGGGAGACGGCCCCTGCGATCGCCCGGTGGGAAGCCCGCTCCTTCTCCGGGTCGTTCGAGTCGCCGTAGATATTGGAGATGAAGACCACGTCGGGGTGCTTCGCCCTGATCGCCTTTTCGACCGCAGCCCGGTGCTTGAGGCATTCCTCGCTCGTGTCGGTGTTGTCTCCGATTGGGCACGACACCTTCGAAGCGTTCTGGATTTTCCATTTCGAGCCGGAGGCTTCGGCAAATTGACCGAGGCCGGGAAACTCGAACGCCGCCATGGAGTCACCCAGCACGAAGGCAAGTCGAGGGGCATTCCGAGGCCCGAACAGACAGTCGGGGCTGACCTCCGAACCGGAGGTCTTCGTCGAGCACCGGTAGTACTTCCCCTCGGGCGACCCGTTGATGAGGTCTGTGGCATACGAGTTCGCCAGGATGGTCTCCATGCTCGGCTTCACGTCGGGCCATGTCGACTCTCGAAGGGAGGCGATGATGCGGTCGCGAAGTACAGCCCGCTCCGGTTCTCTCTGGGCGATGGCTGCATCTGACGCCGTCTGTTCGGGAAGTGTCGGCGGTTGGGGCGGATGCGCGATGAAGAGGCCCGCGGCGGTAGCGACGATGGTGACGCCGGCGACGACGACGGGGAGGCCCCGTCGGTAGGTCGCCCGGACGGACCGGCGCCAGTCTCGCCAGGTCGATTTGATTCCGCGGCCCACGGAGCCGATTGGCGACGAAATGAGGGGGCGCTCGACGAGGCGGTAGGTGGCGAGCGAGAGGGCGAAAGTGAGAGCGGTCGCGGGAAGGATAATCCAGACGGATCGCCCCATCAACGACTCCAGCAGGACGATGACGGGGAAGTGCCAGAGGTAGAGCGAATACGACATGTCTCCGAGAGCGACGACTCCTCGGTCGATCCGAAGGGGAATCGGTCGGGGAGGGGCTGAGTCTCGTCTGGTGCCGGCAGCGATGACGACTATCGTCGCGGCTACCGGCGCGAGCGACCACGGCCCAGGCACCCGGAACGATGCCGGGATCAGCAGGAAGGACGCGAGGATCCCCGCGAGGCCGGCAACTCGAAGGGGGAAACGGACGAGGTCGGGGATCCTGGCCAGGCATGGTGCCACGACCGCGAGGAGAGCCCCCGCTCCGAGCTCCCAGACCCGGGCGAACGTCGAGAAGTACGCCTCGCTGGGGTGATCGGCAGTGAGGTCTAGCGCTACGACGAACGAACCCAGCGTCACGGCCGCGATACCGACGACGAGGATCGCGCCGCGGCCCCAGTCACCCACTCGGCGGCCGGCGAACAGGAGCAGAACCAGCAGGAGTGGCCAGACCAGGTAGAACTGCTCCTCCACAGCCAGTGACCAGTAGTGCTGCAGCGGCGAGATCGACCATGCCGCCGCGAAGTAGTCGGTGCCGTCTGTGGAGAATCGCCAGTTGGCTGCGGCCAGGGCAGCCCAGACCGCGTCGACGGAGATCGTCGCCAGACGGGATGGGCTGAAGACGAAGACCGAGAGGGCGACGGTTGCGAGAAGGACGAGGAATGCAGCCGGGGCGAGCCGCACGATTCGTCGAATGGCAAACGCGACGAGAGCGATACGCCCAGTCGTGCGGTGCTCGCGGAGGAGGAGACCGGTGATCAGAAAGCCCGAGACGACGAAGAAGACGTCGACGCCGAGAAAGCCCCCGGCAGGACGATCCGCAAGGTGATTGGCGAAGACCGCGGAGACCGCGAGGGCCCGGAGCGCCTGAATGTCGCGGCGGCGATGCGTGACTGACTGACGCTGCTTCATGCGCTGAGGAGGTCGGCTTTGCGGAGGAGCTCGGCCAGAGCCGCCGAAGTCAGGTGGGCCGCGCCCGGGGTGATGTGGTTGAAGTCCATCCGAACCACCGTCGAACCGATGACGGCCGGGCAGAGGTCGTACGCGCAGAAAAGGGGCCTGCTGTCGATCCACGAGCCCTTGAGGGTGCGCATCAGAGCTTGGTCAGACGCGGCTCGATGCTGCCAGGTGCCGACGACGTGCGAGAGGCAGTTGCCGGGGGTGCTCGACGGGGTGTAGCACGTCTTGATGTTCTGCTCTGCGGGCGGTGGCGACAGGATCACCAGTTTGTCGGTCGACTTCGCCAACTCGGTGAGAGCCCGCTTTGTCGCGGCGTCCCAGTCGGCCGCGCTGATCGCTTTGCCGTTTCGGTCTTTGGCTTCGGTGTACGCGTTCGAGACGATGACCATGTCAGGCTCGGAACTCCGAATGGCGTCGAGGACGGCCTCTTTGTGCTGCAGGCAGCTGTCTTCCGTCCCGTCGAACGAGACGTCGAGGTCGACGTAGGGGCAGGCGAATTTCGAGACGTTCTGCAGCTTCCATCCCGATTTGGGGTCGGAGACGATGTCGGCGAGGCCCGGGAACCCGAAAGCGGCCATGGAATCGCCGACGACGAAGGCGGTCTTGGGTGCATCGGAGGCTCCGAAGGAGCAGGTGGGATCAGTTGTCGAGGTGAGAGACCCCGTCACGGCCGAACAGCGGTACGCGGCATCCACCTCGGCATCGGCACCGGTATCACCCGCCAAGACCTGCTCGATGCTGGGGTCGGTCGTGGGCCAGGAGGTCAGCTTGAGCGACGCCTCGATCTTCTTCTGGAGGGCCGTGACCTCGGGCCCCGCGGTCGAGGCGTCGGATGCCTTCTCAGAGGCCTGGGCGAGCTCGGGAGGCAACGCGGGCGTGACCGGGGCCGAGCCGACCACCGCGGCACCCGACAGGATCACAGCGAGGCCGGCGAGGAGACCGAGGCTGCCGCGGCGGTAGGTGGGCCGCACGTCGGCGAGCCAGGAGCGCCATCGGGCACGGACGCCCGGCCCGGATGTGAAGAGGGGAGACAGGAGCAGGGGGCGCTCGACCAGGTGGTATGAGCCGATCGCGAACCCGATCGAAAGCACGGCAGCGGCGACGAGCTCGAAAAGGCCGCTCGGCAACACCGACGCGAGCACGATGATGACGGGGAAGTGCCAGAGGTAGAGCGAGTACGAGATGTCTCCGACATACCCGACCACCCGGTTGGTCTCGAAGGGGACCACGGCGAGATCGGGGTCGGCCCGACCCGTTCCTGCGGCCAGGACGACGAGCGTGGCGATCACGGGAGCAAGCGACCACGGGCCGGGCACGGGGAACGCCTCGTCGATCATCACGAACGAGCCGAGAATGCCGGCGCAGCCGAGAAAGCCCAGGGCCGGCCGCACTCGGTCGGGAATGCGCCCGAGGAGCGGCGTCAGCGTGGCGAGAAGGGCACCGGCCCCGATCTCCCATGCCCGGGCGAACGTGGAGAAGTAGGCGGAAGTCGGACTCTCGCCGGTCGTCACGAGGGCGCAGACGAACGAGGCCGCGACCAGGGCCGCCAGCCCGCCGGCGACCAGCGCCGTGCGCCCGCGAGCGTGGAACGCGCGGCCGAGGGCGAGCAGGAGGATGAGGGCGAGCGGCCAGACGAGGTAGAACTGCTCTTCGACGGAGAGCGACCAGAAGTGCTGCAGCGGGGAGACGGGGGTGTCGGCGGCGAAGTAATCGGTTCCGACACTGCCGAATCGCCAGTTCGCCCCGAAGAGGGAGGCCCACAGGGCATCAGTCAGGATCGACGACGCGCGGACCGCGTTGAACACGAGAGCGGACACCGCGACCGTGACCCCGAGCACGAGAAGCGCCGCGGGCGCCAGTCGTTTGACGCGCCGGACGAAGAAGCGCCGGAGCGAGATGCGGCCGGAGGAGGCGTGCTCGCGGAGGAGAAGCCCGGTGATCAGGAACCCGGAGAGCACGAAGAAGACGTCGACGCCCAAGAACCCCCCGCCGGGAAAGGCGAGGAGGTGGTCGGCGAAGACGGCTACGACGGCGACGGCACGGAGAACTTGGATGTCGCTGCGGTGGCCGGGTGTGGTCGGGCGCTGAGGAAGTCGCGAGAAAGAAGGCACAAGAATTCCGTCCGATCGGGCTACGGGCGGTTCTATTATGCCTTATTGATATTTCTCCTACAAGAGCAGTGCCAACTGTTTTATCGCACCACGGCAACCGAATGCCCGGGCAGGCGAAGCGCTCGGCCGGAGACGATCGACGGGTCACTCGCAAAGAGCACGGCGCTCGATTCGACCGGGAGTTCTCTTGGATCCTCGCCGAAGTTGACGGCGATGCGCAGCGAGCCGCGTTTCAGCACGAGCCACCGCTCGTCTTCGGAGTAGTCGACCGCCACGCCGGCAAGCGCAGGGTCGACGAGCTCGGGTTCGGCGCGACGAAGGGCTGTCAGCCGCTTGTACGCGTCGAACACGGTCGCGTGACGACCTGTGGCGAGCTCGTTCCAGTCGAGCTTCGAGTCGGTGAAGGTCGAAGGGGCTTGAGGATCCGGCACGACGCTCGGGTCCCATCCCATCTTGGCGAATTCGGCGATGCGCCCCTTCGCGGTGGCCTCACCCAGGTCGGGCTCGGGGTGCGACGTGAAGAACTGCCACGGCGTCGACGCGGCCCACTCCTCGCCCATGAAGAGCATCGGCGTATACGGCGACAGGAGAGTGAGCGCCGCCGCGATGACGAGCTGCCCTTCGTCGAGGGTCGCAGCGAGCCGGTCGCCGATGGCGCGGTTGCCGATCTGGTCGTGGTTCTGGTTCGCGACCACGAGACGCCAGGCGGGCATGCGCTCGGTGTCGATGGGACGGCCGTGATACGTCTCGCGGAACGACGACCAGGTGCCATCGTGGAAGAAACCGCGAGTCAGCACTTTCTCGAGGGCGGCGAGACGCTCGAAGTCGGCGTAGTAGCCGGTGGTCTCGCCGGTCAGGGCGACGTGCACCGAGTGGTGGAAGTCGTCGGACCACTGCGCGTCGATTCCGAACGCGGCACCGGATCGACCGGCCGCCTCGCGCGGGGTGACGAGCGAGGCGTCGTTCTTGTCGCTCTCGGCGATGAGCCACTTGCTGCGACCCGAGACGGCTTCGAGGTGATCGGTGCGGATCGCGAGCTCTTCGAGCAGGTGCACCGGCGAGTCGTCGACGAGCGCGTGAACGGCATCGAGACGCAGGCCGTCGACGTGGAAGGTGTCGAGCCAGAGCATTGTGTTGTCGGAGATGTAGCTGCGCACCTCGTCGGAGCCGGCGTCGTCGAGGTTGACTCCGGTGCCCCAGGTGGAGGCGTGCTTGTCGGTCAGGTAGGGGCCGAACTGCGGCAGGTAGTTTCCCGATGGGCCCAGGTGGTTGTAGACGACGTCTTGGACGACGCTGAGGCCCCGCGCGTGAGCCGCGTCGACGAAGCGCTGATAGGCCGCCGGGCCGCCGTAGTTCTCGGTGACCGCGAACCAGTCGACGCCGTCGTAGCCCCAGTTATGCGTGCCGTTGAAAGCGTTGACCGGCAGCACCTCGACCAGGTCGACACCCAGGTCGACCAGGTGATCGAGCCTGTCGATGGCCGAGTCGAGCGTTCCGTCGGGGGTGAAGGTGCCGATATGCAGCTCGTAGATCACCGATCCGGCGAGCGGGCGGCCCTTCCAGTCGGAGTCGGTCCAGGCGAACGTCGTCGCGTCGAACGTCTCGCTCAACCCGTGGACGCCGTCGGGCTGGCTGAGCGACCGAGGGTCGGGCACGGGCGTCTCGGCGTCGTCGAGCAGGAATCCGTAGCGATGACCCGGGCTGCGGTCGAGGTCGGCGGGCGCGCGCCACCAGCCGTCGTCGCCTCGGGCCAGCTCGTGCACGGTGCCGTCGAGCTGGAGTCGGACACGGGAGGGCTCGGGGGCCCAGACGTCGTAGAGAGCCACGTCAGCCTTTCTGAGGGGCGGGAATCAGCAGGGCGACGGGGTAGGTCGCCAGGAGGTCGGACAGGGCGATGCGAGAGCCGGTGAAGCGTCGCCCGGTGAGCGCGTCGATACGGTCGCCCGCGGGCAGGTGGAGTTCGGTGCCCCGCCAGCCGCCGGATTCGCGAAGACCGACCGGAAGGCGCGTCGCAACGACGACGGCGCCACCGCGGTCGATCGCGACGGCATTCGAGGCCGCCTCGCCGAAGACGGGTAGGGGCACGTAGCGCTCGAACAGTTCGGGCCGGTCACGTCGGAGGGTCAGAGCCCGGTGCGTCAGCAGCAGCTTGGCAGCGCCGGTTTCGTCGACGGGAGGGGTCTCGCCGGCCGAGATGGCCGCCAGGAGGCGGCGGCGCTCGTCGAAGTCGACCTCGCGACGGTTGTCGGGGTCGACGAGCGAGTAATCCCACAGCTCGCCGCCCTGATAGACGTCGGGTGCTCCGGGGCCAGTGAGCTGCAAGGCCGCGAGGGCGAGCGAGTTCGACCATCCGGCGCTTCGGACGACCTCGACGATGCGCTCCAGCTCACTCGCGACCCGGTCGTCGTCGAAGCAAGCGTCGACCAGCGCGTGCATCCGCTTCTCGAACTCCTCGTCGGGAGCCGTCCAGTGCGTCGACAGGTCGGCTTCGCGTGACGCCTTCTCGGCGTAGTCGTGGAGGCGCTCACGGGAAGCGGGCCAGACGCCGACGATGCTCTGCCAAAGGAGGTTCTCGAACGGTCCGTCGCCGACGGGGGCGAGTTGGCGCAGTCGCTCGAGCGCCGCGGCCCACTCGTCGGCCACCTCGGCGAGCACGGTGATGCGGGCGCGCACGTCGGCTGACCGCTTCGTGTCGTGCGTCGACAGGGTCGTCATCGCGTGGGGGAACGTCGCGAGGCGGCGCTGCTGCCGAGCGTGGAACTCGTCGGCCGTGAACGAGAACACGTTCGGCTCGCCACCGACCTCGTTGAGCGATACGAGTCGGCTGTAGCGGTAGAACGCCGTGTCTTCGACGCCCTTCGCCATCACCATTCCGCTGGTCTGCTGGAACCGCACCGCCGCCGGGTCGGTCGGGTCGCCGAGCCTCTGCACGACCGTGGCGATCACGTCGGTCAGGTCGGGGCGAGCGGCCCCGGCGGCTGCCGCGGCGCGGGCGAGTTGCTCGCCGCCCTGCGGCAGGTAGCTGCGGTAGACGGGAAAGGCGGCGGCGAGTTCGGCGAGTGCGTCGACGACCCGAGGATCCGTCGGAGCGCCGCTCTCGCCGAGCAGCCTGGCGAGCCGCCGGATCTCGCTGCCGAGGATGCCGTCCGCGATGCCGCGCTTGGTGCCGAGGATCATCTCCTCCCAGGAGAACTCGCCCGCGGGCTCCGAGCGGAGGGCGGAGTCGAGCGCGCCGAGTGCGTCACGTCCGTCGGGGTCGACGAGCACTCGCTCGTACTCACCGAGAGCGTCGTAGCCTGTCGTGCCGGCGGTCGCCCAGTCGCTCGGCATCTCTTCGTCGCCCTCGAGGATCTTCTCCACGAGCACGTGCTTGCCGCCCGTCAGCTCGGCGAGGCGGTCTAGATAGCCAGACGGATCGGCGAGGCCGTCCGGGTGGTCGACACGGAGCCCGTCGGCCAGCCCCTCGCGGAACCAGCGACCGATCTCGGCGTGCGACTCATCGAAGACCCAGCCCTCTTCGACCCGGATGCCGGCGAGGGTGTTCACGGCGAAGAAGCGCCGGTAGTTCAGCTCGGAGTCGGCGCGCTTCCAGTGCACCAGCTCGTAGTTCTGGCGGCTGTGCACGTCAACGGCCGCGTCGCCGGCGGCAGCGGTGCCGGGGGCGATCGGGTACCGGTTGTCGTAGTAGTGGAGCTCGTCGCCGACGACCTCGAGAGCGTCGAAACGGTCGTCGCCCGCGTCGCCGAGCACCGGGATCCTGATCTTGTTGTCGCCTGCCGTCCAGTCGACGTCGAACGCCGTGGCGTAGCGCGACTCCTGACCGTGCTTCAGGAGGTCCCACCACCACGAGTTCGACGCCGGAGTGGCGACGCCCATATGGTTCGGCACGATGTCGATCACGACGCCGAGGCCCAGGCCGTGCGCGCTGTCGGAGAGCTTCTGCAGGCCGACGCTGCCACCCCGAGCCGGGTCGACCCGGGAGTGGTCGACGACGTCGTAGCCGTGGTCGCTGCCCGGCTCCGCCTCGAGCACGGGCGAGAGGTAGACCCAGTCGGCGCCCAAGTCGTTCAGATACTTGGTCACGGCGGCGGCTTTGTCGAGGTCGAACGCCTCGCGGATCTGCAGACGGTAGGTGGAGAAAGGGTGGGGCGCGCGGGTCATTCGGCGTCTTCCGTGCTGGCGCGGAGGACGACGATCGAGCGGCCCGGCACGGGCAGCACGTCACCGGCCTTGATCGCGTGGGTGGGTTCGGGGGAGTCGGTCGTGTCGAGCACGACCTCCCAGCACTCCGCGTATTCGTCGGAGGGCAGGGTGAAGCTGACGGCCTCGTCGTGGGCGTTGAAGTACACGACGAAGTTGACGTCGGTGACCCGACCGCCTCGCTTGTCGCGACCGTGGATGCCGTTGCCGTTGAGGAACATGCCGATCGAGCGCCCGAAACCGGAATCCCATTCGTCGGCGGTCATCGACTCGCCTTCCGGCGTCAGCCAGACGATGTCGGGCAGAGGGTCGCCCTCGCCACGCCGCACATTGCGTCCGTCGAAGTAGCTCTGGCGGCGGAAGGTCGGGTGCTTGCGTCGGAGCTCGATCACCCGTGTCGTGAACTCGACGAGCTCGGCGTCGGCGTTCTCCCAGTCGACCCAGGCGATCTCGCTGTCTTGCGCGTAGGTGTTGTTGTTGCCGTTCTGCGTGCGACCCAGCTCGTCGCCGTGGAGCAGCATCGGCACGCCTTGGCTCAGCATCAGGGTCGCCAAGAAGTTCTTGACCCGCTGGCGCCGCAGGGCGGTGATCGCCTCGTCGGTCGTGGGGCCTTCGACCCCGGAGTTCCAGGAGCGGTTGTGGCTCTCGCCGTCGTTGCCGTTCTCGCCGTTGGCCTCGTTGCGCTTCTCGTTGTACGACACCAGGTCGCGCATGGTGAAGCCGTCGTGGGCCGTGACGAAGTTGATCGACGCGATGGGCCGTCGTCCGTCGCGCTGGTAGAGGTCGGCCGATCCGGTGATCCGCGAGGCGAACTCGCCGAGGGTCGCCGGCTCACCGCGCCAGAAGTCGCGCACGGTGTCGCGGTACTTGCCGTTCCACTCCGTCCACTGGGGCGGGAAGTTGCCGACCTGGTAACCGCCCGGCCCGACGTCCCACGGCTCGGCGATGAGCTTGACCTGGCTGACGATGGGATCCTGCTGCACGAGCTCGAAGAAGGTCGACAGGCGATCGACCTCGTAGAACTCGCGGGCGAGGGCAGCCGCGAGGTCGAAGCGGAAGCCGTCGACGTGCATCTCGGTCACCCAGTAGCGCAGGGAGTCCATGATCAGCTGCAGCGAGTGCGGGTGACGCACGTTGAGCGAGTTGCCGGTGCCGGTGTAGTCCATGTAGAACTGCTGGTCGTCTTCGACGAGGCGGTAGTAGCTGGCGTTGTCGATGCCCTTGAACGACAGGGTCGGCCCGAGATGGTTGCCCTCTGCCGTGTGGTTGTAGACCACGTCGATGATGACCTCGATGCCCGCTTCGTGCAGCACGCGGACCATCGTCTTGAACTCCTGCACCTGCTGGCCGTGGTCGGTCACCGAGGCGTACTGCTGGTGCGGTGCGAAGAAGCCGATGGTGTTGTAGCCCCAGTAGTTGCGAAGGCCCTTCTCGAGCAGGGTGTTGTCTTGCACGAACTGGTGCACCGGCATGAGCTCGATGGCGGTGACCCCGAGCCCCTTGAGGTGCTC
Source organism: Frondihabitans sp. 4ASC-45 (assembly GCF_049472575.1). Classification (NCBI taxonomy): domain Bacteria; kingdom Bacillati; phylum Actinomycetota; class Actinomycetes; order Micrococcales; family Microbacteriaceae; genus Frondihabitans; species Frondihabitans sp. 4ASC-45. Next base: position 77,622 of record NZ_JBCEBN010000003.1, on the reverse strand, counting down.
GATGATCGCCGGGTGGGCGACTCCCGCGTAGGTGCCGCGCTCCGACTCGGGAATGTCGGGGTGCGTCTCGGTCAGGCCCTTGACGTGGGCTTCGTAGATGACCGTCTCGTCGTAGGTGTACTTCGGCGGACGGTCGCCCTGCCAGTCGAAGAACGGGTTGATGACGACGCTCATCATCATGTGCGCCGCGCTGTCTTTGTCGTTGCGGGAATCGGGCGCGCCGAAGTTGTAGGCGAACAGCGCCTCGTCCCAGTCGATCTCGCCGCTCGTCGCCTTCGCGTACGGGTCGAGGAGGAGCTTGTTCGCGTTGGCGCGCTGCCCCTTGGACGGGTCGTAGGGGCCGTGCACTCGGTAGCCGTAGCGCTGCCCCGGCTGCACGCTCGGCAGATAGGCGTGCCAGACGTAGGCGTCGACCTCGACGAGGTCGACCCTCGTCTCGACTCCGGAGTCGTCGAACAGGCAGAGCTGTACAAGCTCGGCCGCCTCCGAGTAGATGGCGAAGTTGGTGCCGCTGCCGTCGTAATTGGCACCGAGGGGATAGGGGTTGCCGGGCCAGGTGATCATCGAACCTCCGTCAGGACTCGGCTAAGCCTACGGGCGATCGGCTGATCGCGTCCGGGCCCTCCCCGGCACGGGGACGCGGCAGGCGTTATGCTCGACCCACAACACACGGGAGTCCGGTGAGCCGGGTTGAGAGGAAGCGATCCACGCTTCGACCGTCGAACCTGATCCGGATCATGCCGGCGCAGGGAGGAGAACGCATGTCTGTTTCTGCGAGCACTCGCACCACCTCGAGCAGCACCCCGGCCTCGCCGCCCCGTCGGTGGCGGGTCGTCGACATCGTCGTCGCCAGCGTCTTGGGAGTCGCCGCCGGCGTCATCTTCTGGGCTTGGGGTCTCGCCTGGACCCCGCTCAGCGGTCTGCTGACCTTCTCGCCGGGCCTCGAGGGTCTCTTGGCCGGCGGCTGGCTCTTCGCCGGTGTGCTCGGCGGCCTCGTGATCCGCAAGCCGGGGGCCGCGCTCTACACCGAGATCGTCGCGGCCGTCGTGTCGATGCTCGTGGGCACGCAGTGGGGCTTCTCGACGCTCATCTGGGGCATCCTCGAGGGTCTCGGCGCCGAACTCCTCTTCGCCGTGCTCCTCTACCGGTCGTGGCGGCTGGGCGCGGCGCTCCTCGCCGGCATGGGGGCCGGCCTCGCGGCGGGGCTCCTCGACACCAACTTCTCGAGCGTCGCGGCCTACGCACCCGAGTTCAAGGTCATCTACCTCGTCTCGTCCGTCGTCTCCGGCGCCGTGCTGGCCGGGCTCCTCTCCTGGCTCGCCGTCCGCGGCCTCGCCGCCTCCGGCGCACTCAGCCGGTTCGCGAGCGGCCGCTCGGCCACGAAGCGGGTCTGACGTGATCCGCGCGCCCGGGCCGGGTGCGCGGGTCGACGCACGAGGGTGGTCGTGGCGGCACGCCTCGAGGATCCAGCCCGCCGTCGATTCCCTCGACCTCGTCATCGAACCCGGCGAGCGGGTCCTCCTCCTCGGGTCCTCCGGCGCGGGCAAGTCGACGCTCCTCGCGGGGCTCGCCGGAGTCCTCGGGGGTGACGAGGAGGGCGACTCGGCCGGCGAGCTCCTCATCGACGGTCGCCCCGCGGCGACGCAGCGCGGGCGGGCGGGGCTCGTCCTCCAGGATCCCGACTCCCAGGTGGTGCTCGCGCGCGTCGGCGACGACGTCGCCTTCGGCCCGGAGAATCTCGGCGTGCCGCGCGACGAGATCTGGTCGCGAGTGCACGAGGCCCTCGAATCCGTCGGACTCGACGTGCCCCTCGACCGCTCCACGTCGGCTCTCTCGGGCGGCCAGAAGCAACGACTCGCGCTCGCCGGAGCCCTGGCCATGCGGCCCGGGCTGCTGCTGCTCGACGAGCCCACGGCCAACCTCGATCCCGAGGGGGTGCGTGAAGTGCGCGACGCGGTCGCCCGGGTCACCGCCGAGAGCGGGGCGACGCTCGTGGTCGTCGAGCACCGCGTGTCGGTCTGGCTCCCCGTGGTCGATCGCGTGGTCGTGCTGGCAGCCGGCGGCGGCGTTCTCGCCGACGGCACCCCGGACGCCGTCCTCGGCGCCCACGCCGCGACGCTGACGGAGGCGGGCGTCTGGGTGCCCGGGCGACCGCCCGTCCTCCCTCCGCGCTCGACGTCGCAGCCGACGCCGACGCCCCTCCTCGACGTGTCCGACCTCGCTGTCGGACGCCAGCGCGGCCTCACCGTCGCCACCGGCATCCACGCCTCCGTGGTTGCCGGACGCGCCCTCGCCATCACGGGCCCGAACGGCGTGGGCAAATCGACGCTGGCGCTCACGGTCGCGGGGCTTCTGCCTCCGGCCGGGGGCAGTCTCGAGGCCGCGGGCCCGCTCGCCGCAGGGGCGGCACGAGAGCCGATCCGCTGGAAGTCACGGGAGCTGCTGACCCGGATCGGAACCGTCTTCCAGGATCCTGAGCACCAACTGCTCGCGTCGAGCGTGCGGGCCGAACTGGCGGTCGGACCAAGGGCTCTGCGCCTCGCTCCCACCGAGGTCGATGCGCGCGTCGACGACCTGCTCGAGCGCCTCAGGCTCGCCCATCTCGCTGAGGCGAACCCGTTCACGCTCTCGGGCGGCGAGAAGCGCCGACTCTCGGTCGCCACGGTGCTCGCCTCACGGCCTCGGGTGCTCGTGCTCGACGAGCCGACCTTCGGGCAGGACGCCCGCACCTGGCGCGAGCTCGTCGTGCTCGCGGCCGAACTGCTCGACTCCGGCAGCGCCATCGTGGCGGTCACGCACGACGCCGAGTTCGTGGATGTGCTCGCCGACGAAGTGCTGACCCTCGCGCCGTGCGGCTCCCGCGCCGTGCCTCGCATCTCGGCCTCTCGGGCGGCGGTGTCGGCATGACGATCCTCTCCACCATCGAGACGACCCGGGCGATCGGCCGCGTCAATCCGGTCGCCAAGCTGCTGGCCGCCGTGATCGTCAGCATCACACTGCTGCTCTCCATCGACTGGGTCTCAGCGGGTACGGCGCTCGCGCTCGAGGCCGTTCTGCTCCTCTTCGCGGGGCTCAGCCCGCGGCAGCTGGTGAAGCGCACGCTGCCGCTCTGGATCGCGGCGCCGCTCGCCGTCATCGCGACCTCGCTCTACGGCGTCGACTCCGGTGCGACCCTGTGGCGGCTCGGCTTCATCACCGTCACCGAGGGGTCGGTCGCATTGGCATTCGCGATCGGGCTCAGGATCCTCGCGGTCGGCATCCCCGGCATCGTGCTCTTCGCCACCACCGACCCCACCGACCTCGCCGACGGCCTCGCTCAGGTTCTGCGCCTTCCCGCCCGCTTCGTGCTGGGCGGTCTCGCGGGCCTGCGGCTGGTGGGCCTCTTCGTCGACGATTGGCGGCAGCTCGGGCTCGCCCGGCGTGCCCGGGGCGTCGCCGACGAGGGTGGCATCGTCGGGGCGGTCCGTCGCGGCACGGGTATGGCCTTCGCCCTCCTGGTGCTCTCGGTGCGCCGGGGGAGCAAACTCGCCACGGCGATGGAAGCGAAGGGATTCGGCACCGACGCACCCCGCACGTGGGCGCGTGAGTCGACGTTCGGGCGTGCCGAGTGGATCCTCGTCGTCCTGGCCGTCGTCATCGCCACCGTCGCGGTCGTCGCGGCGTGCCTCGCGGGAACCTGGTCGATCGTCTTTGCCTGATCAAATACCGCCACTGTCGTTGTCTTCGTCGACTTCTCTCGCCCTGCTCGCCTCGCGTGCGGAGGCTGGGAGCGCGCGTCCGGTCGTGCTCATCGACGGGAGATCAGGATCCGGCAAGACGACACTCGGCCGAGCCCTGGCGCCACTCCTCGACGCTCAGCTCGTGGAGCTCGACGACGTGTATCCCGGTTGGCACGGCCTCGCTCGCGCCTCCGAGGCCGTCGTCCGCGACATGCTCCGCGCCGCTGATACCGGCCACCGCCGCTGGGACTGGGACGCCAATGAGCCTTCCACCTGGCGCTCCCTCGACCCGCGACGGCCGCTGGTGATCGAGGGTGCCGGTGCCCTCACCCGAGCCTCGGCTCCTCTGGCTACGCTGCGCGTGTGGGTCGAGCTCGACGATGACTCTCGGCGGTCGCGTGTGCGTGAACGGTCGGTAGTGGACGCCGCGGACTACGCCGACAGTGCGTGGTGGGATGTCTGGGCCGAGCAGGAGGAAGCGCACCGTGTGGCGAACGACCCGCGCCGGCTCGCCGACGTCGTCGTGGAGGGCTGAACGACTACGCCCAGCCGAGCTCGTGCAGTTTGTCGTCGTCGAAACCGTAGTAGTGACCGATCTCGTGGACGAGCGTCACGTGGATCTCGTCGCGGAGGTCGTCTTCGGTGTCGCACGCCGCGAGGTGGGGCTCCCGATACAGGATGATGCGGTCGGGTAGCTCGCCGAAGCCGTACTGGCCCCGCTCGGTGAGGCTCACGCCGTCGTAGAGCCCGAGGAGGTCGAGGGAGCCGTCTTCGGGGCGATCTTCGGTGACGAAGGCGACGTTCTCCAGACCCTCGAACATGTCGTCGGGAAGGAGGTCGAGCTCGTCGATCACGAGCTTCTCAAACGCGTTCGCATCCACCTCGAGCATGCGGTCAGCCTCTCACGCCGGACTGAGAACCCCCGCCTCCTTCAGAAGTTCGTACATGGCCGGTGCGATCGCGGTGGCGTAGCGGACCGTGAGGTGATTGAGATCGGATTTGACGACGTCGCGGCCAACGAAGGCAGGGCATAGGCCCGAGACACAGAAAAGGGGCCGCGTGTCGACGAAGGTGCCCTGCACCGACTTCGCCAGACTCTTCTCGGTCTCGGCCCGGGCCGTCCAGGTGCTGCTGACGCGTGAGATGCAGGAGGACGGAACGCTGCGGGGAGTGAAGCACGTCTCGAGAACGGCCCCCGGCGGTGGCGGAGGCAGGAAGACGACCTGTGCCCCGGTAGCGGCCATGCGATCGGTGACGCCCTTCATGCCGGTCTTCCATTGGGCCGCCGAGACGGATGCCTTCGTGGTGGCATCGGTGAGCGGAGCGTAGGTGTCAGTGACGACTACGACATCGGGCTTGAGCGTTTCGAGCGTCGTCAGCGTCTCTTCACGATGCCGAGAGCACTCGGTTTTGTCTGTGCTGCTCTCGTGAAGCGGGAGATCGGCGAGTGGACAGCCGAACTGGCCAAGGCTCGTGACCGAGATATCGTCATGCGCCTCCGTCATGGCGATGAACGTCTTGGCGTAGGCAAGGGCGACGGAGTCGCCCACTACCGCCAGGGATTTTTTCGCAGAGGGGGACCCCCAACTGCAGCTACCGATATCGATGCGACCGGGTTGGCCGCAGGTCGCCACCTCGGAGGCCGCGTCTGGGCCGTTGATCTCCGCGTCGATGGAGGGGTCGAGGTCTGGCCAGGTGCTGGCCCCGAGCGCTGCCTCGATCTGCTTCGCGAGTTTTTGCTGCACGGGGCCGCCCTGGTCGGTAGCGGTGCTGGATTCTCCAGCCGCTCCGGCCACGGGGAGAGGACGCGTGACCGCGGGTGACGTCGAGGGGAGGAGGGTCGCGGCGCAGAGGACGACAGTGATGCCCGAAAGGACGGCGAGGCCGCCAGTACGGTAAGTCGCTCCATGCGCTTTCCGCCATTCTCGCCAGAGAGCCGCGCGATTCTGGACCGATTCGCCCGTAAGGAGCGGCGCTGACAGGGCAGGTCGCTCGAGGAGGTAGTAGGTCGCAACCGAGAGGCCGCCCGTGAGTGCGATCGCCGCGGCATACAGAGCCGGAGAGCCGGCCTCGAGCGAGACCCCCACGAACACGATCACGGGCAGGTGCCACAGGTAGAGCGAGTACGAGATGTCACCGAGGAATCCCGTGACCGGATTGGACAGAGGCACGAGCCGGGGCGCCGTGCGGGCAGCCCCGCCGAGGATGACGAGCCCGGACGAGGCAACGGCTGCGAGCGCCCAAGGGCCGGGAACAGCGAACGACGCATCGATGAAGACGAACGACGCCACGATGCCCCCGAGGCCGAACCACGAGGCGAGGGCGCTCACCGCGCGGGGAATGCGCTCCCAAAGCGGCAGGGCGAGTGCGAGGACGGCACCGAACCCGAGCTCCCACGCTCGGGCTGGAGTCGAGAAATACGCTGCGATCGGCTCGGCGCTGGTCGACGCGACCGCGTAGAAGAAGGACGCCCCGACCAGGGCGATCGCCACAGCGACGAGGGCACCGCGCTGGAGCGAGAACCGGGCCGTGGAGAGGGCGAAGAAGCCGGCGATGAGGAGAAGCGGCCAGACCACGTAGAACTGCTCCTCGACGGACAACGACCAGAGGTGCTGCAACGGGGAAGTGGCGTTCTGGCTCGTGAAGTAGTCGGTGCCAGAGGCGGCGAAATGCCAGTTGGCAAGAAACGCGGCGGACCACTTCGCGTCGGTCAGAACCGAGTCGGCTCGTGCGGAGTTGAACAGTGCGAACGCGGCCACACACGTCGACATTGTGACGAGCAGGGCCAGCGGGACGATGCGTTTGACCCGGCGTCGGTAGAAGTCAGCGAGAGAGATGCGCCCGGTCTGCTGACGCTCGCGTACGAGCAGCCCCGTGATGAGAAAGCCGGAAATGACGAAGAAGACGTCGACTCCGAGAAAGCCACCCGAGGGGGCTCCTGTCAGGTGGTTGGCGATGACACCGATGACGGCCAGGGCACGAAGGCCCTGAATATCGGAGCGTCTGCCATTTGTGGTGGCAAGAGTGGTTGTCGGTTTGCGGCCTGATCTGGGCACATCTACCCCCGGGTCGGATTGATGCCACCAGAATATCAGAGATATATAAGATGTTCGAGCCCAAAAAAGTCCTGAAGCCTTGCGAACCGAGCCGAAGGACACGAGCATTTCTGGTCCGCTTTCGATGCGCTTGTGCATCGAAGCCAATGGGCACGACGAAGAAATCGGGCCCTGCTCTCGTGAGAGAGGGCAGRRCCCGACCATTTCTGTGCCGCTTTAGATGCGCTTGCGCATCTAAAGCAATGGGCACGACGAAGAAATCGGGCCCTGCTCTCGTGAGAGAGGGCAGGGCCCGACCATTTCTGAGGGTGAGTAACGGGGCTTGAACCCGCGGCCTCCTAGACCACAACCAGGCGCTCTACCAGCTGAGCTATACCCACCATGCGACTTCGCCCGCCTAGCTGGCGAGAGCTTGACGAACGAAGCAACCCGACAAGTCTATCCCAAACGCGGGGCCCATTTGTCCACTACCGACTTCGAGATGGATTGCACGTCGTCGGTGGTCGGGCCGGGCTCGGCGGTGAAGCCGGCGAGTCGGTAGTACTCGAGCTCGCGGATCGATTCGAGGATGTCGGCGAGGGCGCGGTGGCCGCCGTTTTTCGCAGGGGCATTGAAGTAGACGCGCGGGAACCAGCGGCGCGAGAGCTCTTTGATCGACGACACGTCGACGGAGCGGTAGTGGAGGTGCGAGTCGACACGCGGCATGTATTTAGCGAGGAACGTGCGGTCGGTTCCGATGGTGTTGCCGGCGATCGGGGCACTGCCCTTGTCAGGTGCGTATTCGAGGATGTAGTTGAGCACCTCGTATTCGGCTTCGGCGAGGCTCACGCCGTTCGGGATCTCATCGATGAGACCGGACGAGGTGTGCATCTTCGTGACGAACTCGCCCATATTGTCGAGTGCGGCCTGGTCGGGCTTGATGACGATGTCGAACCCGGGGTGAAGGGGAGTGAGGTCGAAGTCGGTGACGACGACGGCCACTTCGACCAATTCGTCGACGCCGAGGTCGAGCCCGGTCATTTCGCAGTCGATCCACACGAGTCTGTCGCTTGAAGGCATGTCGCGAGTCTAGCGAGGGGCTCGCGGGGGTCGACGCTGAACATTCCGGGGGCCCCGCCTGGTAGACAGTTCCCATGACAGACGAAAAGCTCCAGGTCGAAGAAGGCTCCGAATACGTCGTGTTCTTCGAGGGCGGGCCGAGCGATGGCCGCACCGACAAGCGCGTGTCGACGAATGGCTCCTACGACGACGAGATCACCGATTACGTGCTCATCGACGGAACCGAGACCGGTTTCGTCTACACGGCGACGAAGGCACACCTGGTGGGCGAGCAGCTCCAGGTCCACTACGCCCTCGACGCAAAAGACAGCGACCCGGTGGTCGACCCTGAAGATCGCCGCGAGAGCACCAACTAAAAACACAGAGCCAGAACGCAGGATCCGAGGAGCGCCTCCTCGGATCCTGCGTTTTTTGCTCTCCGCTCGTTTTCATAGGGATCTCATCGGGTGCATCAGTCGCCCTCATTGAGACGGATCGCATTCTCGATCCATGCCCGAAATCACGAAGACCCTCGACCTCGACATCGTCGTGCCCGTGTACAACGAGCAGGCGACCCTCGTAGCCAGCATCACCGCTCTGCACGCGTACCTCTCGCGCTCCCTGACGGAAACGTGGCGGATCACGATCGCCGACAACGCGTCGACCGACACCACGCCGGCGCTGGCCGACACGCTCGCGAACGAACTCGACGGCGTGATCGCCGTCCACCTCGCTCAGAAGGGCCGGGGCCGCGCCCTCAAGAAGGTGTGGTCGGAGTCGACGGCGAGCGTGCTCGTGTACGTCGACGAAGACCTGTCGACCGACCTGTCGGCGCTCAAGCCGCTCGTCGCGCCCCTCCTCTCCGGGCACTCCGACCTGGCGATCGGCACGCGCCTCGATCCCTCCTCGCGCATCACCCGGGCCGGCAAGCGCGACTTCATCTCGCGCACCTACAACCTGCTGCTGCGCCGGACCATGGGCGTGTCGTTCAGCGATGCGCAGTGCGGCTTCAAGGCCATCCGAAGCGACGTGGCGGCTCACCTGCTGCCCCTCGTCGAAGACACGGGCTGGTTCTTCGACACCGAGCTGCTGATCCTCGCCGAACGGTCGGGCCTCCGCATCCACGAGGTGCCGGTCGACTGGGTCGACGACCCACAGTCGTCCGTCGACATCGTGGCGACCGCCTCCGCTGATCTCCGAGGAATGGTCCGCGTCGCTACGGGGATCGCCCGGGGCCGCATTCCGGTGGGCGCCATCTACGACCAGATCGGCCGTCATCCCTATGCCCAACCGGCGCCGTCGTTCTTCGGGCAGGTGATCCGATTCGGTCTCGTCGGCGTGCTCTCGACAGCCGCCTACGCCGTCATCTACCTGCTCTTTCAGCAGTTCGTGCCGGCCCAGCTGGCCAACTTCCTCGCGCTGCTGATCACGACCATCGGCAACACGGCCGCCAACCGACGATTCACCTTCGGGGTGCGGGGGAGCGGCCAGGTCAAGCATCAGGCCCAGGGCCTCATCGTGTTCGGGATCGCCTGGGTCATCACCTCCGGCTCGCTCGTCGGCCTGCACCGGGTGTCGCCCGATGCAGGAGCCCACGTCGAACTCGTCGTCCTCACGGCAGCCAACCTCATCGCCACGGTCGTCCGGTTCGTGCTGCTCCGCGTTTGGGTCTTTCGCCGCGAGGCGAAACCCGCCCCGACGCTCGAGCCGCGACGGGCGTTCGAGGTCGCAGACCAGCCGAGCGCGCACGCTCATCACCACACCGCCGAGACTCTGACGAAGGCGAGCCAGTCATGACCACCGTTTCTCTTCCGCCCGCGTCGGCCACGTCGGATCCTTCGTCCGCTGCCGCATCGCCGCCGTCCCGGCTCCGACGGGCCGGGCGCTGGCTGGCTCTCGGCCCGGCGACCTCGCCGCGCTGGGAGCGACCGTCGCTCTGGGGGCTCATAATCGCCTCGGCGGTGCTTTACATCACCAATCTCTCGATTTCGGGCTACGCGAACTCGTTCTATTCGGCGGCCGTCCAGGCCGGGGCATCGAACTGGGAGGCGTTCTTCTTTGGATCCTCCGACGCCGCCAACTCGATCACGGTCGACAAACCGCCCGCGTCGCTCTGGATCATGGAGCTGTCGGTGCGCCTGTTCGGCCTCTCGTCGTGGAGCATCCTGCTGCCCGAGGCGCTCATGGGCGTGGCCACGGTCTTCCTGGTCTACGTGATCGTGCGACGGCACTTCTCGGCGGCGACCGCTCTGATCGCCGGCGGCACCCTCATGCTGACGCCGGTCGCGGTGATGATGTTCCGGTTCAACAACCCCGACGCGATGCTCCTGCTGCTGATGACGCTGGCCGTCTACCTGACGCTGCGCGGCATCGAATCGGGCAGGATCCGATGGGTCATCTGGGCGGGAGTGGTCGTCGGATTCGGGTTCCTCACAAAGCAACTGCAGGCGTTCGTGATCCTCCCCGAGCTCGCGGCCGTGTACTTCCTCTGCGCGCCCCTCCGCTGGAAGACGCGACTGCTGCACCTGCTCGGAGCCCTCGGCGGCGTGATCGTCGGAGCCGGCTGGTGGGTCGCGATCGTCTCGCTCGTTCCCGCCTCGATGCGTCCGTACATCGGCGGGTCGCAGAACAACTCGTTCCTCGAGCTGACGTTCGGCTACAACGGCTTCGGCCGGTTGACGGGCAACGAGACGGGCTCGGTGACGGGCGGAACAGGGGCGGCGGGAGCCGGATCCTGGGGTTCGACCGGCATCACCCGCCTCTTCGGCTCGGAGATCGGCGGCCAAATTACCTGGCTGCTGCCCGCCGCCCTGATCGTGATGGTCGCCGCATTCGTCGTGCTGGGTCGGCGCCACCGGATCGACGTGCGCCGCGCCACCCTGCTGCTCTTCTCGACCTGGCTGGTCGTCACCGGACTCGTCTTCAGCTTCGCCGGCGGCATCTTCCACCCGTACTACACGGTGGCCCTGGCCGCCCCACTCGCCGGGACCGTCGCCATCGGCGGCTCCATCGTCTGGAACGCCGCCCGCACGCGCTGGTGGCCGCGGATCGTCTTGGCAGTCACCATGCTCGTGACGGCGGCCTGGTCGTACGCGCTGCTCGCCCGGGCCACCGACTGGCTGCCGTGGCTGAAGTTCGTGGTCGTCGTTGCGTGCGTGGCCGCTGCGGTGCTCGTGCTGGTGCCTCGTGGGCGTGGTGCTGGTGCCGGTGGCGTTGCCGGTGGCGTTGCTGAGGGTGCTGTCGGTGGTGCAGGTGGCGTCGCTGCCGGTGCTGCTGGCGCTATGGGGCGCTCGGCCGGGCGCGCTCGCGGGCTGGCTGCGGCGACCGTGTCGCTCATGCTGGTCGGCGGTCTGCTCGGGCCTCTCGCCTACTCGATCGAGACGGCCTCGACCGCCCACACCGGGTCGATCCCGTCGGCCGGGCCTGCGGTGGCTTCCGCTCGCGGTGGCTTCGGCGGCGGCGGTGGCGCGCCCGGTGCGGGCGGTGGCGCTCGCGGCACGCAGGGCGGGACCGGGACCGGGGCAGGCACCGGAGCGGGTACCGGAATGGGCACGCCGCCCGGTGGCTTTGGTGGTACGCCCGGCGGGGCTGGCACTGGAACTGGAACTGGCACGGGCGCTGGCACTCGCACGGCGCCGACCGGTGGCGTGGGCGGCATGGCTCGGGGTGGCGGTGGCATGGGCGGCATCTTCGGAGGCTCGACCACGGTCTCGTCGGCCCTCAAGAAGCTGTTGCTCACCGATGCCGACCAGTACACCTGGGTTGCCGCGGCGATCGGCTCCGACACGGCGGCCAGTTATCAGCTCGCGACTCTCAAGTCGGTCATGCCCGTCGGCGGCTTCAACGGAAGCGATCCGTCACCGAGCCTGGCCGAGTTCAAGGCCTACGTCGCGGCGGGCAAGATCCACTATTTCGTGGGCAGCTCGGTCGGCACGTCGAATGGCGGAAGCAACGCATCGTCGAAGATCGCGGCCTGGGTCAAGGCGAACTTCGCTTCGCAGACCGTCGGCGGCGTGACCGTCTACGACCTGACGGGCTCGCTGACCCAGTAATCCGACCTTCGCGAACTGAATCACGCACCGCTTACCGTTTTTTCGGTGGGCGGTGCGTGATTCGGTTAGCGACACCCGTCGAATCACTGACGACACTGCGTCTCGTGGCATTTCGCAGGTCTAGTCGCGATTTACCGCGACTAAACCTGCGAAACGCGACTAGATCTGTCGCACATAGAGATGCAGGAGTCCCCCCGGAGGGATTCGAACCCCCGGCCATGTGGGTAGAAACCACGTGCTCTTCCACTGAGCTACGGGGGGAGACGACCGACCGCAATCGATGACTACGGTACTACGCGCCGCCCGTTCGCTCAGCTTTCGTCGGGTGCCGTGCGGCGACGGACCTGATGTGCGCTGACCGGAGCGCTGAACGCCGGCTCGCGATCGTCGCCCGACTCGTCATCGCGAGACTCGCTGTCGGCTGGCTCGAGGCCCCGCTCCGCATCGGCGGTGGTCTCCTGCGTCGCGCTCGCCGCCTCCGCATTCGCCGCCTCTGTACTCGTCGACTCTGCACCGACCGGCGCGGGCGCGTTGACCACGGGCGTCGTCACCATGCCGGTCGAGGCGCGAGCGGGTACGCCGCCAGAAACCGAAGGATCCGCCCCCACGCCGCTCACCTCGGCCCCGCCCTGCACGTGAGCCTCACTCGACAGCCCCGCCTCGGCGTCGGCCGCTTCGGCGCGCCCCTCCTCGCTCGGGGATGCCTCGCGAGGGGCGGTCTCGACCGGCGACGCCTCGTCGGTGGCGGTCGCGGAGGGGGCCGCAGCTACCACCTGGGGTTCGGCAGGCGTTTGCTCCATCGCGGCGATGGCGGCGTCTTGGGTGGCCGCGGCCGGGGGCGTAGCCGGAACGACGGGTGCGGGTGCGAACGCTGTGGGCGCCTGCACCGGACTGGACTCGCCGTCGACCGGAACGAACGACTGCGTCGTCGCCGACTCGGGTTGAGACGCCTTGTCTTCGGCCTTCTCGGCGTTCCAGCGCTCGACCTCGTCGCGGAACAGCTTCTTCGCCCGGGTCGGCTTGGTCTGCCACTGCACAAGGCGGTCGCGCAGGTCGGCAAAGGTCTGCTCGGCCTGGAATCGGAAGGTGGCCGAGTTGCTGCGAATCGACGCGATCTCGTGCTCTGACCAGACGGCGGCGAGGTCGGCGCCCGCGACGGGAAGCAGCCGGAGCCTGATCGACGCCTCGTCGGAGAGGTGCGCCGTGTGCGCTCGTTCGTCGGTGCCGAGCGTGCTCCACTCGATCGAACGACGGGCCGATGCAATCAGGGCCGTGACCGTGTTCGCCTTGGCTTCGCGGTCACGCGCCTCGAGTAGCCGCTTGCCCATGCTGCGAGCGATGAGCGCAGCCAAGACACCCGCCACGATGATCGCTACAAAGGGCAGAACGACGTTCGTGATGATGCGTTGCCCTTCGGTTGAAGTCAGCCAGTCGGTCAGCGCGTTCCACCAGGTCATGCCGCGCACACTAACTGCTCCAGGGCCGCAGGCCGGGCTGCGACAGGCATCGGGGCGTAATCGGCACGCAAAACGCCACCCCGCTCAGGCAAGGCGACAGCGAACTCAGGCGAACCGGAAGCAGTCGGTTGCATCGTTGCGGCTCCAGAACTCGCCGATCTCCACGAACCGACGCTGCCGCGGGAGGAAACGCTTGGCGCGGAATCGCTCGCCCTCGGCGTGCTGATAGCTCTCGACGTACCCGAGCACTTCACCCGACGGCCGGGTCACGCGGATGAGGCCGTCGTGAAGTTGGACGAGAGTGAGCCCGCCCCGCTGCTCGCGAACGGAAGGCGCCGTCGCGAGGGCGCCGGGAACGGAATCGGGGGTGAAGGTCAGGGTGGTCATCGTGGTGCTCCTCGCTGTGGTCGGATGGACTCTGGGTGCAAATCGAACATACGTACGACCACCGACATTCGAGCCCGCGCGACCACGCATCCGGCGCGAAACCTCGAAATCGCCCGCTTTTCGAGGAGAAAAGCGGGCGATTCTGAGGTCTCACCATCCGGCGATACTGAGCGCGACTACCGACCCGACCCGGTGCCGTCGACAGCGAGAGGCTCGATCGCCGCGAGCTCCGCGTCGCTCAGATCCGCGCCGTGCAGCGCGTCGAGGCTGTCGTCGAGCTGCGCGACGCTCGAGGCGCCGATGAGGGCCGACGTCACGGCCTCCTGCCGCAACACCCACAGCAGCGCGAGCTGGGCGAGCGACTGCCCGCGTGCCGACGCGATGTCGTTGAGGGCGCCGACCCGAGAGAGGTAGGTCTCATCGAGCACGTCTTCGGTGAACCAGCGACCCTCGGCAGCCCTGGATCCTGAGGGTGCCTTTCCGTTCAGGTATCGACCAGTCAGCAGCCCGCCCGCGAGCGGCGAGAAGACGATCGAGCCCACGCCGTTGGCGGTCAGGGTGTCGAACAGGCCCTGCTCGGGTCGGCGGTCGAACATGTTGTACCGCGGCTGGTGGATCAGCAGCGGCACGCCCTCGGCGGCGAGGGCGCTGATGGCCGCCTCGGTCTGGGCGGGGTCGTAGTTCGAGATGCCGACGTAGAGGGCCTTGCCCTGGCGGACGGCCGTGGCCAGCGCACCCATCGTCTCTTCGATGGGCGTCTCGGGGTCGGGGCGGTGCGAGTAGAAGATGTCGACGTAGTCGAGGCCCATGCGCGTGAGGCTCTGGTCGAGCGACGAGAGCAGGTATTTGCGCGAGCCGCCGTCGCCGTACGGCCCGGGCCACATGTCGTAGCCGGCCTTCGACGAGATGAGGATCTCGTCGCGGTAGGGCGCGAGATTCGCACTCAGGATCCGGCCGAACTGCTCCTCGGCCGAGCCGTACGGGGGGCCGTAGTTGTTTGCCAGATCGAAGTGGGTCACGCCGCGATCGAAGGCGCGGAGCACGATGTCACGCTGCGTCTCGAGGGAGCGGTCGGTGCCGAAGTTGTTCCAGAATCCGAGCGAGATGCGGGGGAGTCGCAGTCCGCTCCGGCCGATCCGGTCGTAGGGGAGCTTTTCGTACCGTTCGGCGTCGGCGACGTAGGGCGTGAAAGGTGAGGTCATAGGGCTGAGCCTACTGACGCCTGCAGGGCCGGGGAGTATCGTGAGGTCATGACGACTTTCACGCTTGCCGGCGGCTGTTTCTGGTGTCTCGACGCCGTCTACCGCACCCTGCAGGGCGTCACAGACGTCGTCTCCGGCTATACGGGAGGCTCGATGTCGAATCCCAGCTACGAGGCCGTCTGCACCGGCGCGACGGGGCACGCCGAGGCCGTTCAGGTCACCTTCGACGAGGAGGTCATCCCGGCCGAGGTCATCCTTGACGTCTTCTTCACCCTTCACGATCCGCGACAGCTCAATCGCCAGGGTGCCGATGTCGGCACTCAGTACCGTTCGGCGATGTTCTATACGGACGACGCGCAGAAGGCGCAGTTCGAAGCGGCCCTCGACCGTGCTGCGGAGTACTGGGAGGGCGGCATCGTGACCACCCTCGAGCCGCTCGGCGTCTATTACGACGCGGAGGAGTATCACCAAGACTTCTTCGCCAAGAATCCCGGTCAGGGTTACTGCCTCGCGGTCGCGCTGCCGAAGGTCAACAAGATCCGCAAGTCGTACGGCAAGTACGTCTTGGCGTCATAGGTCGCGGCACCGCGCCTCGGCCACATCGAAAGGAGCTCAACGATGAGCAACGACACCGTCACCACCATGCAAAGCACCTGGGTGGCCAGCGGCCCCGCCGGAGCCGTGGGATCGATCCACCGCACCGGCGAGGGTTTCGCCATTCGAGTCGGTCGCGAGGCCGACTATCACGGCGCCTACCCGACTCTCGACGTCGCGAAGCGCGCCATCCACGCGGCGCTCGGCCCCGGCGCGGATCGACCCGAGTTCACCGAGCACTGAGTCACTGACCGGGAGCGCCCTGGTCTCCACAACCGGCCCGACGGCCTGTCTCTCCCCAGAAGCGGGAGAGACAGCCTCGGGCCGTTGTCGTCGTCGCGAGACTTTCGGTCATGACAGACACCATCTCCCTCACCGGCACCATCGCGACCCCGCTCAAGCGGGTGAGCACCACCTCGGGCATCTCGCTCGTCACCTTCCGCCTCGCGTCGTCTCAGCGTCGTTACGATCGCTCGCGCGCCGTCTGGGTCGACTCCGATACCAACTGGTACTCGGTGAACGTGTATCGCCAGCTGGCCGATCACGCTGACGCCTCGCTCGACAAGGGTGACCGCGTCTTCGTCTCCGGCCGTCTGCGTATCCGCAACTGGCAGAAAGACGACCGCTCCGGCACCTCCGTCGAGATCGACGCCGAATCGCTCGGGCCCGATCTGCTGTTCGGCACAACCACGTTCACGAAGGCCGCAGGTCGCGCGGCACCGGCCCCCGGCGCGGCAGACGAGCACGACGAGAACGCGACCGATCCTCAGCAGGCACCCCCGCAGGATCCCTCGGGCCACCTCGAGACGCCCGTCACCACCGCGGCACCCGGTTCCGGCTCCGAACCGGGCGTCCCGAGCGCGCCGCCTCCGCCGACCCACGTCGCAGTGCCCGCCGCCGCTCCAGCCCTCGTCCCGGCGGCCTCCAAGCCGCCTTCCCCGGTCGACCAGCAGCCCGGGTGGCACGTCGTCGGCGAAGAGGCCCCGTTCTGATCGGGTCGAATAGACTCGGGCCGTGGTCTTTCGAACTCAGCGATCCCAGGGCACGGGCAGGGCGGTCGCCGGGCTCACTCTGCTCGTCCTCCTCGCGACGACAGCGTGCACCACCCAGGCGCCTGAGCCGACAACGAGTCCTTCGGCGTCGCAGGAGTCGGCGACGGCCACCTCCACCGCCGAGTCGACTGCCACGCCCAAGCCGGCGCCCAGCTTCTCGAAGACCGCCTCGACCGCCGAGGCGCTCCGCTTCTTCGACTCCGTGATGAAGAAGAAGCTCGACGCCGATTCGGGCGCGCAGGGTCGAGACATCGTCGACGCCCTGAGCTCGGCCGGCTTCTCCAAGAAGAACATGGAGGTCACCGCCGACTCCACCTCGATCGGCCGTCAGGTCGACTCGATCGAGGTCTCGGTGCGCTGGCGGGGTGACGACTGTCTTGTCGGGCAGATCGGTCAGAACGGGTTCGCCAGCACTTCCTCTCCGGTCTTGAAGACCGGCAAATGCCTGATCGGAACGACTCGCGCTATCGACTGGTGAGACCTCGTCTCAGAGTCGCCGCCCGCGACCCATTCCCCAAATAGACTGGACCCCATGGCCGAATACATTTACTCGATGGTCCGTGCGCGAAAGACGGTCGGCGACAAGCTGATCCTCGACGACGTGACCATGTCGTTCATCCCCGGAGCCAAAATCGGCGTCGTCGGCCCGAACGGTGCCGGTAAGTCGACGATTCTCAAGATCATGGCCGGCCTCGACACTCCCTCGAACGGCGAGGCGAAGCTGAGCCCGGGTTACACCGTCGGCATCCTCATGCAGGAGCCCGAGCTCGACGAGTCCAAGACCGTCCTCGAGAACGTCCAGGAGGGCGTGGGGCCGATCAAGGGAAAGATCGACCGCTTCAACGAGATCTCGGCCGCGATGGCCGAGCCCGACGCCGACTTCGATTCCCTTCTCGAAGAGATGGGCGGTCTGCAAGAAGAGATCGACGCGGCCGACGCCTGGGATCTCGACTCCCAGCTCGAGCAGGCCATGGATGCCCTGCGGACGCCCCCGGGCGACGCCCAGATCGCCAATCTCTCCGGTGGTGAGAAGCGCCGCGTCGCGCTCTGCAAGCTGCTGCTGCAGAAGCCCGATCTCCTGCTTCTCGACGAGCCCACTAACCACCTCGACGCCGAGAGCGTCCTGTGGCTCGAGCAGCACCTGAGCCAGTATCACGGCGCCGTCCTCGCCGTGACACACGACCGGTACTTCCTCGACCACGTCGCCGAGTGGATCGCCGAGGTCGACCGCGGCCGTCTCTACCCGTACGAGGGCAACTACTCGACCTACCTCGAGAAGAAGGGCGAGCGCCTCAACATTCAGGGCAAGAAAGACGCGAAGCTCGCCAAGCGACTCTCGTCCGAGCTCGAGTGGGTACGAAGCAACTCGAAGGGCCGCCAGGCCAAGTCGAAGGCCCGCCTCGCTCGCTACGAAGAAATGGCAACCGAGGCCGAGCGCACGAAGAAGCTCGACTTCGAAGAGATCATCATCCCGGTCGGTCCGCGTCTGGGCCAGCAGGTGATCGATGCCAAGGGTCTCGAAAAGGGCTTCGACGGGCGGGTCCTGATCGACAACCTCTCGTTCACCCTTCCACGCAACGGAATCGTCGGCGTGATCGGCCCGAACGGCGTCGGCAAGACCACGCTCTTCAAGACCATCACGGGGCTTGAGCCGCTCGACGGCGGAGACCTGAACGTCGGCGAGACGGTCGACATCTCGTACGTCGACCAGAACCGCGGCGGCATCGACCCCAACAAAAACCTGTGGGAGGTCGTCTCCGAGGGCCTCGACTACATCCAGGTCGGCAAGACCGAGATCCCGTCGCGGGCCTACGTGTCGCAGTTCGGTTTCAAGGGCCCCGACCAGCAGAAGAAGGCCGGCGTGCTCTCGGGTGGTGAGCGCAACCGTCTGAACCTCGCGCTGACCCTCAAGCAGGGCGGCAACCTGCTGCTGCTCGACGAGCCCACAAACGACCTCGACGTCGAGACCCTGGGCAGCCTCGAGAACGCCCTGCTCGAGTTCCCCGGCTGTGCTGTGGTCATCACTCACGACCGGTGGTTCCTCGACCGCATCGCGACGCACATCCTCTCCTACGAGGGCACCCCCGACAACCCGGCCAACTGGTACTGGTTCGAGGGCAACTTCGAGGCCTACGAAGAGAACAAGATCGAGCGCCTGGGCGCCGACGCCGCCAAGCCGAGCCGGGTCACGTACCGCAAGCTGACGAGAGACTGACGTGGCGAGGCTTCACGTTCCCACCGTGCTGCGGTGGGGCGACCTCGACGCCTATGGCCATGTGAACAACGCCGAGATGCTGCACCTCCTCGAAGAGGCCAGGATCCAGGCGTTCTGGTCGGCCGGCGAAGAGTCGGGCGACTCGACCGCGACGGCCATCCTCGACTCGAGCCCGGGAACCGACACATGGTCGCTCATCGCGCGGCAAGAGGTCGAGTACCTCGCGCCGATCGCGTACACGCGTCTGCCCCTCGACATCCAGCTCTGGATCGGCCACATGGGCGGTGCCAGCCTCGAGATCTTCTACGAGGTCTTCTCGCCGGTCGGAGTCGAGCCACGCGTGCTGCACACCCGTGCCGCTTCGACGCTGGTCTTGGTCGATGCCTCGACGCAGCGCCCGCGCCGGATCAACGACGCCGAACGAACCGCCTGGTCGCCGTTCGTCGATGAGCCGCTGACGTTCCGGCGTCGCTGACGCGTCATTTGTCGAGACCTCAGAAACGACCGCCGATCGCGCCGATCGGCGGTCGTTTCTGAGGTCTCGCTGACTCACACCGCCGAGCTACGCGCCAGGAACCCTGGTCATGCCCTCCTGAGCGACCGACGCGAGCAGGCGCCCACTGCGGTCGTAGAAGCGCCCGGTCGACAGCCCACGTCCGCTCTGCGCACTCGGCGACTCCATGGCGTAGAGCAGCCACTCATCGGCACGCCCGGCCCGGTGCCACCACATGGCATGGTCGAGGCTGGCGATCTTGATACCGGGTGCCGACAGCGGAACGCCGTGTCGCCGCAGGATCGGCTCCAGGATGCCGAGGTCGCTTGCGTAGGCGAGCGCAGCGCGGTGAACGAGGTCGTCGTCGGGAAGCCGCCCCACCGTCTTCATCCACAGTGCCTGGTGCGCGACGTGCGCCCCCTCGACCCGGAGGAAGATCGGCGACGGCACGTGACGGATATCGAACGGCCGGCCGTGGGCCCAGAACCTCGCCGACGGATCGTCTATGCCCTCGAGCCCCTCGGCGAGCGTCGGAAGGGATTCAGGATCCGGCAACCCGCTCGGCGCCTCGACCTGGTGGTCTATTCCTCCGTCGATCGTCTGGAACGACGACATCGTCGTCATGATCGGCACGCCGTTCTGCGAGGCCTCGGTCCGGCGGGACGCAAAGGAACGGCCGTCGTGGCTCCGGTCGACCTGGAACGACACGGGAAACTCGACCTTGCCGGCGCGCAGGAAGTAGGCGTGCAGGGAATGCGGCACGCGCTCGCCATCGACGGTCTGCGCGGCCGCCATGAGCGACTGCGCGAGCACCTGCCCACCGAACACACGCCCATTGGGCATCCACTGGCTCGAGCCCTCGAAGGTGTCGGTGCCCGACGGTGTGAGCTCGAGAGCATGGAGAAGGTCGGCCAGGGGGTCGGTGGCGGCCGCGAGGTGCGACGGGTCGGAGTTCATCAGCGGTAGTTTAGATCGCTCATGACTACCGCATTCACGCTCCCCGACTCGCTCTCGCTCGACGACTTGCACACCTTCCTCGCGCGGGCTGCCGCGGTCGACGACGGTGCCGTGCGCCTCATCGGAGCGGGCGGGGTGCTCGCCGCCTACGTCGGCGTCCTCAGCCCGGCCGGTCTCCTCGACGCGAGCCCGACGGTCTTGGGTTTGCGAACGTATGCCCTGGCCGAAGGAAGCGAAGCGACCTTCGACTCCGTGGTGCCGATCCGCTCCGTCCAGGAGCGACTTGTGCGGCTCCAGAACGAGGTCGTCGACCCCACCGCCGCCGTCGTCGTCGCGCTTCCACCCGTCGTGATCGCGGCCTCCTGGGCCGCCATCTCCCCGCCGCGAGGTGGCTGGCAGGCGGCGGCCGCAGTCGACGCGGCCGTCCTCGAGGCCACGGCCAAGGCGGGAATCGACGAGGTCGCCCGAGTCATCCCGACGGGAACGGGCGAGCAGATCGTGCAGAAGGTCCGCTCGGGCGTCTGGACGCGCCCGATCGACGGCACCGACGGGGTTCCGGCCGGTGCGGCCTTTGCGGCGCTGACGCTCGGGTTCCTCTCCGGTGAGGAGCCGACCCGGGTCTTCACGGTGGGTGCCTGGACACGCCTCTCAACCAGCCGCGGGCACGTGCTCGTGAAGCGGCGTTCCTCGTTGCTCTAGCCGTCGGATCCTGGGGTCGAGCCGAACACGGCCCGGCGCCATCGCGCGCGAGCCTCGTCGACGACCTGCGCGCAGGCAGCTACGAGAAGCTTGGTCGCGTGTGAGTCATTCGGCGAACGAGTTGACCATCGCGTGTGCGGCTCGATCGAGGTAGCCCCACAGCATCGCGTCGTCGAGAGGCGCGAGGTCGAGCGAGTCGACCGCATCGCGCATGTGCACGAGCCAGCGGTCCCGTGCCGCGGGAGTGATCGTGAACGGGTTGTGCCGCATGCGAAGCCTCGGGTGTCCGCGTTCGTCGCTGTACGTCGTCGGGCCACCCCAGTACTGCTCGAGAAACCCCGTCAGCCGCTGAATGGCGCCCTCGAGGTCGTCGGCCGGGTACATCGGCCAGATGATCGGATCGGTCTGCACGCCCTCGTAGAAGCGTCGCACGAGTTTCTCGAACGTCGGGCGACCGCCGACCTTGACCCAGAAATTGCCCTGGGCATCGTCGTCGCCCCTACCTGACCGAAGTGTGACGGGTTGCCCCAGAGGCAGAGAGCGCTGGTGTTCCACCGGCTCACCAGAAGGGACAGGGTGCGTTTCGGTCATGCCTCATTGTCTCCCGTGGGCGGGGCGTTCCTGCCCCGACGTGGTGCCCGCGGCGCCTTGTTCCGCCCCTGCACCGGCGTCGGCTGCGTCTCGATCGGGCGAGCCCCCCGGATGTTGGTGGCCTCCTCGAAGCCCGACAGGACCACGCTCTGCAGCGAGGGGAGGTGGATGCCCTTCGCGTCGAGCGCGCGGACGATGCGGAGGCGCAGCTCGCGTGCGACCGCGTCTTTGTCGGCCGACCGGGTTCGAACGGCGAGACGGATGACGAGGTGCGACTCCGAGATCGACTGCAGGCCCCAGATCTCGGGCTTCTCGAGCATGCGCGTCTTCCAGCGGGGCTGCGCGGCAACCGCCGCCGACGTCGTGAGCACGATCGACTCGACTTCGTCGATGTCGTTTTCGTATGGAACGGCGATGTCGATGATGGCGCGGGCCCAGCCCTGCGACATGTTGCCGACGCGCAGGATCTCGCCGTTGCGGACGAACCAGAGGGTGCCGTTGACGTCGCGCACCTGAGTCACACGTATGCCCACCGCCTCGACGACGCCGGTCGCCAGCTGGACGTCGACGATGTCGCCGACTCCGAGCTGGTCTTCGACGACCATGAACAGGCCGCTCAAAATGTCTTTGACGATGTTCTGCGCGCCAAAGGCGAGGCCGGCCGCGATCACGCTCGCCGCACTGACGAGCCCGACCGTGGCGACATTCAACGTGGCGAGGATCGTCGCTATGGCGATCACCGCGATGACGACCGTCGCGACGTTGTTGAGGACGCTGCCGAGAGTTCGAGTGCGCTGGACCACCCGCACCGCGCGCAGGGGAGAGTTGAGCGCCTGAGTGTCGTCGACGTTTTGCTTCTTCTTGACGCCCGTGACGATCTGGTCGACCACACGACGGATGACGAAGTGGACGATGATGCGGAGCACTACCGCACCGACGATGACGCCGGCGACCGCGATCGGCGTGCCCCAGGCGTCCCAGAAGGCGCTGGCCCCGGTCGCGATGTCGTCGGCGGCGCTCGTCTTGGTCGCAGCGGCTGCGAGGAGTTGAGTGACCATTCGGCCAATGCTACGAGGAAGAGTTCAAGGGTCTGCTGAGCGACCCGGGCCTGCGGCGCCGAGATCGCAGTAGTGGTCGGGCCCTGGCGACCTCAACTGCGATCTCGACGCCTGGCCCGGGCCTCGCGAGGTGCCTGGGGCTCGCGAGCCGCCGGCGACCCGCGAGATGGCCTGATCTCCGCGATCGCAGCGCATTCGCCGGAGATCAGGCCATCTCGCGGGACCAGGCCAGCGAGACGCACGATCCGGCCGGCACACAGCGAAGCGGCGGCACCCGTGAAGGGTGCCGCCGCTCGGCGTCGGGATGCAGCTCGCCAGCCGGCTAGCCCACTAGCCGGCCAGGCTGCCGGCCGCAGCCGCTACTTGTCGGCGGCCTGAACCCGCAGAGCGCGCTCCGTGCCGGCCACGTTTTCCGTCACGATGCGTCGCAGGGCCGGTGTCTCCGGGTTGGCCGCGAGCCACGCCTGGGAGGCTTCGACGAGGGCGGAGTCGGCGAGCACGGCCGGGTAGAGGCCCGAGACGAGGGTGTCGGCGATGTGGTAGCTGCGCGTCTCCCAGATCGTGGTGAGCGAGTCGAAGTACTTCGCGACGACCGGCTCGAGGATCGACGGGTCGTTCGTGTGCTGGAAGCCCATCGTCGTGGCCCGCACGATCGCATTCGGCTGCTCGTCGGAGTCGACGATCGACGCGAAGGCAGCGAGCTTGCCCGCGCTCGTGGGGATCGTCGCTCGAGCCCGTGCCGCCGCCTGAGCGCCGTTTGCCGTGTTGTCGGCGGCGAGTGCCGCATCGATCTCGGCGGTGCCGGCTCGGCCGACGAGCACGAGGCCCTCGAGGATCTCCCAGCGCAGGTCGGTGTCGATCTCGAGACCCTCGAGAGCGATCGATCCGTCGGAGAGGCCCTGGAGGGCGTCACCGTGGGCATCGGTCGACGCGATGTTCGCGAAGAACTTCACGAACTGGAACTGCGCGTCGGAACCGGCCTCGGCCGCCTGCGCAAGCGCCCACAGGGCGTCGCCGACCTCGGTGATCGTCGCCGCACGGGTGGCGGGGTCGACGTAGCTGCGGGCCGCCTGCGTGAGCTGCGACAGCGTGGTGCGGATGGTCGTCGACTCGGTCTCGGTCGCGATGTTGGCCAGTACCAGCTTCACGTAGTCGCGAGCGGCGCTCTCGGCGTCGCGGGTGGCATCCCACATCGAACCCCAGACGAGCGCGCGAGCCAGCGGGTTGTGGATCTTCGCGAGGTGCTCGATCGCCGTGGCGCGGGAGACGTCGTCGAGACGGATCTTCGCGTAGGCGAGGTCGTCGTCGTTGATCAGCACCAGGTCGCCTCGCTTGAGGCCGACCAGCTCGGGCACGTCGGTGCGTTCGCCGTCGACGTCGATCTCGACACGGTCGGTGCGCACCAGCGAGTCGCCGTCGAGCGAGTACAGGCCGATCGCGAGGCGGTGAGGCCGGATCGTCGGGTAGTCGGCGGCAGCGGTCTGCAGCACGGCGAACGAGGTGATGGTGCCCTCGGCGTCGACCTCGATCTCGGGGCGGAGCGTGTTGACGCCCGCCGTCTCGAGCCAGAGCTTCGACCAGCTCGTCAGCTCGCGCCCGCTCGTGACCTCGAGTTCGGTGAGGAGGTCGCTCAGCTCGGTGTTGGAGTGGTGGTGCTTCTTGAAGTAGGCGGCGACACCCGCGTAGAACGCGTCGATGCCGACCCAGGCGACGAGCTGCTTCAGCACCGAGCCGCCCTTGGCGTAGGTGATGCCGTCGAAGTTGACCTGGACGTCTTCGAGGTCGTTGATCGTTGCGACGACCGGGTGGGTCGAGGGCAGCTGGTCTTGGCGGTAGGCCCAGCTCTTCTCCATCGCCTGGAAGGTCGTCCAGGCCTCCGTCCACTCGGTGGCTTCGGCGGTCGAGATGGTGGAGGCCCACTCGGCGAACGACTCGTTCAGCCAGAGGTCGTTCCACCACTTCATCGTGACGAGGTCGCCGAACCACATGTGGGCGAGCTCGTGCAGAATCGTGACGACCCGGCGCTCCTTGATGGCGTCGGTGACCTTGCTGCGGAACACGTAGGTCTCGGTGAAGGTGACCGCCCCAGCGTTCTCCATGGCGCCCGCGTTGAACTCGGGCACGAAGAGCTGGTCGTACTTGTCGAACGGGTAGGGGAAGTCGAACTTCTCCTCGTAGTAGGCGAAGCCCTGGCGGGTCTTCTCGAAGATGTAGTCGGCGTCCATGAACTCGGACAGCGACTTGCGGGTGAAGATGCCGAGGGGGATCTCGCGGCCGTCAGAGGAGGTCAGCGACGAGCGGACGACGTCGTAGGGGCCGGCGACGATCGCGGTGATGTAGCTCGACATGACGGCGGTCGGCTCGAACGACCACGTAGCCGTCGCCGTAGCGGGATCCGTGCCGTCGACAACGGGCTCGGGCGTGATCGAGTTGGAGACCATCTGCCAGCGAGCGGGCCCGGTGACGGTGAACTGGAAGGTCGCCTTGAGGTCGGGCTGCTCGAACACGGCGAACACGCGGCGGCTGTCGGGCACCTCGAACTGCGAGTAGAGATAGACCTCGGAGTCGACCGGGTCGACGAAGCGGTGCAGGCCTTCGCCCGAGTTGGTGTATTCGGCGTCGGAAACGACGGTGAGCTCGTTGGAGGCGGCGAGGCCGTCGAGCTGGATGCGCACGCCGTCGTTGATCGACGCGACGTCGAGCGCCTGCCCGTTGAGAGTGACCGAGTGCACGGTGCGGGTGAACGCGTCGATGAAGGTCGAAGCGCCCTCGGTGGCCGTGAACTTCACGGTCGTCGTCGAGCCGAAGACCTCCTCGCCGCGGGTGAGGTCGAGCGAGATCTCGTACGACTGGACGTCGACGATGCTCTTGCGCTCTTGCGCTTCGACACGGGTGAGGTTCTCTCCAGGCATGTTTTCTCCACGAGCATCGGGTGCTCCGTCGGTGGTGAGTGAGGTGGTGGGCTCGTGGCCCTCGACCACACTACTGGTGGGCGAGAATTGGGGGTGTGAGTTCTCCACAGGCGCCCCCGGGTGACGAAAAGACCCCAGGATCCAGCCCGGCCCCGTCGAGTGGATACCTCGCGGTCCTCCGACTCCCGCACGCCCTCCGCGTCTTTCTCCCGGCCTTGATCGGGCGGCTCGCGTTTGCCACGGTCGCCCTTTCCCTGTTGCTCACCGTCGAGGCAGCAACCGGGTCGTACGGCGCGGCCGGGGCGGCCTCCGGGGTGTTCGGAGTGGCCAACGTCGTGGCTTCGCCCATTCGCGCGCGCCTGGTCGACCGGTGGGGTCAGCGGCGAGTTCTCGCCCCTCTCGCGATCGGTCACGCGGCGAGCCTGGCCGTGCTGGCGACTCTGGCGTCGTCGGGGAGTCGGCCGCTTTGGATCCTGATCGCTCTTGCCGGTCTCGCGGGCGTCTTCGCCCCGCCGCTCGGAGCCGCCATGCGCGTGCTCTGGGCGCAGCTGACCGACTCTCCGGTGCTTCGAGCCCGGGCCTACGCTCTCGACGCGATCTCGCAGGAGACCCTGTTCACGACCGGTCCGCTCGTCGTGGCGGTCGTCATCGCCGTCTGGTCGCCTCCGGCCGCGCTGTACATGACCGCCGCCCTGTCGCTCGTCGGCACTCTCTTCATGACGAGCGGCGCGGCCTCCCGTGCTCGGGTCGCCGCCACCGTTCCGGCGAAACGGTCGTCGCGTCCGCTCGCACAACCGGGGTTCGTCTCGGTCGTGCTAGGGCTGCTGGGTGTCGGGCTCGCGCTCGGCGCTGTCGAGGTCGCCGCACCGGCCGCGGGCGAGGGATCGGCGTCGATTCTCGGCCCCGGGATCCTTCTCGCCGTCTTCTCTGCCGCCTCGGCCGTGGGCGGCCTCGTCTACGGACACCGCACCTGGTCGTCGCCACCCGGTCGTCGCCTCCTCGGCATCGGCCTGGGGATGGGCGTCTCGTGCGCCCTGCTCGTCTTCGTGCCTGGCCTCCTCGGGCTGGCCGTGGGGCTTGTCGTGGTCGGGTTCTTCCTCGCGCCGGCGTTCGTCACCGGCTACCTGCTCGCCGACGAGTTGACCGACGCCGACGTGCGCACCGAGGCGTCGAGCTGGATCGACACGGCGGTGAACACGGGTGCTGCGCTCGCCGTCGCGGGGTGCGGTGCCTTGATCGACGGTTCTGCACCCGGCGTGGCCTTTCTCGCCGGCGGAATCGGCGCCCTCGTGTGCCTGGCTGTAGCCGCTCCCGGGCTGGCTCGTGTGCACCGTCTGCCTGCGCGCGTCACTGCCTGATCTGCTCCCGTTCCCGAATTCGAAGGAGAATCGTGAGCCGGTCAACGCAAAATCAAGGATCCGACGGCCTCACCGACAAGGATCTCCTTCGAATTCGGGCGGTCACCCCGTCGGCGAGGGTCGGCGCCGCTCAGAGCGCTGCGAGCACCTCGTCGGTCGTCGTGATCTCGATGAGTGGCGCGTAGAGCGCCATCACGTCGAGGGCTCGCTGGTGGTCGAGTTCGCTGAGCCCTGCGCAGGCATCGGCAACGACCCGCACCCGTACCCCGGCGTCGGCCGCGGCGAGGGCCGTCGACAGCACGCAGCAGTCGGTCGAGACCCCGGCGAGCACGAGATCGGTGGCACCGCCGAGCGCCTTGGCGGTCTCATCGCTCCATTTGCCGAACGTCGGGCGGGTGACCACGACGGCGTCTCCGACCGGGAACTCGGGCATCAACTCGTAGAGGGGATCCGTGTCGGGCACGAGCGCGAACGGCCACTCCTCGTAGTACGGAATCCAGGCTCCGGTGGGTTCGGCCGGTGCCACGAAGCGCGTGAGGGCCACGCGAGTGCTGAAGGCGGGCCGGAGCTGCTGTATACGCGAGCTGGCCAGCCCGAAGTCGGGCGTGAACCAGTCGCTGCCCGGGTCGCCGAAGACCCGCTGCATATCGATCGCCATCAGCCACGGCGGCGTGGCGAACGTCAGGCTCATACGATGTCTCGATCGAGCTGGAGGATGCCCTCCTGCTGCCGGACGACCGGGCGCATGAAGAGCAGCGTTCCCAGGTAGCCGATGAGGAGTGCGGCCAGGACGCCGAGGTTGGCACCGCCCCATTGCTTGAGGAACGCTCCGTCGCCCAGCAAGTAGCCCTGCCACCCGAGCCAGCCCGCGGCTGCGTTTGTCACGAGCCCCCAGCCGATGGCGGTGCCCAGAACGAGAAGACCGACTGTGACCCACTGGACGGAGCCGTAACGGCCCTTTGCCGCGAAGAGTTCGGAGACGGAGTAGTCGGCCTTTCGCAACTGAACATCGGCGAGGAAGATCCCCGCCCAGGCTGCGATCGGAACGCCGAGTGTGATGAGGAAGCCCTGGAAGGGCCCGATGAAGTCGTTGGCGAAGAAGACGACATAGATGGATCCAGCGATCATCAGGACACCGTCGACTCCGGCGGCGAGATAACGGGGGATCTTCAGACCGGCATTGAGAAGCGCCAACCCAGACGAGTAGATGTCGAGGACGGCTCCGCCGACAAGGCCGAGCACGGCCACGAGGGCGAACGGTATGAGGAACCAGATCGGCAGAATCGACGCCAGAGCGCCGATCGGGTCGGGCCCGACCGCCGCACTGAGTTCTGCCGAGCTTCCGGCGAGAAGCAAGCCGAATACGACCAGAACGATCGGGGCGGCGGAAGCGCCTAATGTCGTCCAGCCCACGACCCCGCGACTCGACGAACGTCGGGGCAGGTAGCGGGAGTAGTCGGCCGCCGCGTTGACCCAGCCGAGACCGAATCCGGTCATGACCAGGACGAGGGCGCCGATGAAGGCTGCCGCATTGCCAGCCGGGAGAGCCGAGACGGTCGAGAAATCGACCTGATGCGCCGAGAGGACGATGTAGACGACCGTGAGGACGCCTGTGATGATCGTGATCCACTTCTGCAGGCGGATGATGAAGTCGAACCCGAGCACTCCGCCGAGAACGACGAGACCCGCGACCACGATGAGCGCGACCACCTTGGTGACGATCCCGCCGTTCCATCCGAGCTCTTCGAACACGGTGGCGACGGCCAAGGCGGCTGTCGAGGTGAGGGCGGTCTCCCAACCGACTGTCAGGATCCACGAGAGTATCGACGGCACACGGTTGCCCCTGACACCGAATGCTGCTCGACTCAGCGTGAGCGTCGGAGCGTTGCCTCGCTTGCCTGCCACCGAGATGAAGCCGCACAGCAGGAACGAGAAGACGATGCCGACGACGCCGAGGATCACCGCCTGCCAGAAGGAGACACCGAACCCGAAGATGTAGACGCCGTACGGGATGGCGAAGATCGACACATTCGACGCGAACCACGGCCAGAACAGCTGGCGCGGCGTGCCCTTGCGCTCCGACTCGTCGATGACGTTGACGCCGTTCACCTCGACCCCGCGCGGGGCGGAGTCAGCGGGCGTGGGGCCGGGGCTGGATGACACGGACGTCGACATGGGCGCTCTTCTCTCGGGCTTGGGTTCTAGGCTCAACCCATGACCGACACAGTAGCTTCCACCTCCGTCACCGCCGTTGATTTCTGGTTCGATCCCTCGTGTCCGTGGGCCTGGATGACGAGTCGGTGGGTCGACGAGGTCGCCGCGCACCGCAACCTCGAGGTGCAGTTCCACGTCATGAGCCTGGGGCTCCTGAACGAAGACAACGACGGCTTCGACCCGGCCGTCCTCTCGATGCTTATTCGCTACACGCGTGTCGTGACCGCAGCGACCGAGCTGCACGGGCAGGGCGTCGTGAAGCCGCTTTACGACGCGCTCGGCACCCGCATTCACCTCGACGGGCGCAAAGACGACCAAGATGCCGTCATCGCGGAGTCGCTCGCCGAGGCCGGACTGCCGGCAGACCTCGCCAAGTACGCCGACACCGACGAGTACGACACCGCCATGCGCGCCAGCCACGACGACGGAATCGGCCGGGTCGGCCAAGACGTCGGCACCCCGGTCATCGCTGTCAACGGCACCGCGTTCTTCGGGCCTGTCATCAGCCCGGCGCCCAAGGGCGAGATCGCTCTCACCCTGTGGGACGGCGTCGTCGCTGCGGCGTCGTACGACGGGTTCTTCGAGCTCAAGCGCAGCCGCACCCGAGGCCCCGACTTCTCGTAGCCCGCGCCGGGCTGCGTCGGGCTCGAGGCGTTGCGCCGGGGCAGTCGGCGGGTGTTGTGGGGTGTGGGCGGGTGSTGCAGCACCCGCCCACTGCTGAGAACACCCGCCCACTCGTCGTCGACTGCGGAGAACACCCGCCCACTACCCATAACACCCGCCCATCACCCACAACACCGACCGCGTCACCCAGCGCGCACCGGTCGGCGCAGAGACACACTCGAACCGGAAATAGAATGAAGGCCATGCGCATCCACGTGGGAACCGATCACGCCGGCCTCGAATTCGCCCAGACCCTCATCTCGCACCTCGAAGGCCAGGGCCACGAGGTCACCGATCACGGACCGAAGTCGTACGAGCCGCTCGACGACTACCCGTCGTTCTGCATTGCCGCGGCGCGAGCCGTGGTCCGCGATCAGAGCGAAGGGCTGGAGAGCCTCGGAGTGGTCTTCGGCGGCTCGGGTAACGGCGAGCAGATCGCCGCCAACAAAGTCGAGGGTGTGCGTGCGGCGCTGGCCTGGAACACGGCCACCGCCCAGCTGGCTCGTCAGCACAACGACGCCAACGTGGTCGCCATCGGTGCCCGTCAGCACACCGAAGACGAGGCGATCCGACTCATCGACGAGTTCATCAAGACGCCCTTTTCGTTCGAGGAGCGCCACGAGCGTCGCATCGCGCAGCTCGCCGAATACGAGACGACCGGCGCCATCAAGGGTCACCCGGTCGGCTGAGCAGCTCGAGACAGATCGCCTGGCAGCACGGCCTAACCATCGTCGTCCGTTTCGGCCCCGTTGTCAGGGGTCGCGTCTAGCCTGGATCAATGCCTGAAGGTCATTCCGTCCACCGCATCGCCAACCAGTTCGAGCAGAGCTTCGTCGGTCACCGAATTCAGACGTCGAGTCCGCAGGGGCGGTTCGCCTCCGGCGCGAAGCGGCTCGACGGGGCGACGATGGTCGACGCCAAGGCCGTCGGCAAGCAGATGTTCCTCGAGTTCGACAACGGCCTGTACCTCCACGTTCATCTCGGTCTCTACGGTGCGTGGGATTTCGCGGGAGAGATCGCGACCGGGGCCGCCATGGCCGAGTCGCGAGTCCGCCGCACGGCCACGCGCAAAGCCGAGTCTGCGACCCCCAACGAGGCTGCGACCCCCAAGGCGGACGACGCCCCCGAGCCGGTGGCCGACGACGACGGCGAGCACTCGATGAGCAGCATCGGCGCACCTCGAAAGCGGCGGGTGCGCATGGCCGAGCAAGAGAAGCAAGAAGACGACGTCGAGAGCTTCCCGCCCGAGCCCATCGGTCAGGTGCGAGTGCGACTTCTGAGCGACACGGCAGTTGCCGATCTACGGGGTCCGACGAAGTGTGACGTGCTCGATGCCGAGCAGGTCGACGCGCAGATCGCCAAGCTCGGGCCCGACCCGCTCGTCGATTCTCCTAAAAAGGGTGGCGATCGGTTCGTCGCGACGGCCCACAAGAAGCGCACGCCGATCGGTCTGCAGTTGATGGATCAATCCATCGTCAGCGGCATCGGTAACATCTACCGCGCCGAGCTCCTCTTCCGCGCCCGTCTCAACCCGCACACGCCCGGCAACCAGGTCTCCGAAGACACCTTGCGAGCGATTTGGAAAGACTGGACCAAACTCCTCAAGTCCGGTGTCGAGCTCGGTCAGATGATGACCATGAGCGGCCTCTCCAAGCAGGCGTACGCGAAGGCCCTGCGCAGCCGGGCCGATCGACACTGGGTGTACCACCGCGAAGGGCTGCCTTGTCGCGTGTGCGGCACCCACATCGTGATGGAGGAGGCGGCCGGCCGAAAGCTGTACTGGTGCCCGGTCTGCCAAGCCTGAAGCCCGACCACCCCTGAGGCCGAAGCCGCCCTCTGCCAGAATTACCCCATGCGGCACACACCCCACTTCCTTCTCGAAGACGTCGACGAGGTCAAGCGCCTCATCCGAGAGAATCCGTGGGCGACGATCGTCTCCTCGACGGCGGCTGGCCTCGTCGCCTCCCACTACCCGGTCGTGCTCGAAGAGACCGCGGGCGACGAGATCAGCATCGTCAGTCACGTGGGGCGCCCCGACGAGAAGCTGCATGAGCTGGGGCAGCACGAACTCCTCGTCATTGTGCAGGGCCCTCACGGCTACATCTCGCCCGGGTGGTACCCGAGCGACCAGATCATCCCCACCTGGAACCACGTCACCGCGCACCTTTACAGCACTCCCGAGATCCTGTCCGACGACGAGAACTTCCGCGTTCTGGGCGAGCTCGTCGACCATTTCGAGGCCCGCATGCCCGAGCCCGTGTCGCTCGAGCTCGACGCCGACGGCTCCCGCCGGGTCGCCAAGGGCACGGTCGGAATCCGCCTGAGGGTCGCCCGCTTCGACGCCAGAGCGAAGCTCAGTCAGAACAAGGATCCAGCCGTCGTCGATCGCATCATCGACGCTCTCGAGAACGGCGCCGAGTATGCCAGCCCGGAGCTCGCCGCCGAGATGAAGCGGGTCCGCGAGTGACCGCGAAACCGCAGCGCGAGCCTGCAGCGACGGGGCCCGACCTCCTCCTCCGCGACGTCCGCGTCGTCGGCCGCGATCACGCTCCCGTCGATGTCCTCGTCGAGGGCGGCGTCGTCTCTGCTCTTGCACCCGACATCACGCCGGGATCCGTCGAGACTGTGGAGTGCGGCGGGAGGTTCCTCGCGCCGGGCCTGTGGGACAACCACGTGCACATGGAGCAGTGGGCGCTCGTGCGCCAACGCCTCGATGTCACGTCGGCGGGATCGGCTCGCGAGACGGTCGATCTGGTGCGCGATCGGATCCTTGAAGACCGCCCCGACGACCGCGACCTCCTGGTCGGCTACGGGTTCCGTGATGCGCTGTGGTCGGACACCCCGACGGCGGAGCTGCTCGACACTGCGGGCGAGTTCCCGGTCGCCCTGGTCAGCGCCGATCTGCACGCCGTCTGGCTCAACAGCAAGGGTCTCGCGCTGGTCGGCCAGTCGACTCACCCGACGGGGCTGCTGCGCGAGCAGGCCGCGTTCGATGCATCCGGCGTCATCACCGCGATTGACAGCTCGCGCATGGACGATTGGGTCGACGAGGCGTCGCGTGCCGCGGCGGCTCGGGGCGTGGTCGGCATCGTCGACCTCGAGATGACCCTGTCGATCGACGCGTGGGCAAAGCGGGTGACCGAAGGATCCGACGCCCTCCGTGTTCGCACCGGCGTTTACCCGGGCGACCTCGACGAAGTCATCGCCCGCGGCCTCCGCACGGGCGACGCCGTTCCGGGCGGCGCCGGGCTCGTCACGATGGGCCCGGCGAAGATCATCACCGACGGGTCGCTCAACACCCGCACCGCCTACTGCCACGACCCGTATGCGCAGGGCGGGGGAGTCGGTCTGCCGTCGTTCTCGTTCGACGAGCTCACCGAGCTGATGCGTCGCGCGTCGAAGGCCGGTCTCGTGCCGGCGGTGCATGCCATCGGCGACCATGCCAACTCGCTCGCGCTCGACGCGTTCGAACTCGTCGGCTGTGGGGGATCGATCGAGCACGCGCAGCTGCTCCGGGCGGTCGACGTGGCGCGGTTCGCGCGGCTCGGCGTCATCGCGAGCGTGCAGCCGGAGCACGCCATGGACGACCGCGACATCGCCGAGGTCTACTGGGCCGGACGGACGCGCCGGGCGTTCGCGCTCGAGTCGTTGGCGGCGGCGGGTGTGGCTCTGCGCCTCGGCTCCGATGCACCGGTCGCGCCGCTCGACCCGTGGATCGCGCTCGACGCCGCGGTCACGAGAAGCCGCGACGGCCGTGAGCCCTGGCATCCCGAGCAGAGTCTGCCCGTGGCCGTGGCCCTCGCCGCCTCCACCGACGGCCGTGACTCCGTCACTCAGGGCAGCCTCGCCGACCTCGTTCTGCTCGACGCCGACCCATTGGCGACGGACGACCTCCGGGGTATGCCGGTCGCGGCGACCCTCCTCGGCGGCCGATTCACACACTCCGCGCTCTGAGCCCAGCGGGATTGTTCACTCGGACGACCCCTGTTTCGTCCTCAGGGAGGTATTTTGACCTCCGCAGCCCTGCCAGTGTGGTTGCTATGGGGAAGCAATCACGCGTGCATCTGTCGGGGCTGGATGGATTGCGAGGAGTCGCCGCGCTCTCCGTGCTCGGCTATCACGTGTCGAACATCTTGTCGCCGGGCGTCCGCCATCGGTCACCGGAGCTTTTCTTCGCGCTCCACCAGGGCCTCAACCTCTTTTTCATCCTCTCGGGATTCTTGCTCTTCCTCGGGTTCGCCGACCGCCTGATCGACGGTCGCGGACTGCCGAGCACGAGGCGCTACGCGACGAACCGGGTGCTGCGTCTGTGGCCCGCATACGTCGTGGTCGTCGCCGTGACGAACTTCGCCTTCGGGCTGTCGTTCCTCGGTCGTGGGCGGACGGGGCATGTCGATCCCGGTACCTTCGTCGCCGATCTGACCCTCCTCCAGACCTTCTCGCCGCACACGATCCGCACGGGTCTCGAAGTGGCGTGGACCCTCACCGTTGAGCTCACCTTCTATGCTTGCCTGCCCATGCTGGTGGCGCTGGCCACTCGGGTGGGGCGCGGCCTCGGTGGATGGGCGCGAGCCTGCATCCCGGTCGTCGTCCTCGCACTGGTGGGGGCCGCCGGTCTCGTCTGGCAGGACCGCACGAACCCGCACGGCTGGTCACACGACTGGGAGTCCGTCGCGAGTCGCAGCCTGCTCCTTCACGCTCAGCTCTTCGCCCTCGGCATGGTGGCTACTCTCGTGTTCGTCGCGGTGCAACGTGGGGCACTGTCGGGCGCCGGGCGCAGGATCCTGCGGTTCGCCGCTTCTCTCATCGCTGTCGCCGCGGCCGTCGTCTGCCTCACCCGCCCCTGGTCCGACGTCGCCGACCTGCTCGCGCCGCTCTGCCTCGCCGCTCTGCTTCTCGTCTCGGTCGTTCCGACAGCCTCGGGCCGCCCGGGTTGGGTGGGCCGCGCTCTCGAGCTCCCGGTGCTCCGGGGCCTCGGCTTGATCTCGTACAGCGTCTACCTCTGGCATATGCCGGTGGTGCGGGGATTCGACCGCTGGGCTCCCCGGTTCGGCGAGGGCGGTTGGGCATCGTACGTCGTGGCCGTGGCATGCGTCGGCGGCATCACCCTGGCTCTGGCGACGGCGACCTACCTCACGGTGGAGCGTCCGGCCATGCGCCTGCGTGCGCGCAACCCGGTCTCGGGCCCGGACGCGACGAAGCCGCCACTCCCGGAGGAGCGACGGCTTCGCGGCAGAGTGCCGGAGACTACTGGCTGACGTGCGCCGAGAGGAACCAGCGGTCTTTGTCGAGGCCGCGAGCGATCTCGATGGCGACGTCTTGCGAGGAGGCGTCGATCTCGCCGAGCTCGTCGATGGCGGTCTGCACCGAGACGCGGGCCGAGTCGATCTGGGCGACGATTCCGGCGATCGTGGCGTCGATCTGCTGGAAGCCGGCCTTGAGCGGCGGGTTAGTCGTGGTGGCGGCGACGGTCTCGAGGCGGCCGTCGACGGGGAGGCCGAGGGCGACGATGCGCTCCGCGGCGAGGTCGGCGTACTCCTGCGCGTGGCCGACGACCACGTCGAGCAGTTCGTGCACGGCGATGAAGCTGATGCCGCGAACGTGCCAGTGCGCCTGCTTGCCGTTGACGGCAAGGGCGGTGAGGTTCGTGACGATGGGGGTGAGGAACTGGGCGGTGGCGGCTGCGACGTCGGGGTCGACGGAGCTCTGCGTGACGGTGGTGACTTCGGACATGGAGTGTCTCCTCTGCGGGTGAAGGCCTTGGGGCCTCTCGGTTTCCCCAACGCTAGAGGTCGCGCGAAATTCCGACAAGCAAGCAGAGGCTCGGCTTAGTGAGGCTTGCCTTGCCGGGATCGGGGGTAAACCCCCGAGAGGCTCGGTCGCTGGCACCATTGGGGGAGCCTCCGGATCGCGCCACGCTGGAGTCATGATCACCGAGACGAGCCCGATGCCACCCACCACCGCCCCCGCTGCCGAACCACCGCCGCGCGCCCTGTACTGGCGGCTGTGGGCGGCCTTCCCCCGAGACATCGGCTATCTCGCGCTGACCGGGGTGCTGGTCGTCGTGGCGTTCGCGGCCTACGGCATCGTCGGCCAGATCCTGGTCGGCACCGGCAACGGCCTCTTCGCCTTCGTGGCGTTCTTCGTCCTCCTGCTTGCGGGCCTGTACTTCGGCCGCCTGTTCGGGGCAATCGAGCTCGTTCGGCTGTCGTGGGCGCGCCACCCGGCTCCTCGACCGGTCGCCTGGCGAACGCTGACCTTGACCGGGCGGTTCAAGCGCCTCGTCGAGGTGGCCGCCGATCCGCACTACTGGCTGTACTTCGCGTTCACGACGATCGTGTTCCCCTGGCTGGGTGCCCTCGTCGTCGCCGTGACGGTCGGGATGTTGCTGATCGTCGTTGGTGGGATCGTCGGAGGAATCCTCATCCTCGTCGTTTCCGGGGAGGGGGGCTTCGCTGAAATAAACAGCAGTTGGGTGAGCTCTGCACTCCTCGATCACGCGCCCGCGGCGGCCGTCGTCGCCTTCGTCGTGGCGCTCGGAGCCCTGGCCCTCCTCCCGTTCGTCACCCGCGGCATGGTGCTTGTCCAGGGCGCCGTCGCCACCTGGATGCTCGGCGGCTTCCGGTCCGAGCAGCTCAAGGCCGAGGTCGCGGGCCTCGAGGTCTCGCGGAGCGCGGCCGTCTCGGCCGAGGGCACAGCCCTGCGGAGGCTCGAACGCGACATCCACGACGGGCCGCAGCAGCGGCTCATCCGGCTGCAGATGGATCTCTCCGCCGCCTCCCGAGTCGTCGACACCGATGGCACTCGGGCTCGGCTCCTGATCGACGATGCGAGCGCCCAGGCTCGCGAGGCTCTCGAAGAGCTCCGTGCCCTCTCGCGTGGTTTCGCTCCACCCCTGCTGCTCGACCGCGGGCTCGCTGCCGCTCTCGACGCAGTCGTCGACCGATCGACGGTGCCGACCCGCTTCACCGACGAGCTGCCCGACGGCATCGAGATCCCGGTCGAGATCGAGCGGAATGCGTACTTCATCGCGGCCGAGCTGCTCGCCAACATCGGCAAGCACTCGCGCGCCGACCGGGCCGAGCTGATCCTGTCAGCGCCGACCCTCGCCGGGGCGACCGAGCTCCGCGTGATCGTGACGGACGACGGTGCCGGCGGTGCGACGGTCCGGCCGGGTCACGGGCTCGCCGGCATCGAAGAGCGCCTCGTCGGGCTCGGCGGTCGTCTCGAGCTTCGGAGCCCCGAGGGCGGGCCCACACACGCGAGCGTCAGGATCCCGATGGCGCCGGCAGTGCCCGAGGCCGAGGCCGACGCGCCTGCCGT
Source organism: Frondihabitans sp. 4ASC-45 (assembly GCF_049472575.1). Lineage (NCBI taxonomy): Bacteria > Bacillati > Actinomycetota > Actinomycetes > Micrococcales > Microbacteriaceae > Frondihabitans > Frondihabitans sp. 4ASC-45. The sequence goes on along the minus strand of NZ_JBCEBN010000003.1, from coordinate 40,582 downwards.
CGATCCCGACCGGCCTCGCGTCGGCCCCGACCAGCCTCGCGTCGATCCCGACCGGCCTGCCGTCGGCCCCGACCAGCCTCGCGTCGATCCCGACCAGCCTGCCGTCGACTCCGATGCCACGGCCGAACTGGACCACCTTTTCGGCGAGACACCGCCCGACCAGGCGCACACGCGGCCGTACCCCACCGAGGAGCTGCCGAGGGTCGGTGACGAGCCGTCGGATCCTTCGGTTCGGCTGTCCAAGCCTGCCGAGCGCGACTCGTAGGCTGGGGGAGTGACCACCGGATCCGAGACACCTCGCCGCCGGGTCGTCGTGGCCGACGACTCCGTGCTGCTGCGGGAGGGGCTCGTGCGCCTGCTCGACGAGCTGGGCACGGAGGTGGTCGGCTCGTACGGCGATGCCGAGGCAATGCTCGCCGATCTCGATCGTGCGCGCCCGGATCTGGCGGTTCTCGACGTGCGCATGCCGCCCACCCATCGCGACGAGGGCGTGCGGGCGGCGATCGAGCTGCGGCGGCGCACCCCGTCGACGGGCATCCTGCTGCTGTCGCAGTACGTCGAAGTGGCGTACGCCCGAGAATTGCTGAGCGCAGGATCCGACGGGGTCGGCTACCTCCTGAAAGACCGGGTCACCTCGATCGACGAGCTGGGGTCGGCGCTCGATCGGATTTCGGACGGCGCGACGGTGCTCGACCCCGAAGTCGTCGGAGCGCTGCTCGGTCGGCGCAGCGATCCTCTCGCGGCTCTGACGCCACGCGAGCGGGAGGTGCTCGCGCTGATGGCCGAGGGGCGCACCAATTCGGCCATCTCGGCGGCGCTGTTCATCGGCACGGGTGCCGTGGAGAAGAACGTGACCGCGATCTTCCAGAAGCTCGGCCTCGACGACTCGGGTACGGATCACCGGCGAGTGCTGGCCGTGCTGGCGTTCCTGCAAAGCTAGCTCGCGCGCCACCTGCCCGGGTTCGTGACCTCGGTTCGTGACCTCGGCTCGTGACCTCGCGTGAATCGGCCAATCTCGCGCGCCGCGGCGCTGGCACCTCGGCCGATTCGCGTCACCTCGCGAGCTGGCCCTCACGGAAACCTGCCATCGCGATTCGACGCGGTTCGGCCATACTGACTCGGCGCGCCGCGTCGCAAAGGCCGATCCGAGTCGCTTTGCGATGCCCCACCCGAGGCGACTCGGGCGCTCAGCCGACCTTCGGGGTCGCCATGACGCGCACGATCGCATCGCGGTAGGCGAGCCCGACGAGTCGGTATCCGGCCGTGGTCGGGTGAGTGCCGTCGAGCGAGGTGCCGGGTGCGTAGACGTCGCCGTCGCGCGCGAACCCCCACGGATCGACGAAGTCGTAGCCCGCGGTCACGGCGTAGGCGTGGAGGTGCTTCTCATACAGGGCGGCCTGGCGAGGGTGGCGATCATTGGGGGGAATCGCCCCGATGATCACGTGCTTCGGGTGCAGGGTCGCGATGACCTTCTCGTAGCTCGCCCGCGAGTCGGCGAACGAGATCTTGTGACGCACGTCGTTGGTACCGGCCATCAGCACGAGAACGTCGACCTTGGCGATGGGCTTCACGGCCGCGGCCATCTGCTGGATCGTGGTGCCGCCGACGGCCCAGCCGCCCACGTAGTCGACCCCGTTGCCCTTGGCGTAGGTGATCCAGGTGTTGGGGGTGAGGCCCTCCGACAAGCTGCGGCCGCCGCCGGCGGTTAGAGAGTCGCCGACGATCGCGACGCGCACGCCGGGAGTCGAGCCCTCGGGCACGGGGGCGCCGGTCGCCATCGGTGCGACGGTCGAAAAGCCGCCGGCGTTCGGCTCGGAATGGGGGAGCGTGGCACAGCCCGCGAGCACGACGATCGTCGCAGTCAGAAGACCGCCGACAAGGATCCGATTCACCGCGCGCACCCGAATATTATGGCGGTTCTCTCGCAGGCGTCGCGACGCCTGACAGGGGGGTCACAGCGACACAAAAGAGGCAAGCGAGGACATCGCCCGGTGGGCTATCTACGGAGGGGATGACGGGAATCGAACCCGCATCATCAGTTTGGAAGACTGAGGCTTTACCACTAAGCTACATCCCCGCAAAAACAGGCCGTTGACCTGTCGTGCGTGGTCAAGCATAGGGCATTCTTCGACCCGCTCAGTTTCAGTGGCTGGCAACGGGCTAGACTTCACGAGGTTCTTTTCGCCCCGACCTCAACGGGGATCTCAGGGAAGGCCTAAAGCGATACAGGAATACCGGGGCGTAGCGTAGTGGCTAGCGCGTCCGTTTTGGGGGCGGAAGATCGCAGGTTCGAGTCCTGTCGCCCCGACGCAGTAGCAAGAACGTGCAGTAGCAAGATCCACGCACTAGACAAGCTCGTCAGAAGCGCGGCGTCACATGCGCGCCGCCAGAAGCACCGCAGAACACCGACACAGGAGAAGTACGACATTGGTCAAGACCACGGTTGAGCAGCTCGGCCCCACCCGCGTCAAGCTCAACATCGCGGTGAGCCCCGACGACCTCAAGCCCGGAATCACGCACGCTTACGGCCACATCGCCGAGAGCGTCTCGATTCCCGGCTTCCGCAAGGGCAAGGTTCCGCCGCCCATCATCGACCAGCGCGTCGGCCGTGAAGAGGTTCTGAACCACGCTGTCAACGAGAGCATGGACACCTTCTACCGTGCCGCGGTCGAAGAGAGCTCGATCCGCCCCCTCGGTCGCCCCGAGGCCGACGTCGTCGGATGGCCCAGCACCAAAGACTTCTCGGGTGACCTCCTCCTCGCTATCGAGGTCGACGTCCGCCCCGAGTTCGAGCTGCCTGCCTACGAGGGCCTCGAGCTGACCGTCGACTCGGTCGAGATCAGCGACGACGAGGTCGACGAAGAACTCGCCAACCTGCGCACGCGCTTCGGCACCCTCATCACCGTCGACCGTCCCGCCGCCAAGGGCGACTTCGGTCAGATCGACCTGATCGCGACCATCGACGGCGTTGAGGTCGACAACGCCAAGGGCATCTCGTACGAGATCGGCTCCGGCGACCTCATCGAGGGCATCGACGAGGCGCTCGACTCGCTGACCGCGGGCGAGACCACCACCTTCGAGTCGAAGCTGCTCGGTGGCGACCGCGAGGGCGAGACCGCTCTCATCGAGGTCACGCTGACCGCAGTCAAGGAGCGCGAGCTCCCCGAGGCCGACGACGACTTCGCCCAGATCGCCAGCCAGTTCGACACCATTGACGAGCTCAAGGGCGACCTCAAGGAGCAGCTCGGCCGCTCCAAGGCGGTCGGCCAGGGCGGACAGGCTCGCGACCAGCTCGTCGAGAAGCTGCTCGAGCTCGTCGAGATCCCCGTGCCCGAGAAGCTCGTCGAAGACGAGGTGCACCGTCACCTCGAGCAGGAGAACCGCCTCGAAGACGACGAGCACCGCGCCGAGGTCAAGGATTCCTCCGAGACCGCCTTCCGCAACCAGATCCTTCTCGACGCCATCGCCGAGAAAGAAGAGGTCAAGGTCGAGCAGGACGAACTGACCCAGTACCTCATCCAGGGCGCTGCGCAGTACGGCATGGAGCCCGGCGAGTTCATCAAGGTGCTCGACGAGAACGGCCAGATCCCGGCTATGGTCGGCGAGGTCGCTCGGTCCAAGGCTCTCGCCGTGGTCCTCTCCAAGGCCACCGTGAAAGACGACAAGGGCGCCGACGTCGACCTGTCGGCATTCACGGCCGCCTCCGGTGTCGGAAGCGACGCGGGCGACCACGAGGGTCACGACCACGCGTAGTCGCTAAAGAAGTTCCCGAAGAGGGCAGGATCCCGAGGATCCTGCCCTCTTCGCGTTTCTCGGCTGACCCGCCCCGCCGAATTTGAAGGAGATTCTCGAACCCGACCCCGTCGGATCCTGATGTCTTCGTTCCCGGCGGCACGTTTCTCCTTCAAATTCGGGAGCGTGCTGCCGGGCGACCGAGCTTGTCGAGGTCCGGCACCGCGACGGGAATCCGCGCAATAGATACAGCCGTGGGCGAACACCCCGGAAACCGCGCGTTACACCCCCTAAGTTCGTATGCAAGCGACAACTGAATGGGAGCACCACATGGCCGACGTAACACTGCCCAACAGTGTTTTTGACCGACTTCTCAAAGACCGCATCATCTGGCTCGGCTCGGAGGTGCGTGACGACAACGCCAACGAGATCGCTGCCAAGCTTCTCCTGCTCGCGGCCGAAGACAGCGAAAAAGACATTTACCTGTACATCAACTCGCCCGGCGGGTCGATCACTGCCGGCATGGCGATCTACGACGCCATGGAGTTCGTGCCGAACGACATCGTCACCGTCGGCATCGGCATGGCCGCGTCGATGGGGCAGCTGTTGCTCACGGCCGGCACCAAGGGCAAGCGCTACATCACGCCTAACGCCCGCGTGCTCCTCCACCAGCCGCACGGCGGTTTCGGCGGAACCTCGTCCGACATCCAGACGCAGGCTCAGCTCATCCTCTCGATGAAGCAGCGCCTCGCCGAGATCACGGCCGCCCAGACCGGCAAGACGGTCGAGCAGGTCAACGAAGACGGCGACCGCGACCGCTGGTTCACCGCGCAGGAGGCCCTCGAGTACGGCTTCGTCGACCACATCCGTTCCTCGGCCTCCGACGTCATCGGCGGCGCCGGAACCGATCAGGAATAACTCCCCCTCACACCAGTAAGGAACAGACATGGAACTGCCAATGATGGGTGGAGCGGGCCGGTTCGAGCGCGCTGAGACCCCGAGCTCGCGCTACGTCCTGCCCAGCTTCGAGGAGCGCACGGCCTACGGCTACAAGCGTCAAGACCCCTACGCCAAGCTCTTCGAAGACCGCATCGTCTTTCTCGGCGTGCAGGTCGACGACGCGTCGGCCGACGACGTCATGGCTCAGCTGCTCGTGCTCGAGTCGATGGACCCCGACCGCGACATCACGCTGTACATCAACTCGCCCGGTGGCTCGTTCACGGCCATGACGGCCATCTACGACACGATGCAGTACATCCGCCCTGACATCCAGACGGTCTGCCTCGGTCAGGCGGCTTCGGCTGCGGCCGTGCTGCTCGCCGCTGGCACCCCCGGCAAGCGTCTCGCTCTGCCGAACGCCCGCGTCCTCATCCACCAGCCCGCCACCGGCGGTTCAGGTGGCGGCCAGGCGTCCGACATCGAGATCCAGGCGGCTGAGGTGCTCCGTATGCGCACCTGGCTCGAAGAGACGCTGTCGAAGCACTCCAACAAGACGCCCGAGCAGGTCAACCGCGACATCGAGCGCGACAACATCCTGGGCGCCCCCGAGGCTCTCGAGTACGGTCTGATCGACCAGGTGCTCACCTCGCGCAAGAACCTCGCGCTCACCAAGTAGCGCGGGCCAGAACCACCACCGGAGGCCCCGGGCCCGATCGGCCCGGGGCCTTCGCTGTACCGGCGGGGAGCGAGCAGCGAAGCGCAGGATCCTGGTCCAAGCGTTTACGACCCCGGTGCCGAATCAGAGATGGTCGCCCGCTCCGGCGATTCCGGCGTCGTGGTCACGCGGGTGTCGGGGGTTCGGGTTAGGCTCGTTCAACGAAGACCGTCAGGTCACTCGAGGCCTTTATGGCCACAGAAGTGTTAGGGAGGCCGAGCATGGCACGCATTGGTGAAAGTGCCGACCTGCTCAAGTGCTCGTTCTGCGGCAAGAGCCAGAAGCAGGTTCAGCAGCTCATTGCGGGCCCCGGGGTCTACATCTGCGACGAATGCGTCGAGCTGTGCAACGAGATCATCGAGGAGCGCCTCGCCGAAGCGGGCGAGGAGCCCTCGAGCGAGTTCGACCTGCCGAAGCCCCGCGAGATCTACGACTTCCTCGAAGAGTATGTGATCGGGCAGACGCCGGCCAAGCGGGCTCTCTCGGTCGCCGTCTACAACCACTACAAGCGCATCCGGTCGATGAACACGCTCACGTCGGCCGACTCCCTGGGCGACGACATCGAGATCGCCAAGTCGAACATTCTGCTGATCGGCCCGACCGGTTGCGGCAAGACCTATCTGGCTCAGACGCTGGCAAAACGACTCAACGTTCCGTTCGCTGTCGCCGATGCCACGGCCCTCACCGAGGCGGGCTACGTCGGTGAAGACGTCGAGAACATTCTGCTCAAGCTGATCCAGGCCGCCGACTACGACGTCAAGCGGGCCGAGACCGGCATCATCTACATCGACGAGGTCGACAAGATCGCCCGCAAGGCTGAAAATCCGTCGATCACGCGCGATGTCTCGGGGGAGGGCGTGCAGCAGGCGCTCCTCAAGATTCTCGAGGGCACGGTCGCGTCGGTGCCGCCCCAGGGTGGGCGTAAGCATCCCCACCAGGAGTTCATCCAGATCGACACGACGAACGTCCTCTTCATCGTCGCCGGCGCCTTCGCCGGTCTCGAAGAGATCATCTCGTCGCGCGCCGGCAAACGCGGCATCGGCTTCGGCGCCCCTCTGTATGAGAAGGGCAACGACGTCAACCTCTTCAGCGAGGTGCTCCCCGAAGACCTGCACAAGTTCGGCCTGATCCCCGAGTTCATCGGTCGCCTTCCTGTTGTCACGACGGTGTCGCAGCTCGACCAGGAGGCTCTGATGGAGATCCTGACCAAGCCGAAGAACGCCCTCGTCCGCCAGTATCAGCGCATGTTCGAGATCGACGGCGTCGAGCTCGACTTCGAGCCAGAGGCCCTCGAGGCCATTGCCGACCTCGCGGTGGTCCGTCAGACCGGTGCTCGCGGTCTCCGCGCGATCATGGAAGAAGTGCTCGGGCCGATCATGTTCGATGTGCCGTCAGACGACAACGTGGGCGGGGTCGTCGTCACTAAGGCGTCCGTGCTCGAGAACGCCGCGCCGACCATCGTTCCGCGGGTGATCGAGCGCGCCGAGAAGAGCGCCTAGACCGCAGAGGCCCGCCGATAACGGAGGCCCCCGCACCCGAGAGGGTGCGGGGGCCTCTGTCGTCGAGACGGCGCTACTGCAGACGGCGGCGCACGAGGAGGGGCTCGACGGCGGCGTCTCGTCCGCGGAAGTCGCGGAAGGCCGCCAGGGGATCCTTCGATCCGCCCACGCCCAGAAGTCGCGACCGGAAGCGATCGCCGTTCGCCCGGGTCAGCCCGCCGTTCTCGGCGAACCACTCGACGGTGTCGGCGTCGAGCACCTCGCTCCAGATGTACGAGTAGTAGCCGGCGTCGTAGCCACCCGAGAAGGTGTGCGCGAAGTAGGTGCTCGAGTACCGGGTGGGCACGGCCGGGTTGTCGAGGCCGACGGCTGCGAGGGCAGACGCCTCGAAGACCGCCACGTCATCGACGCTCGTGAGGCCCGCGGCCTCGTCGACGGTCAGCGCATGCCAGGCCTGGTCGAGGAGCGTCGCCGCAAGGTACTCGCTCGTCTCGAAGCCCTGATTGAACCCCTCGGAGGCGGTGAGTCGATCGACGAGCTCGGCGGGCATGGGCTCACCCGTCTCGAAGTGGAACGCGTAGTGCCCGAGCACCTCCGGCCAGAGCAGCCACATCTCGTTGACCTGGCTCGGGAACTCGACGAAGTCGCGGAAGACGTTGGTGCCCGAGAAGTACGGGTAGGTCACCCGAGCGACAAGCCCGTGCAGGGCGTGCCCGAATTCGTGGAACATCGTCGTCACCTCGTCGAGCGTCAGCAGCGTCGGCGATCCGGCCGGCGGCTTCGAGACGTTGAGGTTGTTGACGACGACCGGCATGTGGCCGAGCAGCGCCGACTCCGACACGAGCGGGTTCATCCAGGCGCCGCCGCGCTTCGAGTCGCGCGTGTAGAGGTCGAGCACGAAGAGCCCGACGGGGGAGCCGTCGTCGTCAGACACCTCGAAGACCCGGGCCTCCGGGTGATAGGCCACCAGGTCGGGGCGCTCCTCGAAGCGAAGACCGTACAGTTGCGTCGCGGCGTAGAACACGCCGTCGCGCAGCACCCGGTCGGCCTCGAAGTACGGTCGCATGGCCGACGCGTCGAAGTCGTACTTCTCGGAGCGAACCTTCTCGGTGTAATAGGCCCAGTCGTGCGCGGCGATCTCGGCGCCTTCCGGGAACGCAGGATCCGACGCGGCCACCCGCGCGAGATCGTCCTGCTCGGCTCGGGCGTTTCGCGCCGCCGGGGGTGCGAGCCGCCCCAGCAGGTCGCGGACGGCCTCGGGCGAGCCGGCGGTCTGGCCCGCCGTGACGTAGGCGGCATGCGACGAGAACCCGAGGAGCGCGGCCCGCTCGGCACGAAGCCGGACGATGTCGAGGAGCACCTGCCGGTTGTCGTGCTCGCCGCCGCGGCTGCCCCGCGATCGAGAGGCGGTCATGATGCGCTCGCGAAGGTCGCGATTCGTGAGTGAGGCGAGCAGGGGATGGCCGGTGAACAGGGTCAGCGCGATGAGGTAGCCGCCCTCGAGGCCTCTCTCGGTGGCCGCCGCGGCGAGCGAGGCGATCGTGTCGCTCGACAGCCCGTCGAGCTCAGCGACGTCGTCGACGGTGATCGCCAGCTCGTTGGTGTCGGCGAGGAGGTTCTTCTCGAAGCGCGTGGTCAGCGTCGAGAGCTCGGAGTTGAGGTCGCGAAGGCGCTGTTTGTCGTCGTCGCCGAGGCCCGCCCCGGCACGGCTGAAGTCGGAGTGGAGGCGTTCGACCAGGTAGACCTCCTCCGGGGTCAGGTGGGCGGTGGCACTGGTACCCAGATCGTCGTACACCGCCCGGATGCGAGCGAAGAGTCGCGGGTCGAGACGGATCGCGTCGGAGTGGGCGGCGAGCTGGGGAGCGAGCTCCATTTCGAGGGCGCTCGTCAGGTCGTTCGAATCGCTCGACGACTTGTTGAAGAAGACGTGCTCTACGCGGGAGAGGAGCTGGCCGCTGCGCTGAAGCGGGATGACCGTGTTGTCGAAGGTGGCCGGCCGCGGATCCTCGGCTATGGCCTCGATCTCGGCCAGCTGCTCGGCGAGACCCCGCTCGAACGCGGGGGCGTAGTCGGCGTCGGAGATCCGGTCGAAAGGCGGCAGTGCGTAGGGAAGCGTGCTCGGTTCAAAGAACGGGTTCGTCATCAGGCCAGCCTATTGCGCTGTCTTCTCGCGCTAGCGTGGGGCCATGTCACCGGAACAGAAGCCCACCGACGCGAAATACACGCACGGCCACCACGAGAGCGTGCTCCGGAGTCACAGCTGGCGAACGGTCGAGAACTCGGCCGCCTACCTGCTTCCGCATCTCGCTCCGGGGCTGTCGCTGCTCGACGTCGGCGCGGGGCCCGGCACCATCACCGTCGACTTCGCAGAGCGGCTCGCGCCGGGTCGCGTCATCGGCATCGACTCTGCGCCCACCATCGTCGAACAGGCGTCGGAGCTGGCCGCGTCGAAGGGGATAGACACGGTCGCGTTCGAGACCGCCGACCTCTACTCGCTTCCCTACGCCGACGACACCTTCGACATCGTGCACGCGCACCAGGTGCTGCAGCACGTGGCCGACCCGGTGGCGGCACTCGTCGAGATGCGCCGCGTCGCCAAGCCCGGTGGCATCGTCGCGGCCCGCGACGTCGACTACCGCGGAACGATCTGGGCCCCGGAGAACCCCGGTCTCGACCACTGGATGACCGTGTATCAGCTCGTGCACCGCGGCAACGGCGGCGAGCCGGACGCCGGTCGGCACCTGAAGAGCTGGGCTCTCGAGGCGGGGCTGACCGACATCGTCTCGTCGGCGTCGATCTGGTGCTTCTCGTCGGACGAGGAGCGCACATGGTGGGGCGACAGCTGGTCGGTGCGCGCGCTCGAATCGGCGTTCTACGCCGACGCCATCGAGAAGCGGGCCGCCACCGACCTCGACCTCCACGCGATCTCGCAGGCGTGGTTGGCGTGGCGCGATGCCCCCGACGGCTTCTTCGCCATGCCGCACGGCGAGCTGATCGCGCGCGCCTAGCAGCAGAGTCGTTCTTCGTCACCGTCTGGACGGCGACGGTGATCGTCCAGGATCTGCTAGTGCTGCCGGTCGGTGATCAGCAGATCGTGGACAGTCAGGGCAGACGAGCGGTGTCGGCGACCTTGAGCGAGAGCTCGACCTCGGCAACCGGAGTCAGCGGCCAGCGGCGTAGTGCGTGGCTACCTGCTGGGCTGTGAGGGCCTTCAGGTAAAGAGCGGTGTTGTCGAGGCCACCTTCGAAGAAGCTATTCGCGGGGGCGCCCGGATAATACGAGCCGATCTCGTCGTAGCCGATCCGCCAGTAGCCTTTCGTCGCTTCGGCCTGCTTGTTCTTGTTAGTGCCGACGAGGACACCATCAACATAGAGGGCCATTCCGGCCGACGACATCATCGCCGTGGCGAGATGCCAGTGGCCGTCGGTGTAGCTGCGCGGAGACGTGACGGTGTAGGCGCCGTAGTTCCACAGACCGAAGGTGACATGGCCCGTCTGATCGATGTAGATGTGCCGGTCGCGCGCGGTCGATGCTCCCGTTGCCTGGCTGCTGAAGCCGATGAGGCGGCCACCGTTCTCCGTCGTCGTGAACCAGGTCTCGATCGTGAAGACCTGCGGAGCCGAGGTGACCCCGTGACCCGACACGTACGCTGTTTGCCCGTCGAGTTGCAGGTAGGGGCTTGAGTCGCCGCAGGAACCCGCAACTCGGGTCGCGCTGCCCTGAATGGTTCCTGCTCCGATCTGCTGCGCCGAGTTCTCGGCGACGGTGCCGGCGACCTCGTTGTAGCCCAACCAGAAGAACGGTGCATCGGCGACCTTGTCGAGACAGGGGAAGCGCTTCGTCTCCGCGGAGGCGTGGGTGGTCGTGGTGGTCGACCACGCAGCCCCGGCCCCGAGGATCGTAATGAGGCAGGCCACCGTTCCGATCGCGACGACGGAGAGCCCGACGCCGCGGGCGGAAGCGGCGCGCCGCAGGCGCGAAGCGCTGGTGACGAGAGACCGCGCCTCGTCGGCCCGGCGCAGTCCCTGTCGTAGTGGGGCGTCGAGACGGCCGACTGCTAGGAGGGAGGCGACTGCGGCACCCGAAACGAGGAGGGGGATGACGGCACCAGTGGCGAGCCAGACGGCCGGCCAGCCGACCAGGGGCACGCGGAGGACTCCGACGCCGAGCACGGAGCTCGGGGCAGTGGCCGTGGAGTCGTCGCCCGGATTGGCATCGCCCCGGGTAATGAGGCCGCGATCGGACTTCTCGACGAGGCGATGGAGGCGCAGGCGGTCGGCATGATCGGGGTCGTCGGCGAGCAGGACCTGCCCGACGGCAATGTCGTCGGCCTCGAGCGGCATCGCGACGACGACATCACCGGTGAGGATGCGCGGTGCCATCGAGCCGCTCATGACGCTCGTCGGTAGCCAGCCAAATAGTGCGGGCACGGCCGCCCAGAGCATCAGGCAGAGTAACGACAGCAGCGTGGTGCGGGCGATGACGGCGGCGAGAAGGCGGGTCCACGCGGCTATCGGCAATCTGTCCACCTCGGCGTTGTCGGCCTGTGCGCTGTCGCCTGTGGAACTGTCTGCAGTTGCGCTGTCGAGCAGCGTCGGGGTCGCTTCGTCGGAACGAGAGTGAGCGGTCATCGGGGCCTCGGGCGGGTCGGTGAAAGCGTCTGCGGGGAGGGGCCGGGCGCCGATCGAGACGGCGCCCGGCTCCGGGCGTGCAAATGAGAGCCGGGCATAGGGCGTTCAGCCGTCCGGGCCGTCGTCCTTCGCCCCGTCGTGTCAGATCGACTGAGCCTCCCAGGTGAGGTCGACGGTCGCGGTGCCGTCCTGTGCCGTGTTAGGAGCCGTGTCTGCCAGTCGGTACTCGATCTTGAAGGTGCGCGTGGCCGAAGCGGCGTCGTCGTGACTCCAGCTGCCGAGACCGGTGGCGTAGTCGGTCGAGTTGGTAGCGAGCTCGGCCAGCGTGCCGGTGTAGACGGACGCGTTGCTTGCGAGAGCGGTGAACCCGGCGCAGGAGCCGAATCCGCCGCCGTCGCCCTGGGTCACGGTGAGCTCGAGGTGGTCACTGAGACCGTTTGTCGTGCCGGCATTCGCGGCGTAGAAGCGAATGTCTTCGTCAAGGCTCGACGCGGAAGAGACCGTGATGCAGTTTTCGCCGGTGGAACCGGGCTGGAGGTCGGTGGCGGCGAAGAGCGCGCTGCCCGAGTCGTCGTCGGTCAGCTCCACGGAGCCAGCCGACCAGTTGTTGGCCGTGTTCTCCGTCGTCGACGAGAACGCCGAGTACGACGTCTGCGCGACGATCAGGCCACTGACGAGGACGGCGGCCGGGGCGGCAACGAGGCCGGCAATGCGGACGGTGCGGGTTGTGGGGAGAGAGGTCATCTGAAGACTCCGGAGATTGGGCGCCAGCGTCGGATCGCTGAGCGTCTTGCTCCAAAATATCAGAGTAAAAAATTTAATACAATATAAATTTAATTGGGGGAGAGGGGATTATCTTCCTCCACGTCGACCGGCTCGTGGATGGACGCCGTGTCGGCCACCGCGTCGTAGCGGATCGTGGTGCCATCGTCGAGCTCGACGACCGGCTTGCGTTCGAGCCAGGTCAGAGTCCAGCGCCAGGTCGCGGCGTCGACAGCCTGGTCGGCGAGCTCGCGCTCGACCTGAGCGACCGCCGCGACGACGGCGGCCGGAAGGCGGTCGGGGGTCTGGCCCCCGACCGACCAGCGCGTTCCGAGTTGCATCAGGCGCCCGTCGCCGGGGCCGCGGGGGCTGCCGGCTGCTCGGCGAGCACGATGTCGCTGACGGCCAGAGCGTCGCCCGCGTCGAATGTGAGCGACTCGATACGGCCCACCGCTGACAGGTCGACGGCAGCCGTGCGGAGCAGCTCGAGCGAATCGGCGGGAGCCACCACCACAGCCGACGTGACGGGAGTCTTCTGCGACGCCTTGGCATCGGTCTTGGCGCGACGGATGGAGATGAGCGCCTCGCCCACGAGCTCGAGCAGACCGGTGGGAGCCACGATCTCGCCGACCTCCGCGAGCTCGGCGACCGTGGGCCACGGAGCAGTGTGGATCGACGAGTCGTGCGTCCACGACCAGACCTCTTCGGTGGCGAAGGGGAGGTAGGGGGCGAGAAGCCGCAGCAGGCCGTCGACCGTAGTGCGGAGCGCGAGCACCGCGGAAGCCTGGCCGCCTGCCGAGGCGGCGCCGTCGGATCCTGCGCCTTCGCTAGAGGCGGAGCCGTAGGCGCGCTCCTTGACGAGTTCGAGGTAGTCGTCGCAGAAGGTCCAGAAGAACTTCTCGGTGCCTTCGAGCGCCTTGGCGTGGTCGTAGTTCTCGAGGGCGTCGGTCGCGGCCTCGATCACGCGGGCGAAGTTCGCCAGGAGGTCGAGGTCGAGGGGCTCCGTGACGCTCGCGCCTTCGACGGGCTCGGGGAACGAGTAGACGAACTTGGCGGCGTTCAGCACCTTGATCGCCAGACGTCGACCGACCTTGATCTGCTTGGGGTTCTGCGGGTCGAAGGCCGCGTCGGTGCCGAGGCGCGACGAGGCGGCCCAGTAGCGGACCGCGTCGGAGCCATGGTCGTCGAGCATCGCGGCCGGGGTGACGACGTTGCCCTTCGACTTCGACATCTTCTTGCGGTCGGGGTCGACGATGAAGCCCGAGATCGATGCGTTCTTCCACGGCACGGTGTCGCCTTCGAGCTGCGCCCGGAGCATCGTGGAGAACAGCCAGGTGCGGATGATGTCTTGCCCCTGCGGGCGGAGGGAGTACGGGAAGACGAGGTCGAAGAGCTCGGGGTCGGTCTCCCACTTGCCCGCGAGCTGCGGGGTGAGCGACGAGGTGGCCCAGGTGTCCATTACGTCGACCTCGCCCTGGAAGCCGCCGGGGATGCCGCGCTGCGACTCGTCGTAGCCGGGAGCGGCGTCGGACGACGGGTCGACGGGCAACTGCGCCTCGGTCGGCACGATGGGCCGATCGAAGACGGGGTTGCCGTCGGAGTCGAGCGGATACCAGACCGGGATCGGCACGCCGAAGAAGCGCTGACGCGAGATCAGCCAGTCGCCCGAGAGGCCCTTCACCCAGTTCTCGTAGCGGACGCGCATGAAGTCGGGGTGGAACGAGACCTCTTCGCCGCGCTTCAGCAGCGTCGACCGGAGTTCTTCGTCGCGGGCGCCGTTGACGATGTACCACTGGCGGGTCGAGACGATCTCGAGGGGCTTGTCGCCCTTCTCGAAGAACTTGACGGGGTGGGTGATCTTCTCGATCTCACCGGTCAGCTCGCCCGACTCCTGGAGGAGCGACACGATGGCGGCTTTCGCGCTGAAGACGGTCTTGCCGGCGAGTTCGCCATAGGCGGCGAGACCCGCCTCGCTCGTGATCGCCGACGGTGCCTCGCTGATGAACCGGCCGTCGAAGCCGAGCACGGAGCGGTTCGGCAGATCGAGTTCACGCCACCAGATGACGTCGGTCGTGTCGCCGAACGTGCAGATCATCGCGATGCCGGAGCCCTTGTCTTTCTGAGCCAGGTGGTGCGCGAGCACGGGCACCTCGACGTTGAAGAGGGGAGTGCGGACGGTCGTGCCGAAGAGGGCCTGGTAGCGCTCGTCGTCGGGGTGCGCGACGAGGGCGACACAGGCGGGGAGCAGCTCGGGTCGTGTGGTCTTGATCTTGATGTCGCTGCCGTCCGGGGCGTGGAACGAGAGCGTGTGGTACGCACCGGGCATGTCTTTGTCTTCGAGCTCGGCCTGGGCGACGGCGGTGCGGAACGTGACGTCCCACAGCGTTGGGGCCTGCGCCTGATACGCCTCGCCCCGTTCGACGTTGCGGAGGAACGCTTTCTGGGCGACGGCCTGCGACTCGCCCGCGATGGTGCGGTACGACTGGGTCCAGTCGACCGAGAGACCGAGCTTGCGCCAGACGTCTTCGAACTGCTTCTCGTCTTCGACGGTCAGGCGCTCGCACAGCTCGATGAAGTTGCGGCGAGAGATAGGCACCTGGTCGGCGGCCTTGGACGACTTGTTGTCGCCGCCCTCGAACGGCGGCGTGAAGTCGGCGTCGTAGGGGAGCGACGGGTCGCAGCGAACGCCGTAGAAGTTTTGCACGCGGCGCTCGGTCGGGAGCCCGTTGTCGTCCCAGCCCATCGGGTAGAAGACGCTCTTGCCGCGCATGCGCTCAAAGCGCGCCTTGACGTCGGTGTGCGTGTAGCTGAACACGTGACCGATGTGCAGCGACCCCGACGCGGTCGGGGGAGGAGTGTCGATCGAGAAGACGTTCTCTTTGGTCGCCGAGCTGCGATCGAATTTGTACGTTCCGTCGGACTCCCACGCGGGGCCCCAGACGTTCTCGAGGCCTTCGAGGGCGGGCCTGTCCGGAATTCGAGAAAAACTGGCAGGCATGGGACGAGTCATGGACGTACTCCTTCGATATGGGCGGCACCGTGTCGGTGGGGAGGTGCCTTGCGTGTTCTGCAGGCGAGTTTACGGGATCGGAACGCAAGGATCCGAGGCGGTCGCGGCAGCCCCGGATCCTTGCGTCCTCAAGCGCTGAAATGTGATTCTTTTCTAGCTAAATTTTGCCCTCTGGTAGGCTTTCGGGGTTTTTGCATCGACAACTGGAGTGAATGTGTATGAGTGATCAGTCAGCCCGTCCTGCGACACCCATCAAGAAACACCGCCCGAATCGGCAAGGACGCCGCAGACTGACCAGCGACGACGTGACCGTCGTCGAAGAATCGCAGCTCAAGAGAGCCGTCGCGGCCGCCGCGCTCGGCAACGGCATGGAGTGGTTCGACTTCGGCGTGTTCGCCTACCTCACCACCACCCTCGCCAAGGTCTTCTACCCCTCGCTCAGCCCGACGCTCAGCGTGATCCTCACCTTCGCGACCTTCACCGCGGCGTTCATCGTGCGCCCCATCGGCGGCGCCGTCTTCGGTCCGCTCGGTGACCGCATCGGACGCCAGAAGGTCCTCGCCGTCACGATGATCATGATGGCGGCCGGAACCTTCGCCATCGGGTTCCTGCCCGACTTCAACACGATCGGTGTCTGGGCGCCCCTCCTGCTCCTCCTGGCCCGCCTCGTGCAGGGCTTCTCGACGGGTGGCGAATACGGCGGAGCAGCGACGTTCATCGCCGAGTACTCGCCCGACAAGCGTCGCGGCTTCATGGGTTCGTGGCTCGAGTTCGGCACGCTCGGCGGCTACGTGCTCGGTGCGTCGCTCGTCACCGTGCTGCAGTTCGCGATGCCCGAAGACACGCTGCTCTCGTGGGGCTGGCGGATTCCGTTCCTCGTCGCGGGCCCCCTTGGTCTCGTCGGCCTGTACCTGCGACTGAAGCTCGAAGAGACGCCGGCGTTCCAGAAGCAGCAGGAGGAGGCCGCCGAGCGAGAGCACGTCAAGGTGCCCTTCATCCGTCTCTTCGCCGAGAACTGGCGCGCGCTGATCGTCTGCATCGGCCTGGTGCTGGTGTTCAACGTCACCGACTACATGCTGTTGTCGTACATGCCGACCTACCTCACGTCGACCCTCGGTCGAGACGCGACGAACGGGCTGATCCTCGTGATCGTCGTCATGGTGCTGATGATGGCCGTCATCTCGATGGGGGGCCGGCTCTCCGACCGCTTCGGTCGTCGCCCCGTGCTGTTCGCCGGCTGCATCGGGTTCCTCGTGCTCTCCTGGCCCGCGCTCAAGCTCGTGCAGAGCGAGTCGACGCCCCTCGTGTTCGTGGGCTTGCTGATCCTCGGTCTCGTGCTCGTCACGTTCACGTCGACGATGCCCTCGACGCTGCCGGCGCTGTTTCCGACGATCATTCGCTACGGCGCCCTGGCCATTGCGTTCAACGTGTCGGTGTCGCTGTTCGGTGGCACGACGCCCCTCGTCACGGAGTCGCTCGTCGCCTGGGCCACCTCGAACGGCTACAGCTGGGCCAATGACATCCCGGCGTTCTATCTGATGATCGCCGCGGTGATCGGCCTTGTCGCCGTCTGGTTCACCAAGGAATCGGCGAACGTGCCCCTGCTCGGATCCGGCCCGTCGGTCGCGACCGAGGAGGAGGCCGAAGAGCTCATCGCCGCCTACGCCGACGAGTCGAGCGAGGTGTCGAAGTCGGAGTGGGCCGTGGAGTTTGCGATGTCGGGGCCGATCGACATCGTGCGACCGCCGGCCGAATCCACTGCCGAGGCCGAGGCCGAGCCCGAGGCCTCGTCGCCCCGCAGCTAGTCGCGGCACCGCTTTTCGGAGAGCACACCGTCGTTGGGCGGTGTGCTCTCCGTTTTGTGGTGTCTTGCGCTATGCGCCCGGCGGTCAGTCGGCCGACGAAGCGGCGGCGAGCAGGCCGCGCGTGTAGGAGTGCGTCGGCGCCGAGAAGACCTGCTCGGTCTCGCCCTGCTCGACGATTCGCCCGGCACTCATCACGGCGACCCGGTCGCTGACATGCCGCACCACATCGAGGTCGTGCGAGATGAAGAGATAGGCGAGGCCGTGCCGTTCCTGCAGCTCGTCGAGCAGATCGAGCACCTGCGCCTGCACCGTCACGTCGAGTGACGAGACCGGTTCGTCGCACAGCAGCACGCGAGGCCGGGGCGCGAGCGCGCGAGCGATGGCGACGCGCTGCCGTTGCCCGCCGGAGAGCGTGGCAGGCAGGCGGGACGAGACGGAGGCCGGCAGGCCCACCTCGGCCAGCAGGGCGTCGATTTGAGCGGCGTGGGCGCGGATCCTCGTCGTCTTTCCGTTCGTCAGAGCATCGACCAGGATCCGGCCCACCGTCATGCGGGGGTCGAACGACGAGAGCGCATCCTGGTAGATCGCCCCGAGCAGCGCCCGGCGGGGTCGGCGTTCGCGCTCGGGCAGCGGGTTCCAGGGGGCGCCGAGCAGCTCGACCGATCCGTGATCGGGGGAGTCGAGGCCGAGCAGCAGCCGCGCCGTGGTGGTCTTGCCCGAGCCGGAGGCGCCCACGAGACCGAGCGTCTCGCCGGCGCGGAGGGTGAGCGAGACATCGTCGACGGCGGTGAAGGTGCCGAAGCGCCTCGTGAGACCGTACGCCTCGAGGACGCGTTCAGAACTCTGGTCATTTGGGCGTTTTGCGGGTGATCCGGCTCGTTTTTCGCCGGTTCTGCCAGAGTTCTGAACGGTCGGGCCGCCGACCGAGAGCCGCGAGCCCCGCGGTTTGCCCGCGGGCACGGCCGCGACGAGCGCCCGCGTGTACGGGTGAGCCGGAGAGTCGAGGATCTGCGCCGTTGGCCCCTGCTCCACGACCTCGCCGGCCCGCATCACGACGATGCGATCGGCGAGGCGTCGCACCGCGCCGAGGTCGTGGCTGATCGCCAGCACGGCCGTGCCCTCGTCGCGGATGCGCGCCAAACGGTCGATCACGACGCGCTGCACCTCGGCATCGAGCGCCGTCGTCGGCTCGTCGGCGATGACGACGTCGGGCCCCAGTGCGAGCGCCGCAGCGATGAGCGCTCGCTGACGAAGCCCACCCGAGAGCTCACCCGAGCGCTGCGCGCGACGAACCGCAGGATCCGGCATCCCGACCTCGGCCAACACCTCGAGCGCCCTCTCCCGCCGCTCGGCCGCGCCCAGCGTCGTGTGCAGTCGAAGCGCGTCATCGATCTCGCGCCCGATCGGCCGCAGTGGGTCGAGCGAGACGAGGGCGTCCTGCTGCACGAGGCCGATGCGAGGGCCGCGGATGCCCCGCCACTGCCGCTCGGAGAGGCCGGTGAGGTCGGTGTCGTCGAGGGCGAGGCGGGTGGCCGTGACGGTGCCGCCGGACAGGCCGAGGAGCGCGCGGGCAGTGACGGTCTTGCCGGATCCTGATTCGCCGACAAGTGCGACGCACTCGCCGGGTGCCAGCTCGAAGGAGACGGTGCGCACGGCCTCGACGCCGTCGAAAGCGACACGGAGATTCTCGACGTGGAGACCGCGGGTGCCTGGCGCCCGGCCGGAAGACGACCCGCTCGCAGGCGTTCCGCTGGCAGGCGGCCCACTCGCCGTCGTCCCGCTCATCGGCGACCCGTCCCGGCGAAGGCGCGGCCGACGACCGTCGTGGCGGCAGCCGTGGCTACGATCGCCAGGCCGGGAAAGACGGTCATCCACGGGGCGATCTGGAGGTAGGTGCGACCAGCCTCGAGCATCGCGCCCCACTCCGGAGCGGGCGGCGGAGAGCCGAGACCGAGGTAGCTGAGCGACGAGGCCCAGACGATGGCCTGGCCGACGCCGAGGGTGGCGAGCACGACGACCGGCGCGAGAGCGTTCGGCAGCACGTGCCGCACCAGCAGTGTGAGCGGGCCACGCCCGAGCACACGCGCGGCCTCGACCATCTCGGAGGAGCGGACAGCCCGGATGCGGGTGCGGAAGATGCGGGCGTATCCGGGGGCTGTGGCGAGTCCGACCGCGAGGGTCGCGGGGATCGGTCCGGGGCCCGCGAAGGCGATGATCACGAGCGCCAGTAGCAGCCCGGGCAGCGCGAACAGCACCTCCAGCACGCGGGAGACGGCGGCGTCGGTCAGGCGAGTGCCGACCCCGGCGGCGATTCCGAGCACGAGACCGAGGAGAGTGCCGATGAGCGTGGCGGCGATACCGATGAGGAGGGAGGCGGAGGCGCCGTGGACGACCCGCGTGTAGAGGTCGCGGCCGGAGTCGTCGGCGCCGAACGGGTGGGCGAGCGAGGGGGCCGAGAAGGCGTCGACCGGGTGGACTGCCAGCGGATCGCCGGGGGCCAGGAGGCCGGGGGCGACAGCGGCAGCGAGAACGCCGAGGAGGACGGCTCCGGCGACGACGCGGGGGGCCGTCACGCGGCTGCGCCATTCGGCGGCACGGGTGGGTGCGGCGGCGGGCAGGACGGGGAGCTCGGGAAGGATCGTCATGCGCTCGCCCCCCGGGGGTCGACGGCCTTCTCGGCCAGGTCACCGAGCGCGACCACGACCACGTACGCCAGAGCGGAGACCAGCGCGACACCGGTGACGAGCGGGATGTCGCGGAGCGTGACGGCGTCGAGCAGGGTGCGGCCGAGCCCGGGCCTTGCGAACAGCGACTCGACGACGATGGCGCCGCTCAGGAGTGAGCCAAAGGCCCAGCCCGACAGGGCGAGCCCGGGAAGCGCGGCGTGGCGGAGAAGATGGCGCCAGAACAGCCCGGACGGCCCCTCGCCCCGAGCCGTCGCAGTGAGGGCGAACGGCGCCGCCGCGGCGTCGAGCAGCGAGTCGCGGGTGACCTGGCCGAGGAAGCCGGCCACGGGCACCGCGAGCGTCACGACCGGCAGCACCAGGCCGATCGGCGTGCCCGTGCTCACGGGAGGCAGCAGGCCGAGACCGGTGGCGAAGACGACGATGAGCACGCTCCCGAGCAGGAAGTGCGGAACGGCGGAGGCGACCACCTCGAGACCGGACGAGACCGCTCGGGCGACCCGCCCGGATCCTGCGCTCCACCAGGCCACACCGACCGCAAGGATCCAGGCGGCCACGAGAGACAGGGACGCCAGCAGAAGCGTCGGGGGCACCTGCGCGGCGAGCACCGACGACACCGACTGCTTGAGCGAGTACGAGGTGCCGAGGTCGCCCCGCGCGAGGCGGCCGAGCTGATCGAGGTACTGCACGAGGAGAGGTTGATCGAGGCCGTACTGGCGCCGGACCAAGTCGAGCGCCTCCTGCGACGCCTGCGACCCGGGCCCGCCGAGGATGGCCTCGGCGGGGTCGCCCGGCACGAGCCGGATCGCGAAGAAGATCAGCGTCGCGACGGCCCAGAGCACGAAGAGCGCCCCGAGCACCCGCCCGGCGATGAAGCGCACGAGGTTCAGCGCCGCACCATTCGGCGCCGCATCTTTCAGCGCTGCACTTTTCAGCGTTGCACCCACGCGTCGTAGAAGGTCGGCGTCGACACCGTCGGCATCGCTCGAAGCCCGTGCACGCTCGTGCGGTACAGGTAGTGGTTCTGCTGGTCGTACAGAGGGAGCACGTAGTAGCCCTCGAGCACGCTCTTCTGCACCTGTTCGTAGAGGTCGGCGCGCTTCGTCGCGTCGGACTCCGCGCTCGCCTGCTTCAGAAAGGCATCGACTTCGGGTGAGTCGACCTGGGCGTTATTGGCGAAGTAGCCGCTCGGGGCCGGGGTGATGCTCGCCGAGTCGTACAGCACTCCGAGGACGCCGGGGCCGACCTTCGTGTAGGGAGCGCTCACGATCTCGTACTTGTGGGCGGCGAGGGCTCCGTACCAGCTCGACAGGTCGAGCTGCGAGATCTCGACGTCGAAGCCGAGCGATTTGGCTTCTTCTTGGATCTGTTCGAACAGGGCTCGCTCGGCCGGGATCGACTGGTTGGTCGAGACCGGGAACCGCACGGTCAGGCGCTTGCCGTCTTTGGTGCGGTAGCCGGCGCTGTCACGGGTCGTCCATCCGGCGGAGTCGAGAAGGTCGTTCGCCTTCGTGGTGTCGATGTCGAAGAGCGACGGATCGGAGTACGCGTCTTTCTCGACACTCGAGAGAAGCGAGTACGAGCGCTTCGCGGTGCCGAAGAACAGCGACGTGATGCCGTCGTTCACAGCCACGCCGCGGATGAAGGCCTCGCGGACGCGTTCGTCATTGAACGGCGCCTGCGAGGAGTTCAGTTCGAGCCGGTTGGATGCTCCGGGGCGCGGGGCATCGAGCTCTGTGATCTGGTCGCTCTTCTTCGCGGCGACGATGGTGTCGGGCTGGGCGTTGTCGATCACATCGACCTGGCCCGCCTGAAGCGCGGCGTAGCGCGAGGCCGAGTCGGGCAGGAACCGCCACACGATCTTCGCGAGGTACGCCTTGCCGGTGTGCGCGGCGTCTTTCGGGGGAGAGGTGTAGCCGTCGTTACGCTCCAGGGTGATCGACTGCTGCTTCGTCCATTTGACGACCTTGAACGGACCGGTGCCGACCGGTGACTCGCAGTTGACGGCCTGCGTGCGCTTGAGGGCAGTGGGTGACTCGATCGCGAGCCACGGCTGCGAGAGCGAGTCGAGCAGTGAGCTGTCGGGGCTCGAGAGGTCGAAGCGCACGGTGCTGTCGTCGACAGCGACGGCCTTCTTCACCTTGGCGAGCGCGAGGTACCCCGTCGACGACAGCGTCGTGGGGTCTTGCACATGCTTCACGTTGGCGACCACGGCAGCGGCGTCGAAGGCCGTGCCGTCGGTGAACTTGACGCCCTTCTTCAGCGAGAAGGTCCAGCTGAGGCCGTCGGAGGCCTCTTTCCACGACGTCGCGAGCCACGGGATCACGTCGCCGGCGGTGTTCTTCGACACGAGCTCTTCGAGGTATTGCGTCGACACGAGCGCCTGCGGATAGTTGCCACCGACGTGGGGGTCGAGGCAGGTCGGCTCGGCGTCGCCCGAGGCGTAGGTCAGGGTGCCGCCCGAGACGGGCTTCGAGCTGGCGGTGTCGGACGGGGGTGCGGCGGTGCAGCCGCTCAGAACGAGCGCACTGGCCGCGGTGAGACCGAGGAGAGCGAGGAAGGGGGCGCGAGTAGTAATTTCTGGACTCCGTATAGTAAGTGGCCAATCGAGTCTAGCGGGAGAATGCTGACGTGACACCTTCTGCACGCACGGGCCGCCCCCGGCGCTCGTCGGCCGAGATTCTCGCCGATGCGGCCTCCGAGCTCTTCCTCGAGAATGGCTACGCGGGCACCACCGTCGATCAGATCGCCCAACGCGCCGGAGTGAGCCGCGCCACGTTCTTCAACTACTTTGCAGGCAAGGCCGATCTGCTCTGGCTCGACCTCGACGAGAGCCTTCGGTCGCTGCCGGGCGCTCTGCTCGAGGTGGGCGGGTCGGATGCTTCGCTCTCCGCTCCCGACAGTGTGGCTCGAGCGCTCGTGCTCGTGGCGCAGCGGCACGACGACTCCCGGGTGCCCTGGGCCCTGTCGCAGGGGGAGACGATGCGGCTCGGCGACGACCTCACTGCGTCTGGCGCGGCGCGGTTCGTGGCGCAGCACTCGATCGTCGCGGCGTTCGTCGCCGAGCGGACCGAGGCGCGCGCCGGCGACGCGTGGCCGCAGGTGGTGTCGGCGGCGCTTCTCGGTGCGGCTGGAGCGGCCGCGGTCGCGTGGGCGCGAGCCGGAATCGGCCGGGGCAGTCTCGAAGACGCGGTGGAGCCGGCCGTCGAGGCGGTTGCCGCCGGGCTCGGGGGGCACACACTCTAGCCGGACGGGTGTCGTCATCGGCATCGCCGAACTGGTACCTTCGCTCGACGGCCCGAGATCACCGGGCCGTGGCGTTGCTCGGGGGTGGGTCAGAGCGGCGACAGGCCTGCCGACTCACGCCGAAAGACAGACGAGTTCTTTGACGAAACCCGATTTCCGAGCCGCAGTGGCTCTTCCCGTAGCGCTCGCCCTGATCGTCGGAGGTTCCGTGCTCTCCGCCGGGGCAGCATTCGCCGCCGAGCCCGGCGCGGCCGCGACGAGCGCGCCGACGGCGTCCGCAACGCCCACGGCGACCCCGACACCGAAGCCCACGGCAGCGGCGAAGGCCGCCGCGCCGAAGGCGGCACCTAGCGACCTGAAGGCAGCGACCGTGCCCGCGGCCGACCGCGACGGCTACGTGCGCGTCACGGGAGCCCGCGACATCACGATCACCGGCACAGCGCCCATCGGCGCCAAGGTCGTCGTCACCGACAGCTGGGGTGAGCCGATCAAGCGCCTCACGACGACGGCGACGTCGTTCTCGATCCCGCTCCACTTCGCTGATGACGCCGGCTACGAGCAGTACCTCAGCGTGTACGCGACCTACAAGGGCGAAGACCTCAGCGAATACGACTTCGACGTCGAGTTCGACGCCGAACAGAGTGCGACGCCCACTATCACCGACCCGACAGCCGCCGTGTCGTACGAGGCCTCGCCCTTCCCGTTCTCGAACGGCGAGCCGCTCGCGGTCGTGCAGTTCTCGGGAACCGGCACGCCCGGTAGCGACGTCTACCTCGTCGCGCAGACCTCCGACGAGGAATCAGGGGGCGACATCTTCACCTTCGACTTCAATGACTCGGTTTCGGTCGGGGACGACGGCACCTGGACGTCCGACCACACCGTTTCGTTCGGCACGGAGAAGGTCAGCGCCTATCAGGTTGTGACGAACGATGAAGGCGACGAGATCACCCGGGAGTCGGAGCTGTCGAATACGATCGGCCTGACCATCACGGTCCCCGCCGGAACCGTCGTCCCGCCCACCGTCCTCGAGCCCACGTACGACGAGTCGTCCTTCGGCTCCTTGGGCTTCTCCTTCAGCTCGTCGGACACCGCAGCGGCCTCCTCCGCGGCGGAGCCCGCGCGGACCCAGGCCCAGAAAGTGAAGGCCCGAGCTGCGCGCGCCGAGGATCCTTCGCTCTCGTCGTCGTCCTCCTCGCGTGCATCCGTTCTGCCCCGGGCAGTTCAGGCGCTCGCCGACGAAGCCGACGAGACAGACGCCGAGATCGAGAAGTCGCTCGACGAGATCATCGACGAGCTCGGCATTCCCGTCAAAGGGACGGCCAGTGCGGCCACCCCGGGCAAGCTCGCCATGAAGGTCTCGGGAACGGGCACGCCCGGGCAGCATGTCGTGCTCTACGAGGAGCGACCCCTGACGTCGCTCTACTACTTCGAGGCGCTGTACCCGACCCTCTTCTCGGGGGAGTTCGAACCCGAGGTGCTGAACGCCGATTCGGCGACCGGTGCCGCGCGGCTGAGTTCGCCTCGCGCCCTGAGCGGTGACCCCGCCTCGACGACGCCGTTGCCCGTCGACGACGGCTCGATCGTCGTCGCGGCGGACGGCACGTGGTCGACGACCCTGTCTCGCACGCCGGGCAACTACATCATGACCGCGTTCCAGGTCGACCCTGCGGCGACCGGCGATGCGGCCTATTCGGTGCCCTCCGACATCCGATTCATCCACCTGACCGGCACGCCGTTCGTCACGTCGGCTGCTGTCGCTGGCGCGGCTCCGGCCGAGCTCGCCTTCACCGGGTCGGACTCCGGCCCGCAGGCGCTCGTCGGATTCGCGGTGCTGGGCCTCGGCGTCGGGCTCCTCGTGGTGGCGCGTCGCCGCCGGGGCTCGGCGTCGGCCTAGGTCGCCTGCGCCGCGTACTCGACGCCCTTAGTCGCGTTTTGCAGGTTTAGTCGCGAAATACCGCGACTAGACCTGCGAAACGCGACTAGCTGTCTGCGCGAGTGCTGCAGGGGACCGGATGCGACCTCAGGCCAGCGACCCCGGCGCCGCATCCCGCGCCTTGGCGGGCGACAGGCTCGGCTCGTCGGGCGTCGAGAGCGTCAGCACGGCCTCTTCGACGATGTCGTGCCCCTCGAGGGCGCGCTCGATGCGGCGGAGTGCCACGGCGACGTGCTCCTCGTCGGCATTGCCCACGATGTCGACAGCGGCCACGACGTAGAGGCGGCTCGGGCCGACGAACTCGGTGTGCAGGTAGGTGACGCGATCGATGTCGTCGCGCTCGAGGAGGCGGCGCAGCACGGTCGACTCGACCTCGTCTGTCGGGCTCTCGCCGATCAAGAACCGTCGGTTGCGATCGATCAGCACGACCGCGACCACACCCAGCAGCACGCCGACCAGGATCGATCCGATCGCGTCGAAGACGGCCGATCCGGTCACCTGGTGCAGGAAGATGCCGAGGAAGGCGATGAGCAGTCCGACAAGGGCCGCCGCATCTTCGAAGAAGACGGCACGAAGCGTCGAGTTTGAGGATCCGAGGACGTGGCGGAGCACAGGGATCCTGCGTTTCTTTGCAACACCCCGCGCCTGCCGCAGCGCCTGGATGAACGAGGCTCCCTCGAGACAGGCGGAGACGCCGAGCACGACGTAGTTGACGACGAAGCTCGTCTCCTCTTCGGCCGAGCCCAGTTCGGAGATGCCGTGGTAGATCGACACGACGGCGCCGACGGTGAAGAGGCCGAATGCGGCGAACATCGACCAGACGTAGGTCTCTTTGCCATAGCCGAGCGGGTGGTCGGCGTCGCGTCGGCGACCGCCCCGGCGATCGGCGACGAAGAGGAAGATCTCGTTGCCGGTGTCTGCCCAGGAGTGCGCGGCCTCGGCGACCATCGAGGCAGAACCGGTCAGGAGCGACGCGATGGTCTTCGCAACGGCGACCAGGAGGTTGGCCGTGAAGGCGACGATGACGGTGAGCGAGCTCTCGGGCTTGGCGCTCCCAGCGGACGAACCCTCGCCCTCGCGGGACGAACCGTCGCCCATGGCAGTCGAGCTGTGGGCGTCGGGTGTCGTCATGTGCCCAGTCTGCACCCACCGCTCCGGGGTGGTTTCGGGGCGGTGGGTGCAGCCGGTGCTGCGAGGCGGGGAGCCCGCGTCAGCGCGACATCGTGATCGGCGCGGTCGAGTACGACGTCGAGGTGCCGCCACCCGGGTGGCGCAGCGTGACCTGGACGTAGTACGCCCCGGTTGCCTTCGAGCCCAGCGTGAAGCGGCGGTGGTTCGAGCCCTTGGTGACGGGGATGTCGGAGGCGAGGGTCGTGTATCCGCTGCCGCCGGGCGCCTTCTTGCCGACCTTGATCGTGGCCGTCGTGCCAGCGATCCACGCGGCATCGTGGAACTTGATGACCGTCGAGGCCTTGGCCGCCGGGGCCTTCCGCAGGTGGATCGATGACAGGTGCCAGGTGTTGGCGCCCGGATCCTCGTTGGGGTCGAAGCGCAGCGAGGTGATCGTGCGGCCCTTCCAGCCGAGACGCGGCGAACGCGAGTTCTCGTCGAGCGGATTGCCCTTGGCCAGGTCGACGCTGAGGGTGCGGGCGTTCGGGCCGGAGTAGGTGACGATGTCGTTGCTCTCCTGGGGGGCGGTGGTGCCCTTGGCGTTCCACACGAGCCGCGCCATCTTGCCGCCGCCCGGGCTGTTGGCCAGCGAGTAGCCACCGTTGTAGGTCAGCCGGAACGAGAAGTACCGGTAGGTGCTGCCCGGGAAGGCGCTGACGGGCAGCAGCACCTCCGGGTCGTTGCGGTTCGATCCCGAGTTGGTGGCGGTCATCCCGGCCGCGCCGTAGCCCTTGACGGTCGCGTTCTTGACCTTCACCCCTCGGGCTGCCGCCGCGCTCGTGAAGACCCACTGCTTGCGCCCTTGGGCGGTGCTGATGTCTTTGCCCTCGGTGGTGTTCGGGCTGTCGACGACCGAGATCGGTCGCGAGATGACCTTGACTCCGTCGTAGGTGCCTGCGGGGTAGGCAGCGAGCGAGCCGGTCTTCTTGTAGATGCGGAGCCAGTCGATCTTCGCGAGGATCGGGCTGGTCTTCGATCCCGAGATGGTCGGGGCGATCCGGAACCGGACGATCGGCTTGCCGTGATCGTTCCACGGCCTCTTTGCCCCGACGGTCGACTTAGAGGTCAGGTTGAAGTTGTAGACGTGCGTGCCCTTGTACAGCTTGAAGGTCTGGCCGCCCCCGCAGGTCGCGAGGGTGGTCGAGCAGGTCCACCACCAGATGGCGCCGACGCCCGACGAGGGCTGGTTCATCTTGAACGACACGTGGTCGTAGCCGCTGGGTGAGACGGGCTTCGCGGCGCCGTCGCGCCCCACGGCGAGAGAGCCCGGCTGCGAGATGATCGGTGTGAAGTAGTCGCCGCCGCCGACGCGCAGGTTCATCACCCCGTTTTTGATACTCAGGCCGCGGACGCGGGCCGCGTCGGTGTTCTGATCGCCCGAGTTCGAGTAGTCCCACGGGTCGCCGTAGGCGCGGGTCGCGAAGTCCGGAGACTCCGCCTGGGTGGTCGCGGCCTGAGCGCCTGAGGCCGGTGCCGCGAGATCGATGGCACTGGCGAGTGGCGCCGCGACGACGATCGCGACGGTGAGAGCAAGCGCGCTGCGGCGCCGTGATGCGAGACGTGTGGACGCCATGATGGATCCCCTGACCGACGGTCCCCGAAGACCGTCTTTTTCACACTAGGCAGGCCGAACACGCCCTAGTAATCCCCGCTTTGGGGGACTGGTACCGCCTGTCTGTGGGCCTTTGTGCGGACCCCGTGTGGGCCTTCGTGCGGACCACCGACGTAAAGCACAGACGAGGATCCGGCCGACCCGTCACCGACTCATCGTGATGGCGGCGCTCGACCTGCCCCGATCCCCGCTTCGAGGGCCACGGTCTGCGGCTACACTTGGAGCGCACTGATCCGGCCATCACCGGGGAGCACTCGGAAGAACGCTTGCAGCGAGCAGACCACGGTCTGCGAAGTGCGGGCCGGTAGAACCGAGCGGGGCAGGCCCGACATCGCCTGACAATGAGTGGCCCTCCGGCAATCGAGGTGGGCAAGCGGGGTGGTACCGCGACTCCCGGTGACATCCGGTAGCCGTCCTCGTGCGAGAAGCAAGCACCGCGCATCTGCACTGGAGTTGACAATGGCCGCTGAGTTCGACGAAACCACCGAGTCCGCCCGCACCGATCTCGACCACGTCGGCACCGGTCGTCGTGCCGTTCCCGCGTCGCCGAAGTTCCCCGACGTCGAGCAGGGCATCCTCGCCTTCTGGAAGCGCGACGACACCTTCCGGGAGTCGATCGCCCAGCGCGAGGGCTGCGAGGAGTGGGTCTTCTACGATGGCCCCCCGTTCGCCAACGGCCTCCCGCACTACGGTCACCTCTTGACGGGCTACGCCAAAGACGTGTTCCCCCGGTTCCAGACCATGCGTGGCAAGCAGGTGCACCGACGCTTCGGCTGGGACACCCACGGACTCCCGGCCGAGCTCGAGGCGATGCGCCAGCTCGGCATCACCGAGAAGCACCAGATCGACGAGATGGGCGTCGCGCAGTTCAACGCGGCCGCCCGCAAATCGGTGCTCGAATACACGGGGGAGTGGCAGGAGTACATCACCCGCCAGGCACGGTGGGTCGACTTCGAGAACGACTACAAGACCCTCGACACCTCCTTCATGGAGAGCGTCATCTGGGGCTTCAAGACACTCCACGACAAGGGCCTCGCCTACGAGGGCTTCCGCGTGCTGCCGTACTGCTGGCACGACGAGACGCCGCTGTCGAACCACGAGCTGCGCATGGACGACGACGTCTACAAGATGCGTCAAGATCAAACCGTCACGGTGACGTTCCCCCTCGTCGGCGAGCGGGCCGAGGTGCTCGGGCTGACGGCCGTCAAGGCTCTCGCCTGGACCACCACCCCCTGGACTCTCCCGACGAACCTCGCGCTCGCGGTCGGCCCCGCCATCGAGTACTCGGTGTTGCCATCCGGCCCGCTCGGTGCCGCTGACGGGTCGGCCGACGGGCTCACCCGCTTCCTCCTCGCGACCGATACCGTCGCCGCCTACTCGAAAGACCTGGGCTACGAGAGCGCCGACGACGCGCTCGCCGCGGTCGAGCGCACTGTGCAGGGACGCGAGCTCGACGGGGTCCAGTACGACCGGCTGTGGGATCACTATGCCGACCTCGAAAAGTGGGGTACTGAAAACGCGTGGCGGATCCTGGTCGCCGACTACGTCGCCACCGGCGAGGGCACCGGCATCGTCCACCAGGCTCCCGCCTACGGTGAAGACGACCAGCAGGTCTGCTCGGCCGCCGGCATCCCGACGATCATCTCGGTCGACGAGGGCGGGCGCTTCCTGCCGATGTTCGGCGAGGTCGCGGGCCTGCAGGTCTTCGATGCGAACAAGCCGCTCACGCAGATGCTGCGTGCCGAGGGGCGTCTGCTCCGCCAGGCCAGCTACGAGCACAGCTACCCGCACTGCTGGCGCTGCCGCAACCCGCTGATCTACAAGGCCGTGTCGTCGTGGTTCGTGCGCGTGACCGACTACCGCGACCGCATGGTCGAGCTGAACGAAGAGATCAACTGGGTTCCCGAGAACGTCAAGCACGGCCAGTTCGGCAAGTGGGTCGAGAACGCGCGCGACTGGTCGATCTCGCGCAACCGCTACTGGGGATCGCCGATCCCGGTGTGGAAGAGCGACAACCCGGAGTACCCGCGCGTCGACGTCTACGGCTCGCTCGCCGAGCTCGAGGCCGACTTCGGTCGTCTGCCGCTGAACGCGGAGGGCGAGCCCGACCTGCACAGACCGTTCATCGACGACCTCACCCGTCCCAACCCCGACGACCCGTCGGGCGCATCGACCATGCGTCGCATCGAAGACGTCTTCGACGTCTGGTTCGACTCCGGCTCGATGCCGTTCGCGCAGGTGCACTACCCGTTCGAGAACCAGGAGTGGTTCGACAGCCACAGCCCCGCCGACTTCATCGTCGAGTACATCGGGCAGACCCGCGGCTGGTTCTACGTCATGCACGCCCTGTCGACCGGTCTGTTCGATCGTCCGGCCTTCTCGAACGTGATCAGCCACGGAATCGTGCTGGGCTCCGACGGCCAGAAGATGTCGAAGAGCCTCCGCAACTATCCGAACGTCAACGAGGTGTTCGACCGCGACGGCGCCGA
This sequence comes from Frondihabitans sp. 4ASC-45, assembly GCF_049472575.1. Classification (NCBI taxonomy): domain Bacteria; kingdom Bacillati; phylum Actinomycetota; class Actinomycetes; order Micrococcales; family Microbacteriaceae; genus Frondihabitans; species Frondihabitans sp. 4ASC-45. Next base: position 10,355 of record NZ_JBCEBN010000003.1, on the reverse strand, counting down.
CGCGATGCGCTGGTTCCTCATGTCGTCGAGCGTGATCCGAGGCGGCAACCTGATCGTGACCGAAGAGGGGATCCGCGAGAGCGTCCGGCAGTTCCTGCTCCCGCTCTGGTCGACCTACTACTTCTTCACGCTCTACTCGAAGGGGCACCAGCCGACCTGGCGCACCGATTCGACGGACGTGCTCGACCGGTACCTGCTGGCCAAGGCCGGTCAGCTCGTCGACGACGTCGCTCACGACCTCGAGTCACTCGACTCGCCCCTCGCGACCGCGAAGCTCCGCGACTTCGCCGATGTGCTCACCAACTGGTACGTGCGTCGGTCGCGCGATCGTTTCTGGTCGGGTGATGACCACGACGCCTTCGACACGCTCTACACCGTGCTCGAGACGCTCACCCGCGTGGCCGCGCCGCTGGCGCCTCTGGTCACCGAAGAGATCTGGCAGGGCCTCACCGGAGGTCGCAGCGTGCACCTCACCGACTGGCCCGATTCGTCGGCGTTCCCGCGCGACGACACGCTCGTCGACTCGATGGACCGGATCCGTGCGATCGCGTCGTCCGGCCTGGCGCTCCGCAAGTCGACCGGGCTGCGGGTTCGCCTCCCGCTCGCCTCGATCACTGTCGTATCTCAGGATCCCGCGCAGCTGTCGCCCTTCTCGGCCATCCTCCGCGACGAGCTGAACGTCAAAGAGGTCACCCTTGACGCCCTCACCGAAGAGTCGCTCGGCGACTACGGCGTGACTCGCAAGCTCACGGTCAACGCCCGGGCCGCCGGTCCGCGCATCGGCAAGCAGGTACAGCAGGTCATTCCGGCCGCCAAGAAGGGCGACTGGTCGCTCGGCGACATCGACGCGTCGGGCGAGCAGGGCGTCGTCGTGGGTGGTATCGCTCTCATCCCCGGCGAGTTCACACTCGAGCTCACCGTGGCCGAGGGCGCCGGGGCGATCGCCTTCGTCGGTGACGGCGGCTTCGTGCTCCTCGACACGCAGATCACGCCCGAGCTCGCGGCCGAAGGGCTCGCCCGCGACGTCGTCCGCGCCGTTCAGGCCGCGCGAAAATCCGCGGGGCTCGACGTGAGCGACCGGATCCGACTGACCCTCGGCGTCGACGCGGCGGCCGAGGCTGCCGTCGAGGCGCACCGCGACCTGATCATGGGTGAGACCCTCACTCTGAGCCTCGAGGTCGATCTCTTCTCCGAGGCCCCCGACGACGCCGTTCCGGTCGGCGACGGTGCGGCCGTGACAGTGCAGGTGAGCAAACATGAGTGACACCCCCGCAGGCCCCGGCCGCGACGACGACGACGACGAGACTGTCGACCCCGGGCCGCTGCCCGACGTGTTCGGCACGCGCGACGACTTCGGCGACTTCCCCTCGATGGGCGACGACGACGAACGCGATCACGACGATCGTGACGACGAGAAGGAGCTCGACGAGTCCGCCGACGAGGCGGGAGCCCGTCTGGTCTACGAGGCCCTTCTCGCGCGCATCGGTGAGAACACCCCGCAGCCCCGCCTCGAGGCGACCCGTCGTGCCGTCGAACTCCTCGGCGACCCGCACCGCAGCTACCCGGTGATCCACATCACCGGCACCAATGGCAAGACGTCGACCAGCCGCATGATCGAGAGCATCCTGCGCGCCTACGGACTGCGCACCGGCCTGATGACGAGCCCGCACCTGGTCAAGGTCAACGAGCGGATCGTGATCGACGGCGAGCCGATCAGCGATGCCGCGCTGGCCGCCAACTGGCGAGACATCGCACCCTTCCTCAGCATGGTCGACGACGAGCTGACGGCGGCCGGCGAGGAGCCGCTCACCTACTTCGAGGCGCTCACGGTGCTTGCTTTCGCGTCGTTCGCCGACGCACCCGCGGACGTCGTCGTGCTCGAGGTCGGCATGGGCGGCGAGTGGGATTCCACCAACGTCGCCGATGGTCAGGTCGCCGTCTTCACCCCGATCGCGCTCGACCACACGAAGCGGCTCGGCTCGACCGTGCTCGAGATCGCCCGCACCAAGTCGGGCATCATCAAGCCCTCGTCGAACGTCGTCTCGGCCGCGCAGGTGCCCGAGGCGCTGGCCGAACTGCAGCGCGCCACGGAGCTCTCGGAATCGACGTTCGTCTCGGAGGGCGCCGGATTCCAGGTGCTCGAGTCGAAGGTCGCCGTCGGCGGTCAGCTGATCTCGGTGCAGGGGATCGCCGGCCGCTACGAGGAGATCCCGCTGCCGTTGTTCGGTCGCCACCAGGCACAGAACGCGGCGGTGGCGATCGCAGCCGTCGAGTCGTTCCTCGGCAACGGCACCCAGCCGCTCGACCCCGAGATCCTCACGGAGGGGCTCGCCGGCTCGTCGTCGCCCGGTCGACTCCAGGTGCTCAGCAACGATCCGACGATCCTCGTCGACGCCGCGCACAACCCGCACGGTGCGCACTCGCTGGCCGAGGCGCTCGGCGAGTACTTCGACTTCGACCGCGTCGTCGCCGTGCTCGCGATCCTCTCGGACAAAGACGCGGGTGGCATCATCCGTGCCCTCGCGCCCGTCGTCGAGCAGTTCGTCATCACGCAGTCCGATTCCGATCGGGCCATCGACGCCGACACGCTGGCCCAGATCGCCGTCGGCATCGTCGGCCCCGACCGGGTGACCGTCGAGACGAACGTGGTCTCTGCGCTCTCGATCGCCCGCGACCTCGCCGACGAGACCGAGAAGGGCGGTGTCGTCGTCACCGGATCGATCACGCTGGTCGGTGAAGTGATGAGCCTGACGCTCGAGGCCGGAGACAAGTGAGCAACGTGACGAGCGATCCTGACGGGGCCGCCTCGGATCCTGAGGTTCCCGTGTCGGATGCCGCGACCGGGCGCAGCCCCCGCACCGCTCGCCCGCGTCGCCAGCGCTCGCTGACCGAGAGCCTGCTCTCGATCATGCTGGTGCTCGAGGCATGCGTGCTGTTCTTCCTTGTGCTGAACGTCGGCGGTGCCGGGGTTCTGCCCTGGAGCGTGGCCCTTCTCGGCGGCGCCGGGTTCGTCGTTCTCATGCTCGTCGCCGGCGCCGGCCTCCGCTACCGCTGGGGCGTCGTGCTCGGCTGCATCGTTCAGGTGCTGCTGGCGTTGACCGGGATCCTCGTCGTCTTGATGTACGTCGTCGCAGCAGTCTTCATCGGCATCTGGATCTTCTGCCTGGTCAAGGGCATCCAGATCGACCGACGGAACGCCGCCCTGCGCGCGTGGATGGAGGCCAATCCCGGCCTCGATCCGCGCGACTATCAGTAGTGCAACCCTTTCTCATCGCCCCCACCCCTAAGGAGCCACCGTGTCCGATCTCGAAGAAACCCTGGTCCTCGTCAAGCCCGACGGCGTCGCCCGTAACCTGACCGGCGAGATCCTCCGCCGCATCGAAGCGAAGGGATACGGTCTCGTCGACATCAAGCTCGTCGAGGCCGACCGTTCGCTCCTCGCAGCTCACTACGAGGAGCACGTCGGCAAGCCCTTCTATGAGCCGCTCGTCGAGTTCATGGAGTCCGGCCCCGTCGTCGCCCTCCGAATCGGCGGCAACGGCGTCATCGCCGGCTTCCGCTCCTTGGCCGGTGCCACCGACCCGACGAGCGCGGCACCCGGAACGATCCGCGGCGACCTCGGCCGCGACTGGGGCCTCAAAGTGCAGCAGAACCTCGTGCACGGCAGCGACTCGCCTGAGTCGGCCGCGCGCGAGCTCGCCCTCTGGTTCGCCTAGGCACCTGCGGCCACAGCGCCGAACGGCCCCGCACCTCTGACGAGGTGCGGGGCCGTTTCTTTGTGCGGGGGAGCGGCTAGCTCGTCGCCTGGCTGGTCACGAACGACGAGAACGCCGCCGCGTCGGTGAGCGAGCCCGAGTACGCCTGACCGTTGACGATCACGGTGGGTGTGCCGGTGAGCTTGGCGAGCGACGAGTTCGGCAGCTTCTCGTTCAGCGCCGCCTTGGTCTGGTCGGCGACGAAGCCCTTGAAGGTGCCGTCGTCGATGCACGACGAGATGTCGGGGCTCGTCGCGCCGGCGGCCGTGATCAAGCTCTTGAGCTTCTCGTCGGTGAGCCCCTTGGAGCCCTCGGCCGGCTGGTTCGCGAAGAAGGAGGTGTTCACCGCCAGGAACGAGTCGGGGTCGTAGTTGGCGACGCACATGGCCGCGTTGGCCGAGCGAGTCGAGTACTTCGTGCCGAGCGACGACGCGTCGAGGATCGAGATCGGGTGGATCTCGTAGGTGATCGCACCCTTCTTGAGCCACGTCGAGATCTGCGCTTCGTTAGTGGTCTCGAACTGGTTGCAGTAGGGGCACTGGTAGTCGAGGTAGACCGAGATGTTGACGGTCTTGTCGAGCTTCTTCTGGTCGGTCGGAGTGATGCTCCCGCCGGCGGGCACGGCCTTCGTCTCGACGGCGGTGATCTTGCTGGTCGACGCGCTCCCTTGAAGAAGGATCCCGCCCGACGCCATGTTCTTCGGGCCGGGGCCGGCGGGCTGCACCGAACTGACGATGATGAGCGTGACCGCGGTCACGAGGGCGAGCGCACCGACGATGATTCCGCTGACCAGGAGGCTCTTGTTGCGGCGACGGCGTCGGGTGGCGGCCTCACGGGCGACGCGCGCTTTCTCTCGGGCTTCGTCGCGACGATCGCGCTTGGTCTGACCGGTCTCGGGGGGCGGTGTCATTGGTCCTCAGATCTGCGTAAACATCGGCTGTCGATCAACGACAGTAGCCGGGGCAGGTGTCTGGCCGAGGCTGAACGGTGACACGTCATGGATTTCCTGGGAGATCCCCCAGGGCCTCTTCAGTATCCGAAATGAACTCGCCCGGGCTTGGCGGACCCCCGGATGGCCAGACAACCCCAGGATGCCACCCCCGAATTGGCCAGCGGGGGGTGCCTCAGCGGCCGCGCCGCGCGCCGCGCGCCGCGCGGCGCGCGGCGGGCGGGCTTGGGAGGGCGAATCAGCCGAACAGCACCGAGAGCAGCAGCGGGAAGTGCTGGATGATGATGATGACGATCACGAGGTAGTTGACCACCGGGAGCACCCACGAGTAGGGCAGGAAGGCGCGCATGCGGCGCTGGAGCGTCGTGCTGCGAGTGAGCTTGCCGTTCGCGAGGTTCCAGACGGTGAAGACCCAGAACATCGGGATCGTGGCCGTCCAGACGAGCATGCACCACGGGCAGAGGGCGCCGATGAAGAACACCGTCTGAATGAACAGGAACGTGACAAACGCCCAGGCCAGGAAGAGGCCAGCGTTGAAGGCGATCCAGAACCAGCGCGCGAACTTCGCCCCGGCGAGCAGCGCGACTCCTACGGCTATCGGGGCGACGAACCCCGCGACACCGAGGATCGGGTTCGGAAAGCCGAAGAGGTGCGACTGCCAACTGTCGATCACGGTCGAGCACGAGACGAACGGATTGATGTCGCAGGCGAGCCCCTTGGTGGGGTTCTCCAGGAGCTCGTACTTCTCGACGACCAGCTTGAACGAGCCATAGAACCCGACCACCCCGGCCACGATCAAGAGGATCGCGGTGAGCGGATGCTGGATTACGGGCTTGGTGGAAACCTTGGCTGACGGCACCCACGGATTATGACACGCAGAGAATCCACCCCGACGGGCAGGGCGTGCGATAATCGGGACAGTCCCAGGGTGAGAGCCGGGCGAGCTTTCCGACCGTGACGGTCGGCTGCCAGAAACGACAGGCAAGACGGTCGCCAGAAACGACGGGCGACCGAACAGATTTCCACGGATCCTGACCGGATCCCGTGACAGAACAGATTTCGCGGAGCAGCGAGATGCGGCGACCAGGGGTCGCTTCGTCCAGTCAGGTTCACGCGCACATGATTTCCCGGCGGCAATCCGGGTGGTGTTCGAACAGAGCACCCGCAGAACGTCGCACGGGGCGAGGAGTTGCACCACCAATGGTGGAGAAGAACGAAAACAGTCCCAAGAGAAGAAGTCGCCTGTTCGCCGGATTCCGGTCGAAGCAGGCAGCGAAGCAGGCGGAGCCCACGGCTTCGACCGCACCTTCCTCTCATTCCGAGCGAGCCGACGCGGTGCTGAGCGCCCCGGCCGCCGACACGAACGTGCCCCAGGAGGCGACCGCTGTGACCCAGCCCGACAGCACCATCGACAACGCCGGCAACGACGGCACCGGCACGAACAACGACAGCGCCGCTTCGGCCGAGTTGGTCGACACCGAGACGATCGAGCGTGACGCGGCCGACCAGACGCCCGTCGTCCCGTCGGCCTCGCCGTTCGAAGCGCCGCTCAGCACGACGAGCCTCATCTTCCACGCGCCCGAGATCTCGCCGTTGCCGGCGCGCTACGACGACGACGAAGACGACGACGACCGCGATCAGGGGCCGGCGCGTCGTCGATCCCGAAGCCGCGGCGGCAACGGAGGCGAGGGCTCCGACGAGGTCTCGACGAGCCGCACCCGTTCGCGCGCCAATCGCGAGCCGCGTGAGCGCCCCGAGCCCGAGCTCATCACCGAGCCCCAGCGCATCAAGGGCTCCACCCGCCTCGAGGCCAAGAAGCAGCGCCGTCGCGACGGCCGCGACGCCGGTCGCCGCCGCCCCGTGGTCACCGAGGCCGAGTTCCTCGCCCGGCGCGAGAGCGTCGACCGCAAGATGGTCGTCCGCTCGCAGGGCGACAGCATCCAGATCGGCGTCATCGAAGACGGCATCCTGGCCGAGCACTACGTCGCCAAGTCGCAGAACGTCTCGCTCATCGGCAACGTCTACCTGGGCCGCGTGCAGAACGTGCTCCCCAGCATGGAAGCGGCGTTCGTCGACATCGGGCGCGGCCGTAACGCCGTGCTCTACTCCGGCGAAGTCGACTGGGACAAGATCGAGCACGGCAACCAGCCCCGTCGCATCGAGCTCGCCCTCAAGCCGGGCGATCGCGTCCTGGTGCAGGTGACTAAGGATCCAGTGGGTCACAAGGGCGCGCGCCTCACCAGCCAGATCTCGCTCCCGGGCCGATTCCTCGTCTACGTGCCGAACGGCTCGATGAACGGCATCAGCCGCAAGCTGCCCGACACGGAGCGCGCTCGTCTAAAGAAGATCCTCAAAGAGGCCCTTCCGGAGAACACCGGCGTCATCGTCCGCACGGCGGCCGAGGGCGCGACCGAAGAGCAGCTGACGCTCGACGTGAAGCGCCTCCTCAACCAGTGGGACGACATCTCGAAGAAGGTCGAGGCGGGCAACGCTCCCAACCTCCTGCACTCCGAGCCCGACCTGCTGATCAAGATCGTGCGCGATGTCTTCAACGAAGACTTCCACGAGCTCGTCATCGACGGCGAAGAGTCGCAGCAGACCATCGAGACGTACCTCTCGGCGGTCGCGCCCGACCTCCTCGATCGAGTCAAGGCCTATGAGGGCGACAAAGACTCGTTCGACGAGTACCGCCTCAACGAGCAGATCGACAAGGCCCTCGACCGCAAGGTCTGGCTCCCCTCTGGCGGCTCGCTCGTGATCGACCGCACCGAGGCCATGACGGTCGTCGACGTCAACACCGGCAAGTTCGTCGGGTCGGGCGGCAACCTCGAAGAGACGGTCACGAAGAACAACATCGAGGCCGCTGAAGAGCTCGTGCGTCAGCTCCGCCTCCGCGACATCGGCGGCATCATCGTCGTCGACTTCATCGACATGGTGCTCGAGACGAACCGCGACCTCGTGCTGCGTCGTCTCGTCGAGTGCCTCAGCCGCGACCGCACCAAGCACCAGGTCGCCGAGGTCACGTCGCTCGGGCTCGTGCAGATGACCCGCAAGAAGCTCGGCCTCGGCCTCATGGAGTCGTTCCAAGAGATCGGCGTCGACCGCCAGCAGGCCCAGGAGCAGCAGCAGCAGAACCGTCAGCGCTCGCAGGAGCGTCGTCGTGCCAAGCAGGGCGGCAACGGCGGTGCAGCAAACGGCAATAGCAACGGCGGAAGCAACGGCGGCGGCACTGGTCGCTCTCAGCGCGGTTCCGAGTCGCAGCCCGCGACTGGCACGATCCACGCCATCACCGACGACGTGAAGAACGCCCTCGCCAAGATCGCCGCGTCGACCGTCGTCCACTCCGACGACACTCCCGCGACTCCGGCCGAGACGGCTGCCGCGGTCGAAGCAGCCATCGATGCCGTTGCGGCCGAGAACGCGGCGGGCGATTCCGTGTCGGCGACCACGTCGGATCCTTCGGTTTCGACGGCAGCGTCGATCTCCCTCGACGACGACGCGACCGAGACGCCGGCCAAGGGCCGCTCACGTCGCGGCCGTGGCCGTCGTGCCTCGTCGTCGGCAGCGTCGGGTGAGGCCGAGACGTCGTCGGCACCCGCTGTCATCGATCTGCCGAGTGCCGGCTCGGCACCCGTCGAGTCGAAGCAGGCTGAAGAGACGCAGGCCGAGTCCGCGCAGGCGGAGCCGAAGCAGGCCGAGTCGACGCCGGCTGAAACCACGCCGACCGAGGCCCCCGTCGTCCGCGAGAAGGCGCCGTCGCGTCGCTCGCAGGCGACCGTGGTCCAGCCGGAGGCGACCGTCGCGATCCTCGACATCCCCGTCGCCAAGGTCGAGCGCGCACCGCGCAAGATCTCGACTCACGACGCCGAGCAGATCCTCGACTCCGTCCTGGGTGCGCTGCCCGAACCCAAGCAGCCCGGTCAGGGTCGCAACCGGTCGCGTCGCGCCTCCAGCACGGGAACGGCGGCCGCTCCGGCCTCTGCACCGGCGGCCGGTGACGACGAGGCGGGCCCGTTCATCCTCGGCGTGGGAGTATCGTCCGACGACCTGTAATAGCTGATCGGGCCGAGAGGAGTCGCGCGTGTCCACACCGATGACCCCTCCCGGCCCGCACTCGGCCCCGCACGCGTCACCCGGTAGGCGGGCGTCGTCGAGGCGGCGCCGCCGAGGTTCGCGCCTGCCGGAAGGCTTGGCAGGCGTCGGGGTCACGGCCGGGTCAGTTCTCGTCGCCGCCGTCGCCGTGGGAGTGCTGATCGTCGTCCGATTCGTCGTAGCGCTGATCCAGCTCCTGGGCAACGCGGTCGCCTACGATCCCTCGGCCTACGGCACCGGCTTTCTGGCCGCTCCGGTCGGGCTCTTCTTGCGCGGGGTCGTGCTCGACCCCCTGCCCTTCTACGTCGTCGCTCTCCTCGCCTTGGCCGTGGTCTTCCGCGTGACCGCGACCGTGTCTCTTCTGCTCGCCCTAGCGCGAGCCGTGGCAGCCGGAGCCGCCGGAGCAGCCGCACTCGTCGTCGGGGGCCTGATCGCCTCCGTGCCCTCGGGAGACGTAGCGGCAATTGTCGTCGGCACCGTGTTCGCGCCGCTCGCACTCGGCGTGCAGCTTACGGCCGTCCTCGCCGGGGGAGTCACGCTCTCCTGGCTCTGGGCGACGCGTCTCGAGGCGGCCGGAGCGGCCACCGCGGTCGCAGCGTCAACTGTCGACGGCGACGGCGACGGTAACGAGGATCCCTCGGTCGAGCCCCCCGAGGCCAGGCCGGTCGGTGGCGAAGAGGCGTCGGTCTCGGCCCACGCCGTGCCGGATCCTGCGATTCATCCTGCCGAGGCGCCTGCGCCGGCGCCCGCGCCGCCTTCCGACCCGGAGTCACTCGCCCGCTTCGCCCCGCCCGCTCCGCGCTAGGTCGCTGCCGAATTCGAAGGAGAAACGCCGGCACCGGCACGACAACTCAAGGATCCGACGGGGTGCGGCACCGAAATCTCCTTCGAATTCGCACACGGGGCACGCAGGATCAGCGCAACTGCCGTTTACGCCACTGCGGCACGCGCAACCCGCTCGCCTGCAGGCGCACGGCCAGCTCCTTGCCGCCCACCGGCAGCGCTCCGGCGGCAACGAGCTCGTCGTAGCGGCTCGCGGGAACGTCGTAGTGGTCGAAGTCGAACGCCCGTCGCGGGACGCCGTGAGCCTCGGCGAACTCGTGCAGCTCGTCGTACGACGAATCGCTGACGAGGTGCGACCACACGGTGTCGTGGGCGGGCCAGACGGGATCGTCGATCAGGATGCTCACGCCGAAAGGCTACTCGCCGCTGTTTGACGCTCCCGCCCCCGGCCGGTAGTCTTGGCCGTTGGTGCGTGCTCTCGAAGCCGCCCAGACTTCTCGGCCCGGCCATCTGCGCTCGGGCATATCGGGCCTCAGACGGCGATCGCCATCGGAAGCCACCCCAACCAAGGAGCATCCATGGCATTCGCAATCGTGCGCGCCGGTGGTCGTCAGGAGCGCGTCGAGGTCGGAACGATTCTGACCGTCGACCGTCTCAAGGCCGCCGAAGCCGACACCGTCTCGTTCGTCCCCGTCCTGCACGTCGACGGCGACACGATCCTGRCCGGCGACGACCTCGCCAAGGTCACCGTCGAGGGCGAGGTCTTGAACGACCTC